>JACQCD010000134.1 GCA_016201825.1 Nitrospirota bacterium | reverse complement strand
CGCAGAGTCGCAGAACCACTCTGACCAGTTCAAGTCGGTGACAGGCACAAAACGCATTTCTGAACGCACTATCAATGGGTTAGAGCCGTATCAATCAACAACGTTGGGACAGTAGTGACGAAGCGATAGAACTCATCATGGAGGCTGGCAAGCCATGCGGCAGTTTCTGCGAGTTGAGGGATGACATGTTCTTTTGGCCCCTCTCTTTGGCACAGCATTCCACGGACTTGAACAAGCGGAAGACGGCGGAGATATTGAGCCGCCATGTGTTCTGCAAACGTTTGGTGGGCGAACCCGATTCTGTCAGACCCGCGAGACGAAAAAAGGGCGGTTTTGAGCGCCTCTTTGACGATACGATCGGTTACTGGGAATCGAACACCTTCGACTGTTTCGAAGCTGCCTGTTAAGTCATCGATGTTGATATCTGAGTCAGCTAGGCCTTCCGACTCGCCACCATACACGGAAGATTTGCCGCCAAGCGTCAGGACATACGCGATCCGCGCAGCGACTTGGTGGAGTTGTCGGGGAGCGGACCACGAGGCGCCTTGAGCCTGCTGGCTTTCAAGGCGAGATCGGTCCTGCTCTTCGCATAGTTTGAGGCAGCCTTGTTCATAAAGAGTGGTGCGTGTGCCCGTAAAATTCTCGCTCTGCAGGAGGAAGAACAACGTGATAGGGCGAGATGCAAGCCCCACGGTTCCACTAGCATAAAGGGCTTTGATAAATGCGTCTGGATCGACACCGCTTTGCTCGGCAGCGAGGCGGGCGTCGGTCTGCCTGAGCGGGCAAAGTTCCCACACGAGGGGCTGGTCTTTACTGGCTGACCACTGATTCAACAGCGCTTTGCCCTGAGCCGTGGGCCAGTCGGCTGTCCGACATGCCAAAACTACTTGAAGCCGCTCGTGCGGTGCCCCCTCAAGCTCGCGCGTGAGGAATGGCACAAAATTGGAAAGGCGCATCAGGCCCTCGTCAACCCCGTCGACAACAAGGATCAGCTTCTCATGTTGTGACGAGCGCCAGGTCGTCCACTCGGGGGTCTCGAAAACTCGTTGTCTGAATGTGGCTGGGTCTGGAACCGAACGCATATCCTCCCAAATTAGATTTCTTTCTGACGATAGTCGGGAAATGAGATCTGGGCGGATTGCGTTGAGGGCGGTCGTCTTTCCAAGCCCAGGTTCGCCAACCAGTACTAAGCATGGGAGGTCAAGAAGTTGACCGATCTCCTTAACGTTGGGATTAAAAATCCGCCCCATCTCGTCTTCGGGGTTGGTCAAAAAGCCATCGCCCGACATCCCACAGTTAATCTCGGCGCCTAATGGGCACCAAAAGCGTTTCCAGGGGAGTATCGGGCGATTCGGTGGCATGGTTTCCTGCCTGGCCCTCTGCTGAGAGTCGTGGCTTGCTTATCGCTCCATTTATTTCTTCGCCGACGCTCCCACCGCCGCCTGCATCAGGTAGGCTTCGATGAACCCATCGAGGTCGCCGTCCATCACCGCCGAGACGTTGCCGACTTCCTTGCCCGTGCGGTGGTCCTTCACCATCTGATACGGTTGGAAGACGTACGAACGGATCTGGCTGCCCCAGCCGATTTCCTTCTTCTCGCCGGTGAGCTTGGCCATCTCCTCTTCTTTCTTGCGCTGCTCCAGCTCGTACAGCTCCGCGCGCAGGACCTTCATCGCCACGTCCTTGTTCTGGTGCTGCGACCGTTCGTTCTGGCACTGGGTGACGGTGCCGGTGGGCAGGTGGGTGATGCGGACGGCGGAGGAGGTCTTGTTGACGTGCTGGCCACCCGCGGAGGAGGCGCGGTACGTGTCGATGCGGAGGTCTTTTTCGTCGATCACGATGTCGATGTCGTCTTCGAGTTCGGGGTAGACGAAGACCGAGGCGAAGCTTGTGTGGCGGCGCTTGTTGGCATCGAACGGCGAGATGCGGACCAGCCGATGCACGCCGGCCTCCACACGGAGGCGGCCATAGGCGTATTCACCCTTGACGAGAAACGTCACGCTCTTGATCCCGGCTTCGTCACCGGTTTGAAGATCGATCATCTCCACGGCGTAGCCCGACCGCTCGGCCCAGCGCAGGTACATCCGCATCAGCATCTGCGCCCAATCCTGCGACTCGGTCCCGCCGGCCCCCGGGTGAATCGTGACGATCGCGCTGTTGAGATCTTTCTCCCCGGAGAGCAGATTCTCCCGTTCCAGGTGGGCCAGCGTCTGTTCAAATGCGTCGAGCTGCCGGTTCAATTCCGCGAGCAACGTCGAATCACCCCCGGCCGACAGCTCGATGGCCGCGGCGATGTCGTCGGCTTGGCGCTCGGCGAGCCGCCAGCGATCCAGTTCCCGGAACAGCTTGGATTTCTCCTGGGTGATCGGCTTGGCTTTCCGCTGGTCCTGCCAAAACTCGGGGGCGACGGTGAGGCGCTCGATCTCGTCGAGGCGCGCGGTCAGGCGAGCGGGGTCAAAGATACCCCCGCAGGGTCGTCATGCGGCGACGCAGCGTGTCGAAGCGGGTCTGAAACTCTTCCAAACTAATCACGAGGCGCTCCTTCGCGTGAGGGTGAACGTGTTGTGTGGGTTCAACGGCGGCGATTGTACCACGCCATCGGCCTCCGAGTCATGCCGACCAGGACGACCGCGGCAGCCCCGGGGGGCGTCCGGCGCGCGAACCGAACCAGGTGTGCCACCAGAAGAGGGCGCCGGTGACGCCGACGCAGAGCCACGCAAAGACGTCGCCGTGCCGCGTGTAGAACGTGGTCCTGGTCCGGGGCGCGAGCGACGCCGTGCGCGCCGTAGGCACGAAGAGGTCGCTGGTTTCGGAGATACGGCCGGTGGCGTCGATGAATCCCGAAATGCCGGTGTTGGCGGCTCGGGCGAACGGGACGCGGTTTTCGACGGCGCGAAACGCCACCATCTCGAGGTGCTGATAGGGCGCCGCGGAATAGCCGAACCAGGCGTCGTTGGTGATGGCGGCCATCAGCGACGCCCCGCCCAAGACGGCCCGGCGCGTCAGATCCGGGAACACGACCTCGAAGCAAATCATCACCCCCAGCCGAGCCCGGTCGAGCTCGAAGATCGTCGGCTGCGCGCCCGGGACGAACTCGCCGATCCCGTCCACCATCTTGTCGACGAAGAACAGGAGCGGGGCCAGCGGCACGTACTCGCCGAACGGGACCAGGTGCAGCTTATCGTAGCGGCCGACCACCGCGCCCCGAGCGGAGATGAGGTACGCGCTGTTGTACAGCCGGGGCGACTCGCCGCGCGGAGTGTCGAGCGCGGGGCTTCCGAACAAGAGGGGCACGTCCTGGCGTGCGACGAACGCGATCAGATCGTTGCGGTATGCGTCGTCCCGCTCGAAGAAAAACGGCATCGCGCTCTCGGGCCAGACCACGAGGTCCGGCCGCTGGGCGACGGAGTCGCGGGTGAGCGCTTGATACCGAGCGATCGTCTCGCGCAGATATTCGGGATCCCATTTCTGGTGTTGGTCGATATTGCCTTGGATCACGGCGACCTTGATCGGGTCCGCCGCGGGCGCGCCGCGGGTCAGTTCGTCCAGGCGCCAATGGCCGTACACCAACACCGCGTTGACGAGGAGGACCGCGGCGGCCAGGGGACCGAACACCGCGGGCTTCGGAAACGGCGTTCCCGTCGGGAGGAACGACGCGACGGGGATCGGCAGCGGCATCTCGGCGCGCGGCAGAAGCGCGGTCAGCGCTTGCGCGAGCGCGACGTTGACGAACACGAGCAGATACGAGAGGCCGTACACCCCGACCGTGTCGGCGATCTGGATCAGCGGGAGCGTCGTGGCCTGGGAGTAGCCGAACGTGGCCCACGGGAATCCCGTCAACAGGTGCGCGCGTGCGAACTCGAGCGTCGTCCACACCGCGGGTGCGGCCGCGAGTCGAAGCCAGACCGGTCGATCGGCGAGCACCCGAACCGCGAGCGCGAACAATCCGATGTACAGCCCGAGATACGTTGTGAAGAGAAGGAGGAGCAGGTAGCTCAGCGACGCGGGGAGGTGACCGTAGTTGACCATGGTATTGGTCAACCAGTGCAGGCTGCCCGTGAAAAACGTGAGACCGGCGACCCATCCGAGGACGAAGGCGTCGCGTCCCGACACCTGGGGCGCCGCGACCAGAAGGGGCACGAGGGCCAGCCACGCGAGCAGCGAGAAATGGGGGAGGGGAAAACTAAGGGCGAGCAGCACGCCCGAGACGCAGGCCAGCGCGAGATGGCGACCGAACGGAGCGGCCATCAAGGCGTCGGCGCGGCCGGAGCCTTCTCCTGGGCGGGATGGTGGTCGACGCCGATGTAGGCTTCGATGAACTTCACGATTCGGGCTTCATCGTATCGATCGAGCGTGTCGATCCGTCCCCACGCGGTGAGCGCGATCGTATGCTCCATGTCGGGATACGGCGCGACGATCAGATGGTCGTAGCGGCTGCGGACCGGTGCCTCGGGCTTCTTGAGCAGCGGGCTCACTTTGGCGCGGTCGGCGTCGGCCTTTGCCTGATACCGAGCGGCCAGGGCTTCGAGGTTCCCGACCAATTCGGGGCAAGGGGTGTCGCACTTATATTGGATCACCACCCCGCCGTCTTCTAAGTTGTGGACCTGCAGTTCGCGCAGGATCGGGGTTTTGTGGACGCCCCACTTGGCGGTCCATTGGAGGTGAGGCCCCGATGTCGGCGGCGAGGTGTTGTATGGAACGTGCGGAGCGCTGGGCGACGAGACGTGTTCGTTGCCCAGCGTCGGTACGGCCCGTCCCGGCCCCTCGTCAGACGGCGTGGTGGGAGCCCCCTTCGGTTCCGCCCCGGCCGCAGGGGGCGTTCCGGTGCTCCACAGGAGGCCGAGGGCGATCGCAACGGCCGCGACCAATCGATATCTCATCATGATCGTCACTATCCTCATCATCAAGAGGTGATATACATAGCGTGAAGATTCATTTTTCGGGGGGCATCGTACCAGCCCGCTCCTCGAAAGTAAAGACGATCATCGCGAGTAAACGACGCCTCGGCGGCGCATGCCGAAAAAGAGGTTGACAATGGAAAAAACGTTGTAGTACCATTCGCTCCCTCGATTCCAGGGACGGACTGTTCCGGCAGTGAAACATTCGAAGGATTCAGGTGTTGGCGTCGCATGATCCATCGCAAGACACGCGGGAAAATCGGGAGTCGGGGCTCACGCGCCGACTGGGGGGCGGGGTCGCGTTGGGGCGACGCACGATGGTCGGTTCTTGGCGGGTCTCTGCTCGTGATGGCGGGCCTTGGAGTGATGGCGCCGGCTGTCGGATGGGCCACCCACGACGTGGAGCATCGCTTCGAGGTGTCGGGATCGGTCCGCACGGCCGACGGAAGCCCGCGCTCCGATCAGAAGGTTATCGTGGCTCACCCGAGAACGAAAATCAGCGAGACCGTGTTCACCGACCGCAACGGTTCGTACTCCGCGGTGCTCCATCTTCATGATAGCGACGCCGGGGATCCCGTGACCGTGACGGTGGGTGACGAAGAGAAAACGATCACGGCAGCCTTCAATCCGGCCGACCATCGGACGCCTCGAGGGGGACGCGTCGACTTCGGGCTGTCCGTGGCGGAGCCGTCAGCAGATCGTTCGGTGTGGTGGTACGGTATCGGCGGCATCGTGGCGGCGGGCGGGGTTCTCTATTGGCGCCTTCGAAGCCGTCACGCCTCGCGTCGCCGGCTCGAGGGCCGGTCGAAATCTCGCAGGGCAGGTTCCACTCGCGTCAAAGGCAAGTCGCACGGCTGAGGGCCGTCGTGCGAACGTTCCCGCCAATGGCGCTGTCTGTGAAGGGGGAGGTGGTCATCTCATGAGTGCTACTCCGGTTGGGCCCGACCACGACGCTCAACAACGATTGAAAGCCCAGGAAATGTCCCGCCGCAGGTTTTTCGCGTTGGTCGGCTGGGGCGGGTTTCTCGCGTCGATGGGCGGCGCGGCGTTCGGGTCGTTTCGCTTCATGTTCCCTGAGGTCCTGTACGAACCCCCGACGGTTTTTAAGATTGGCAAGCCGACCGATTATGGGATGGGGGTGACCGACACGCTGAAGAAGGAACGGCAGATATGGGTCGTGCGCAACGAGAAGGGGCTGTACGTTCTGGTGGCGATCTGCCGCCACCTGGGTTGCACGCCCAACTGGTTCCAGGATCAGCAGCGATTCCGTTGCCCGTGTCACGGCAGTATCTATGATATCGCCGGCAACGTCCGCGGCGGACCGGCGCCCCGCACGCTGTGGCGCGCCGCGGTGTCTCTGGATCCGGTCGATGGCCAGGTGGTGGTGAATTTTATCCAGCGCCAAGATCCGGACCCGAAGTCGACCGCGGAAGGGTTGACGGTCGCCGAGGAAGGACGCGAGGTCGCGCCGTTCTTTGTGAAAACCTAAGGGCGAGAAGAAAGTATCACGTAGGGGATCCGGAAGACAGGTCAAATTCATCTCGCAGCCTCGGCGCTTGACTGAGCGCCTGCGTTGCGCCTAGCAAGCGAGGTTGGAAGAGACAAGTAAGGTCACCGTCATCTCGCAGCCTCGGGCCTGGAAGTCGGCCCTGCGTTGCGCTTAGCAAGCTCGGGTGGGAGGCAGCATGACTGGTTTGATTGAAAAGCTCCGGCAACAAATCGTCAGCACGCAGGTGTGGCGCTCGATCTTCCGTCACGGGTATCCCGATACGGATCTGAACCGCGCCTTGGTGATGTTCTCAAACGTCATCCTTCACCTGCACCCCGTGAGGGTGAAGCGAGGCGCGCTCAAGATTCGCTACACCTGGTGTTTGGGGGGATTGACCTTCTTTATGTTCATCATCCTGACGATCACCGGGGTCTTTCTGATGTTCTACTACGTGCCCGACACGCGGCGCGCGTATAACGACATCAAGGATCTGCAGTACGTCGTCTATTTCGGTAACCTCATGCGCGACATGCACCGGTGGGCCGCCCACGCCATGGTCTTCCTCGTCTGGTTGCACATGACCCGCGTGTTTCTCACCGGCGCGTATAAGCCTCCCCGCGAATTCAACTGGATCGTCGGCGTGATGTTGCTGGTTTTGACGCTGATTCTGTCGTGGACCGGGTATCTCTTGCCGTGGGACCAGTTGGCGCTGTGGGCTATTACCGTGGGATCCAAAATGGCTGAGGCGACACCGGTCATCGGCGTCTCCGGGCCGTTTGGCTTGCAGATGGGGATGCGTCCCGATAACGACATTCGATTCATGCTGCTCGGAGGAACGGTGGTCGGCCAGAGCGCGCTGCTGCGTTTTTACGTGCTGCATTGCGTCGGACTGCCGCTGCTTGCCGGCGTCTTCATGGCGGTCCATTTCTGGCGTATTCGGAAAGACGGGTTCTCCGGCCCCTTGTGATTGCGTCGCAAGAAGTCAACGTGTCGCAGCCTTGGGTTGTAGAGTCGGCCCGGTGCTGTAAGGAGCAGGCTCGGTGAGGAGTACATAATGGCTGATCAGACCCACGCGCCGGTCTCCCCGCGCGATCCCAAGAAAACCTATGGTCTTGCGGAACTGGTCCGCGGCAAGGCCCCGAGCTCCGCGCGGCCTCCCGAAGAGACCGTCTTCTCGTGGCCGGACCTGGTCTACGTCGAGTTCTTGGCCATGCTGTTCGCGACCGTGGTGCTGATCGTGCTGCCCCTGCTTTCCGGCGCGCCGCTCGAAGAGTCGGCGAGCGCCGATACCACCCCCAATCCGATGAAGGCGCCCTGGTACTTTCTCGGCCTGCAGGAATTGTTGGTGTTCTTTGATCCGTGGTTGGCGGGGGTGGTGCTTCCCGGCCTGATTATCGTCGGGCTGATGGTCGTTCCATACATCGATATCAACCCGAAGGGCATCGGGCAGTACAACTATACCGAGAGGAAGTTCGCTGTTTGGACCTTCTGTTTCGGCCTGGCCCTGTGGTACATCTTCATCGTGGTGGGCGTCTATCTGCGCGGCCTCGACTGGCAGTGGTATTGGCCGTGGGATAATTGGAGCCTCCATAAGGAGGCGTCCTCCGTGTCGCTGATCGATCTCGAAGTCATCATGGCTCAAAAGTTTGGGATGGCTCAGACGACGGCCAACCTGCTGACCTACCTGATCACCGGCGCGTTCTACGCGATCGGTTTTACGATTCCATTTCTCTTCTTCCGAAAGTTTTATGAGGCGCTCGGCTTCGTTCGGTACAACCTCATGATGTTCTTTTTCATGACCATGATGCTCGTGCCGTTTAAAGTGATGATCCGGTTGGTCTTCAACATCAAATACATGCTGATCACGCCGTTTTTCAAAATCTGAGCGACACGGCGGGCGCGCGTCGCGCGATCAAGCGAGGACGACGAATGAGTCAAAACATACAGATCGGCCTGTTTCTCGTGGTAGGGACCGGCCTCATCATGGGAATTTTCGTGGGCCTGGCGATTTGGCTCGAACGAAGCTTTAAGAAATAGCGAGTTCCCGTCACGCGGAGTCTGAGACCGATGTTGTTCAAAAACATCTTGTTTGGGATCTTCAGCCTGACGCTCGTCGGGCTGTTGGGGTTCGTCGTGTACACGCAAGAGAATCCCGGGTGGAAAGCCTACCAGCGACAGTATTACCGGATCCTTGCAGAGAAAATGAATGATCCGAAACTGGCGAGTACGCCGGTCAAGCTGGTCCAGACCTGGCTGCCCGATCTCAGCCGCATCGATCGCTGCGTGAATTGTCACAAGGGGATCGCGAACCCCGCGTTTGCCGACCAGCCCCAGCCGTTTAAATCCCATCCGTTCCTGGATGGGTACATGAAAAAGCATCCCTTCGAGAAATTCGGCTGCACCGTATGCCACGACGGTGACGGCCAGTCGACGGTGGTCGAAAAAACTCACGGCATCGTGCACCACCTGGATCGTCAGTTGGCGACCGGGGTGATGGTGCAGTCGGCCTGCACGCGATGTCACACCGATATGCACGAGCCGGGAGTCGAGTACCCCGAGGCTCCGGCGATCATGTGGGGCAAGAAGTTCACCACCGAAGTCGCGTTGATCAGGTGCGGCACCTGCCATGCGATCCGTCAGTACGGGACGACCGCCGTCTTGGCCCCGGAACTCTCGGGAATCGGCAGTCGCACGGAATTATCGTTCTATCTCGTGCACGACTTCCAGCACGTGGAATCCCCGAAACACCTCAAATCTCAGTGGGAGTTCGAGCACTTCCTGGATCCCCAGAAAATCACGCCCGGGAAGAAGCAGATCAACAAGGAGACGGGGCAGGAGGAAACGGTCGGTCGCACGATCATGCCGAATTTCGTGAAGATGCATCAGTTGACCGAGGAGCAAACCTGGATGTTGACGGCGTGGGTGATGAGTCTTCGCGATCCGAAGATTGAGAAGACTCCCATGGCCTACATGCCGCCTCGGCGAGCTCCGGTGCTCGCTCAATCGGAGCCGGTCAAGCCGGTGCCGACGGGGAAAGTCGCTCCCGTCCCCGCCAAGCGGAAATCGTAAACCAGGGCATCCTGATTCGGTAGTATCAGGGCCGTCTTTCACAAGGACTGGGAGATGGTTTCTGGGGGGTGAACATCTTTATTTAGGAGTCGACCGCATGCAGAAAAAATACCTCCTTGCACCGGGGCCCACCGCCGTGCCGCCCGAGATCCTCTTGGCGATGGCGCACCCGATGGTTCACCACCGTTCGAAGGATTTCGAGCCGATCGTCGCGTCCGTGAAAGAGGATTTGAAGTGGTTGT
>JACQCD010000128.1 GCA_016201825.1 Nitrospirota bacterium | reverse complement strand
GCGGTCTCCCGTGGTGGGTGGAATGGGCCCGCATCCGATTTCCCAAGGCGGCGTACCTCCACCAGCCGATCGACGTGGGCTCCGGCCCGGCGTGGCTGGCCGTTGCCCTGGTCGCGGGCGCGCTCGCGATCGCCGGGTTGATCGCGACCGGCCGCCGGGCCGCGGCGCTCGCGGCCATCGCGCTGACGACGGCGGCGATGACCGGCCTACTCGTCACGCGCGTCGTGCCGGTGGCCGCGGAGATCATGCAGATTCCGCTCAGAGACCTGTCGATGCGCGCGGGACGCGACGCGGGGGCCGATGGCGCGGTTGCGGTCTACGGGCTGAATAAACCCAGCGTGGTGTTCTATGCGCGCCGCCTTGTCACGGTGGTTGGCGAGAGTCAGCCGGAGGAGCTGGCCGCGCTGCTCGCCCAGGATCGCGCGTGGTACGTCATCACGAAGGCGACGTGGATGGACCGGCTCGGTCGCATCGCGTCGCTCTACCCGATCGACGCCCGCGGAGGCTACGCGCTCGCGTCGAATCGGCCGCCTCGATCGCGGCAGGAAGGAGCCGGCGCCCCATGAAAGAGGACCAGGTGACCGCGATCGCCGGCGCGGACCGCCCGGCGCTGTCGATCGTCATCCCGTTGTACAACGAGGCGGAAAGCCTTGACGCGCTGACGGAACGCGTGTTCGACGCGATCACGCGCTTTCATCGTTCCGCCGAGGTCCTCTACATCGACGACGGCAGCACCGACGGGAGCGCGGCGATCTTCCCCCGCCTCTGCGCGGCGCACCCCACGTTGCGCGTGATCCGCCTGCGCAGGAACTTCGGCCAGACCGCGGCGATGGCGGCCGGGTTCGATCACGCGCGGGGTTCGATTATCGTCGCCATGGACGGCGACCTGCAAAACGACCCCGACGACATTCCGCGCCTGTTGGACAAGCTGGACGAGGGCTACGACGTGGTCAGCGGCTGGCGCCGCGATCGCCACGATCGCTGGACCCGCGTGCTCCCGTCCCGTTTCGCGAATTGGTTGATCGGCCGGGTGACCGGCGTGGTCTTGCACGACTACGGGTGTTCGCTCAAAGCCTACCGGGCCGAGCTGATCCAGCATATTCCGCTCTACGGCGACCTGCACCGCTTCATTCCGGCGCTGGCCAGCATCTACGGCGCGAGGATCGGCGAGCTGCCGGTTCGGCACCACCCGCGCGCGCGCGGGAAGAGCAAGTACACCCTGGCCCGGACGTTTCGCGTCATCATGGACCTGGTCATGGTCAGTTTTCTGAAAAGTTACGCTCAGCGTCCCATGCACGCCTTCGGCTGGGCCGGCGTGGTCATGATGGTCGTGGGATTCGGGATGGACGGCTATCTCGCGCTCCAGAAGCTCTTCTTCGGCGCCGAACTGGCCAATCGGCCGCTGCTGCTGTTCGGCGCGGTGCTGATGTTGGCCGGCCTGCAGATCGCCAGCCTCGGGATTCTGGCCGAACTGCAGATCCGCACCTATCACGAGTCCCAAGGCAAACCGATCTATACCGTCCGGGAGATCGTCGCCGCGCCGAAGGGCGGAAGCGAGTCGTGAAAAAATTCGGATTACTGGTTTTGAAACTCGGTGTCACGGTGGGCCTCCTCGCGTACCTGTTCTCGCGGGTGGATGTCGGGTCGGTCGTGCGGATCGTGGCCGACGCGTCGTGGGGCTGGATCGCGGCCGGGTTCGCGCTGTACCTGGCGATCCAGGGTCTGTGCGCCTGGCGCTGGCTCTGGCTCGCGCGGGTGCTGGATCTCGGCGGGACGTGGATCGCCTTCGTCCGCTACTACTACGTCGGGATGTTCTTTAATCTCTTTCTCCCCACCGGCGTGGGTGGCGACGTCTACCGGTGTTATTATCTTGCCCGGTCCGCCGCGGATTGGAAGCGGGCGATCGTGTCGGTGTTGGCCGATCGGGGCGTGGGATTCGCGACGATGTGCGCGATCGCGGCCGCGGCGACCCTCGCCTTCGGGCGCGTGACGCTGCCGCCGTGGCTCGAGTGGGCCTTGGGGGCGGGCGTGGTCGGCGTGCTGGTCTTGCTGGCGGTGGGATGGGCGGCCCGCGGACCGCTCGCGTGGATCCGCGGCGCGATGCCGTTGGTGTTCGAGTTCGTCCGTCGTCCCGGGATCATGGCGATGGTCGCCGGCGTGTCGCTGCTGTTGCAGACGCTCGTGATCGTCGTGAATATCTTCAACGCCTGGGCCCTGCACCTGGACGTGCCGGTGGTTTTTTACTTCATTCTGATTCCGCTGATCGCGGTTGCGACGATGATCCCGGTCAGTCTCAACGGTCTGGGCGTTCGGGAGGGCGCGTTCGTGTTTTTCCTGGCCCAGGTCGGCGTGCCCGAAGCCCAGGCGCTCTCGCTCGCCCTGGTGTGGCTGGCGGTGATCCTGGCCTCGAGCGCGATCGGCGGCGTGGTGTGGTGGTTCACCCCGGCGCCGCCGAAACCGGTCGGCGCGCCCGGAACGATCGGGATTGCCCCGGCGCCTGAGCGCGCGGGCTGATCCAAGAGACCATCGCAACAGTGCACCCGCGACTACAGCCGTTTTGACCTCAACAGCGACGGCCTCACCGGCGGGATCACCACCGAGCCATTCGATCTAGATGTCAATGGCCTGGATACCAACGGGAGACCCCTCATCAATCCCGTGGACCGGGTAATCGAGAATTATCCGATCACGTTTAACGAAGCGGCCCTGTCCGACATCCAGATCCTGTGTTTTTACGCCTACTCAGACCTCTATGCGACCAGCCCGGCGAACCACGACGAGGCGATCACGGAAAGAACGAACATTCTCGGGCCGGATCATTGTGTGGGCGTGCAGATGAATGCGCTGTTTCCGTCGCAAATCTCGACGTCCGCCAATCTCAACGTGACCGTGGAGAAGCCGACGGGGAATGGCCAGTTCGGGCCTGCGGAGAATATGCTGGTCGACTTTACCCCCACCTGCGCAACGGTCAATCCCCCCAGCGGCCGCACAGACCCCAGCGGAGTCATTTCAACGACCGTGACACCTAATCGGGTTGTACGAGCGTCTCGGTCAATGTGGTTGCCAGCGCGGATGTCAACACCACGCCGCTGGCCCAACAGACAGTGACGGCCTCGACTCCGACAGGCGCTGTACTGGCTGGTCAGTTGACCGTCACCTTCACTGAGAGTTTTGGGGACCTCCGGAACGGGATTGAGAACCACGGGACACTCTCGGCCTCCGTGAGGGCCGAGGTGAGGGGCCGCGATCCTCGAAGCGACCGGCAGCGTCACATCCGTGAGGCATCATGTGGTGGAGTGCTTTCCCGACCCCAACGATCCGAACTCAGTTGTGTTGGTGTCATTCGACGAAACGATTAACGGGACCATCACCGGCGGGCGGTACGTGGGGTCCGCGACCACCGCTGAGGGGACCTTGTCCCTGATCGCTTCCGGGACCGGTGAGAGTAAGGACGTAGCGGACACCTGCACAGTCCGGGTCATCGAAGCACCAATTCCTTTGGAAGGATTTGTGGCAGCAGGGCTGAAGGGTACGCACATCTTGCAAACTGGGCGCTTGGTGGCGATCGACTTCAACTTGATTGAGATCGTCGGGCCCCAGACGCGGGAGCAGACCGGTCGGCTGGAGCTCCAACCGTGAGCCCACGTCCCGACGTGCCGCGGCGAGGCGTCTCGCCTAGATAAATTGATTTTTTGGATTGCCGTTCTTGCGTTTTTAGGAGCAGCTCCAGGTAGCAGCGGCGATCGGCGTCATCCCTAAAGATCCCTGACCCTGATTCCCCGGAGGAATACATGGTAGAGACCCCTCCCGGAAAATGGCAGCATTCCTTCATAGGGAAACCTGATTTCGGTATATTCATGTTTGAAACCCATTGCTGGACAGCCTGTTTAGCTATGTAGCACGAAGGGCCTGGACGGTATCATACGTGCAGCCCCCATTGCAGGAAGGACCCCTCCCCCCAATCCCATCATCAGGGGAAGAGCCATAGACCCCGGCACAATTGTTGGAGAGAGGGCAACCCGGAAGGCGATCTCCGAAAAAGTGGCAAAGTTCGTGGTGGAGACCGTAATCGTCTGAAAAAAGGGGAAAGATTGGGGTCGGAGGACTCTGAGGAGGCCCGCCGTACCTACTGACCGATTCGGGGCCGCCGAAAGCGACTATTGTGTCAGGGGCCCTATTTCGCAGCGAGAATGTTCCTTCGGCGATGCTCGTTCGTCTTCGTGACGATGGACACGGCGTCCTCCACGAGGCAGCGGCATTGATCTGACCGTTCCATGACAGACTTTGGGGTGCGACCCTGCGGTTCAAAAAACACAAATCGCAAGCCCGACTCCGGGTCGTCCGAGTCGGACGTTGGGCGTCCCTACGGGTCGCGTGGTTCCAGGAGCAGGATGAGCCCGCCGATGATCTGTCGAACTCGGGCGGGGGAAAGCGTTCCGATCTTTTCGATCAGGTCGCGTCTGTCAACGGTGATGACCTGAGAGACATTGACGACGCTGGCCTTTTTGAGATTGGCCTCACCCTTGGGAAGGCGGATATTCCCCGGCGCGGCCGCACGCGCGAGATTGGACGTCAGGCCGCAGAGCATGACCGTGTTGATCCGACTTTGGTTGAACAGATTGTTTTGGACAACAACGTGCGGGTGCCGGTATCCCGGGGCGGAACCGGAGGGCGACCCCAGGTCAACCCAGAACACATCGCCCTGTCTAACGACCATCGCGGCTTGTCACCATCGCTCGCGTTTCGCCTTCAACCGTTTGGCGTATGCTCGTTTTCCCATCTCTCTGAGCTCGACCTCGTCTCCCGTCTCAGATCCCGCGTAGGCACGGTTGAGCGCGTCCAGTATCCTGCGGGTGCGGCGTTTTTCGATGTATTCCTTGACGGCCTCGACAAAAACCTGACTACGGGACCATCCCGATTTAGCCGCCAACTTGTTGACGGACTCGAAGAGCTCATCCGGAATTGAAATGGCCGTTTTCATATCGGTAGTATGAACGATGGTATGACTCATGTCAATACCATCAGGATACTCGATGGTCCCCGCTGCGCAACCCGAACGGAGGGAACGGTTTAGATGGCGCGCCCTTGGCGCAATGCGGGTTGACCGTGCCCGGCGAGCCGTGGTAGTGTGCCTGAAACTCGTGAGGGACTGATGAGCGAGACGAAGCAGCCGCGCGTCGGCATCGTGATGGGCAGCGATTCGGATCTGGCCGTGATGGAGCAGGCCGGGGTTGTGCTGGACGAACTCGGCGTGGGATATGCCATCACGATCGCCTCCGCCCACCGCGCCCCGGATCTGCTGCGCGCGTGGATTCGAAAAGTCGAGGCGCAGGGCATTCGCGTGATCATCGCGGGCGCCGGAGGGGCGGCGCACCTCGCGGGGGTTGTGGCGTCCGAGACCTTGCTCCCCGTCATTGGCGTACCGCTGGACTCCTCATCGCTGCACGGGTGGGACGCCTTGCTGGCCACGGTTCAAATGCCGGCGGGTGTCCCGGTCGCGACGATGGCGATCGGAAAGGCCGGCGCCAAAAACGCCGGCGTGTTGGCCGTGAGGATCTTGGCGCTCCAGGATGACCGATTGGCTAAACGCCTGGTCGAATATCGGTCGAAAATGGCTCAAGATGTTGAGAAGCGAGCAAGAGAACTCGAAGAACGTGGCGGCGCCAAACGCACGCCAGGTTTTCGACCCGCCTCAAATCACCCCTCCTAACCACCGATAGCCACTGAAATTTCCTCTTGACTTCGTCTCACGACAGCTGCTATATTTAGTCCGACTAAAAGAATCGCAGATTGAATTTATCGGGGATGTATCCGGTCGGACTGCAAAGGGGCGAATCGTGTTGAAGCTATCGAAACGGATCGATTACGGGCTGCTTGCGATGAACTACATCGCCCACGCCAACGACCACGCGGCGGTCAACACCAAGCGGATCGCCGACGAATACCACATCCCCGTGGAGCTGCTGGCGAAGGTCTTACAGCGGTTGGCGAAGAAGGGGCTTATCGTGTCGCAGAACGGTCCCAAAGGCGGCTATGTGCTGGCGCGACCGTCGGTGGAGATCACGGTCTCTGAAATCATCGAGGCGATCGAAGGTCCGGTGATGTTGACGTCGTGTTCGTTCAGCGGGAAGGGCGAGGACACGTGCGATCAGTGGGGATGGTGCAACGTCCGTTCACCGCTCCATAAGATC
>JACQCD010000125.1 GCA_016201825.1 Nitrospirota bacterium | reverse complement strand
GGGGACCAGCACGGTGACGGCGACGGATACGACGGATACGACGGATACGATCACGGTGACCCAGACCGCGGCGGTGACATTCACGGCGGGGGCGGTGTCGGCCACGACCTCGACGGTGAGCGCGAGTCCGACCACGGTCACGGCGGATGGCGTGGCCGCGTCGACGATCACGATCACGCTCAAGGACGCCGGCGGTAACCCAGTGAGTGGCAAAACGGTGACCCTGTCGTCCTCGCGGGGCGGGACGGATACCCTCACGCAGCCGGCGGCCGCCACGGATGCCAATGGGCAGACCACGGGGACGATCAAGTCCACGACGGCGGGGACCAGCACGGTGACGGCGACGGATACGACGGATACGACGGATACGATCACGGTGACCCAGACCGCGGCGGTGACGTTCGCGGCGGTCAATCTGGTGGGCAATCCCTCGTTTGAGACCGATACCAGCGGCTGGGATGCATATTCGGGATCGACGATTCAGCGCGTCGCCGGCGGGTATGACGGGGCGTACGCGCTGGGGGTGACTGGGCCCTCCACGACGGCGTCGTTCGGCGTGAACGACAAGCCCAACTGGGTTGCCTTGACGGGAGCGGCCGGCACGCATTACCGCGCCACGGCGTGGGTCAGGTCGGCGGCGAACACCGGTCAGGCCAGGCTGAAAATTCGCGAATACATTGGCGGGACCAAGGTGGGGACGACGACCTACTCCAACACCGTGGTGCTTTCGCCCTCATGGCAGTTGCTGACTCTGGACTATGTCACCACGACGGCCGGATCCACCTTGGATTTCCAGGTGCTCGACGATGTGCCCGTTGTCGCGGGTGAAGTCTTCCAAACCGACAACATCGCGATTTACATCGTCCCGTAATTCGCATCGTCCTGTAATGCCCGCGCCCTGAGCGCGTTACGGGCCCGTGTGTTTCGGGGCCGGTAGCGCCCGGAGAACGCGCTCTGTCGGTGGCTGAATCGCGCTGGACCACTTGACCGCGACGATCTTCGGAACACCGCTTGCCGACGTCATCGGTGGACTTCGTGGCCGTATCCACCGGCTCCACCCCGGATCTGCAGATCACCGACACCCCCGTTAGGTCGATTGACATTTACCAGCGGATGTTTCACAATCGCCGCCATCATCACTTGATGGTGCTACCGCCCATCGGTGATGTAAAGGATCGGTTCCCCCTCCAGAACCGATGGGCGAGAGCCCGTTTAACCCGAAAACTGCGGTAACGGCGAGTCGCAGAAGTTTACTAACTTCTCCACGGACCGAGAAAAGGACCAGTGATGAGTTCCGCCATGGGAAGGTTGATTTGCAGGGCCAAGGCGGTCGTCATGACCGCGGGCGTCACCGTGATCGGCTGTCTTGGGGCGGTCTCGGTGGCCTGGGGAGCCGGTGTCTTCTACGTCGATGGAGCGAACTCCGCGTGTTCGAATAGCGGGTCGGGTACGGCCGCGACGCCGTATTGCACCATTTCGGCGGCGGCAAGCGCCCAGGGGGGCGCGGGCACGACGCTGTACGTCAAGCCCGCGGTCTACCACGAGCAAGTCACGGTGCCGGCGTCGGGCGCGTCGGGCAGCCCGTTCGTCTTTCAGGCGCTGGGCGCGCCCGTGGTGGTGGACGGCGCCGACGATTTCTCCTTGACCGGCAAGTGGACGCTGTATTCCGGAGATGTCTGGCTGGCCTCCGGTGTGACGTGGAGTCCCAAGCAGGTCTTCGCGGACGGGGCGCGGCTCACCGCCTCGAGCGCGTCGGTCGGCTCGCTGCCGGCGCGCTCCTTCCGCTACGTGTCGGGGACCGGGTTGTACGTCAACGCCGGCGGGGGCAACCCGGGTTCCCATCAGACGTTGGTGGGGCGTCGCACCTACGGTTTTCGGCTCTCGGGCCGTTCGTGGGTGACCATTGACGGGTTCACCGTGACGAGAAGCGAAGACCGAGCCATCTATCTGTCCAGCTCGTCCAACAACAACACCATCACGCGCAATACCGCCACCTTTGCCAACAGCTACGGGATCGCTATTTCGGGCAGCTCCGGCGTCCTGATCGGGTCGAACGTGATCTCGGACAACACCAGCCACGGGGTGTACATGGGGTCGAGCACGACCGGCGCGACGATCCAGGACAACGACTCGTTCCGCAACGGCAAGCCCGGCGGAGGAGCCGACGGGATCATGGTCTACAGCGCATCGGGCAACGCGGTGCTGCGCAACCGCAGCCACGGCAACCAAGGGACCGGCCTGGAATTCCGATCCTCGGCGAACAACAACCTCTCCATCGAGAACCTGTCCTGGAACAACGGCGACCACGGTTACGATCATGTCGGCGCCGCGGGCACCCATCACGTCGGCGATGTGGCGTGGGGCAACACGAACGACGGGTTCGCCATCCAGAGCACGTCCACCAACACCGCGATCTTCAACTCCATCACGGCGAACAATGGACTGACCACGAATGGGTTCGACCTGTGGGTGGACTCCGGGTCGGTGACGGGGTTTGTCTCCCATGACAACATCATCTGGAACTCCTCCAGCGCGGCGCCGATCAAATACATTTCGACGCTGTATTCGACGGTCGCGGCGTTCACGGCGGCCACCGGCCAGGACACGCGCTCGATCCAGGCCGATCCTCGGTTCCTCAATCCGGGAAGCGGAGATTTCCGTCTGCTGGCGGGCTCGCCCGCGATCGACTCTGCCGATTCATCGGTGGCAAACTGGCCCGCGACCGACGCGGCGGGCCGCGCACGGGTGGACGATCCGGCCACACCCAACACGGGCGTGGGGTCGCTCCTCTACGGAGATCGCGGGGCGTTGGAATTTCAGCCCCCGCACGCGGCGTTGACGGTGACACCCGCGTCCGGGGTTGCCCCACTGGCGGTGACGGCGGACGCCTCGGCCTCGGGCGATGTCGACGGCACGATCGTCTCGTATCTGTTTGCCTTCGGCGACGGGACGGTGGTCGGGCCTCAGACGGGCGCGACCGCGGCCCACACGTACGCGGCGGGAACTTGGGCGGCGAGCGTCACGGTGACCGACGACGCCGGCGGGAAGGGGACGGCCTCACAAGTCGTCGTGGCCCAGCCGCCCCAGGCCACGAACCAGGCCCCCAACGGCGCGATCGACAGCCCGACGTCCGGTTTCATCAACCTGGTCGCTGATCCCAGCCTGGTCTTGACCATTCCCCAGGTTCCCAAGCCATCCTATCTCACGCCGTTTCTTGAACCGACCTTCGGGACGACGGTGACCCGGATCGCCAACGACCCGGCCGTCACCTTCACGACGCCGACCGGCGACGGAACCTGGGGCGCCGACGCCCGCCACCATTACTCCAAGGATCAGCCGTGGAACGCGGATGGCACCTTGATCGCCATCCAGAACAGCGCGTCGCCGACCCAGTTGATCCTGGACGGGGAGACGTACCAACTCAAATACGCCAAGTGCGCCAATTACAGCACCCGAGGCGACCGATGGCATCCCAGTCGTCAGCACCCTTACGAGCGCATCAGCGTCAACGATGCCGAGCTGGCGTGGTTCGACGTGGTGAACTGCGTGAAGACTCGCGCCTGGGCCCTTCCCTTCATCGTCGACGATTTCGGGTCGGGGGAGGGGAATACGTCGGCCGATGGCCGGTTCGTCGCGTTCGGCGACGCCACCCGCGCGTTCGTCGTGGACATGGACCCGCAGCCGCCCTTGGCCGCCTATCCCAGCCAGCGGATCGGTCCGCCGCTCGACGTCTCGGCCTGCGGCCTGCCGAGCGGCTGCGCGATCAACTGGGTGTCGGTGTCCGCGTCCGGCAAATACGTGGTCGTCTTTTACAGCGGGGCTCACCCGCGCGTCTTCGACGTCAATCCCGACACGCTGGCCCTGACCCCTCACCCGATGCTCGACGCCTCGCCGCGCTGCGCCGGCGATCCCGCGCAGGGCTACCTCTACGATCTGGGCCACGCCGACCTGGCTCTCAACCCCTTCGACGGGAACGAGGACGTGATGGTCGGGCAGGAGCAGTGCGGCTACCGCGGCGAGCTCGTCAACGGCGTGTTGATGGGCGGGGTGGTGATGGCGCGGTTGCGGGACGGGGCGGTCACGTCCCTGACCGATCCCACCAACGAGGCCTACCCCCACCATATTTCCGCACGCAATAGCGACCGACTCGGTTGGGTTTACGTGGGCTACCGGCCCACCAGCGGCGCGCGATTTTCCGACGAGATCGTCGCGGTCAAGCTGGACGGCAGCCAGGCGGTCCAGCGGTTCGCCCACAAGCACAGCGTGTTCGACGGGTGTTATCGCTGCGAGTCGCACGCCGTCCCCTCGCGGGACGGGCGGCGCGTGATCTGGGCGAGCAACTGGGCCGACAATTGCGGAGCCGTCTGCGGGGCGACCTCCGAGATCCAAGACTATGTGGTGGACGCGCGAAGCGGGACCGATGTCGAAATCACGGCCGGGCAGAGCGTGTACTTTGCCGGCACGGGGACCGATCCCGACGGCAACGTCCCTTTGACCTCCCGGTGGAACTTCGGAGGCGGGGCGGCCGACCAGAGCGTGGAGGATCCCGGATCGGTGGCGTTCAACACGCCGGGTACGTATACCGTGACCTTCACCGTGACCGACAGCCTGGGCCTCTCGGATCCCACGCCGGACAGCCGGGTGATCGTGGTCAACCCGCCAGGTCAGGGACCGGCGGCGTCGCTGACCATTACGCCGTCAACGGGCAACGCCCCGCTCGGCGTCACGGCCGACGCGTCGGCGTCCACCGACCCGGGGGGCGTCATCGTCTCGTACCGGTTCGACTTCGGGGACGGCACGGTCGTCGGACCCCAGACCGCGCCGACCGCGACCCACGTGTACGCGGCGGGGAACTGGACCGCCACGGTCACGGTCGCAGACACCCGGGGCGCCAGTGGTTCGACGGCGCTCCCCGTGACGGTGGCGGCCGTCGGCAGCGGTTCCAATCTGATCGGGAATCCTTCGTTCGAGATCGATACCGCGGGGTGGGCGACCTCGTCGGGCGCGACGATTCAGCGGACGGCGGGAGGGTTCGACGGCGCGTTCTGCGCGCAGGTGACGGGACCGGCGTCCACGGCGACGATCGAGCTCAAAGACGACCCCAACTGGGTGGCCGCGACGCCGGCGGCCGGGACGCACTATCGCGTCACCGCGTGGGTGAGGTCGGCGGGGAGCACCGGCACGGCGCGCCTGCGGGTGCGCGAGTACCTCAACGGGGTGAAGCAGGGGACGACGGCCTCCTCGGCCGGCGTGGTCTTGTCTCCCTCGTGGCAGATGTTGTCGGTGGACTACGTGGCCGCATCCGTCGGCTCTACCCTGGATCTGCAGATCACCGACACCCCGTTGACCGTCGGCGAGACGTTCCAGGCGGACAACTTCTGGTTCTGGGTGGTGCCGTAAGCGGGCAGGCGGGTCGTCAAGGCGAGCTGCCGAACCAACGCATGGGATGAAAAAATGGGAAAACATGACGCATGCGTGAGTGGGATTGACATTTGCCATCGGTTGCTTTATTTTTGCGGTCCCACGCCTAAATGGTGGTACCTCCCATAGGCGAGGTGAAGGATCGGGTCCTGGCCAAGGACCGATGAGCGAAAGCTCGTAGAACTCAACACGTAGTCACGAGGGAACCATGGCGCGGTGCATCGTCAAACAGAAAAACCGCATGCTCCTTCTGCATCTGCTCACCGGCTTTCTATTTTCCCTCCCAGCCGTGAGCGTCGCTCAAACGGTCTCGTTCAGTGTTCTCATCACTGCTGTCCCAACGTTATTCGAACAAAGTCAACTGGTTGGTTGATTCGAGTGCATTTGGCTCCTGCACAGCGAGGCTAAGCAGTTGATCCAATGGAGTTCGCTCGAACATGGTCAGACTCAGGATTTGTAGGATTT
>JACQCD010000124.1 GCA_016201825.1 Nitrospirota bacterium | reverse complement strand
GTGTCGGCGAACGCCCGCGACACCACGGCCGCCGTCGCGCGGCGCGCTCCCTCGTCCGGCCCGTACACCTCGGCCACCAACACCGCTTGCACGGGCGGCCCGGGCGGCATCTCGACGAGTTGGACCACCGCGCCGTGGGCCTTCGCGAGGCGCTCCACGTCGGGCCGGATCCGCCGCGCGATCTCGTGGCTCTGGGCGGCGCGTTCGTGTTTGTCGATCAGATTGACCTGGATCTCGGCCTGGTGGGGCTCCTCCCGAAGAAAGTAGTGGCGAACCAGGCCGTTGAACGTGAACGGAGCCGGGGTGCCCACGTACACCTGGAAATCCGTCACCTCCGGGATCGTCGCCACGTACCGGCCCAGTGCCCGGGCCGCCTCGGCCGTGGTCTCCAGCGTCGTCCCCTCGGGCATGTCGATCACAATCTCGAACTCGCTCTTATTGTCGAACGGCAACATCTTCGCGATCACCGCGCGGTTCGCAAAGAGCGAGAATGACGCGACGAGCAAGACCGCAACGGCGCCGAAGAACGCCCACCGCATCCCGCGGCGCGCGATCAACGGGGTCAACAGCCGGCGATAGAAGCGATAGAGCCGACTCTCGTCGATCGGCGCGTCCGCATCGCGTTCGGTCGGCTCCGTCCCCTCATGGTGGCAGATCCGGCAGAACCAGGGCACGACGATGAACGCCACCAGCAGCGACGCCAACATCGCGATCGACGCGTTGACCGGGATCGGCCGCATGTACGGCCCCATCAACCCGGAGATGAACGCCATGGGCAGCAGCGCCGCGATCACGGTGAGCGTCGCGAGGATCGTCGGGTTGCCCACCTCGTCCACGGCCGCAATCGTCGCCTGCATGGGCGGCTGGCGGCCGAGCCGCAGGTGCCGGTAGATGTTCTCGACCACGACGATCGCGTCGTCGACCAAAATGCCGATCGCGAAGATCAGCGCGAACAGCGTCACCCGGTTGATGGTGTACCCGATCAGCAGCGAGACGAACAGCGTCACCCCCAGCGTGAGGGGGATGGCGAGCGCGACGACGCCGGCCTCCCGCACGCCGAGCGCGAACCCCAGAAACAGGACGACCGCGATCACCGCGATCAGGAGGTGTTCGAGCAGCTCGTTGGACTTCTCGTTCGCCGTCGCGCCGTAGTCGCGGGTCACCGTCGCATGGACGTCGGAGGGGATGACCGTCCCCTTCAGGCGATCGACTGTCGCGGTCACCTCGCGCGCCACGGTCACGGCATTCGCCCCGGGCTGTTTGGCGACCGCCACCGTCACGGCGGGGAACAGGCCGTCCCGGGACTGAACTCCCTTTGCCGAGGCGGCCGGCCCCGCGCCGAACCACGCGTAGCGCGACACCTCCTCCGCCTCGTCGCGGACGGTCGCCACGTCGCCGAGGCGCACGACCCCCTCGCGCGAGGCGCGCAGCACGAGCCCCTCGAACGCCTCGCGCGAGGAGAGGAACCCGCCCGCTTCGACGACCAACTCGCGATTCTCCGCTTGGAGCCGCCCCACGATCCGCTGGAGATTGGCGCCGCCGATCCGGTCGGCCACCTCGAGCGGGGTGAGCGCGTGGGTGCTCAGGCGGGCGGGATCGAGCTCGATCCGCAACCGCCGGGGACGCCCCCCCGCGACGAATCCCCCCGAGGTCTTGGGAATCTTCTTGATCTCTTCCAGCACGTGATCGGCCACCCGGCGGAGCTGGTCGTCGCCGTAGCGCTCGCTCCACAGCGTGACCGTGACGATCGGAACGTCGTTGATGTCGCGGGGCTTGACCTGGAAGGGTCCGGCGCCGACGGGAATCAGGTCCTGGTTGGCCATGAGCTTGTCGTATAGGTCCACCAGACTCTTCTCGAGGTCCTCGCCCACCCGAAAGCGCACGATGATCAGGCTCATCCCGGATTGGGAGATCGAGTAGACGTACTCGACGCGGCGGATTTCGGAGAGCTTGCGTTCCAGCGGTTTGGTGAGTTGCTCCTCCACCTCGCCGGCCGAGGCGCCCGGAAAGGGGATGAAGACGTCGGCCATCGGCACGATGATCTGGGGCTCCTCCTCGCGGGGCGTGAGGACGATCGCGGCCGCCCCGAGCAGGAGCACCGCGACCATGGAGAGGGGCGTGAGGCGCGAATCCGCGAATGCCCGGGCGATCCGCCCGGCCACGCCGAGGGACGTCATCGCAGGGACTCGCCGGCAAACACCCCGCCGTCGACGCCGCGCGCACCGTCGGCGAGGACGCGCTCACCGGGCTCCAAGCCGGACCGGACCTCCACGCGGTCGCCGTACCGCCTCCCAAGACGGACCAGCCTCGCGCGGAGCACGCCGTCGGGATCCACGACGAAGACGCGATCGAGGGCGCCGACGGCGCTGATCGCCGCGACCGGCACGGTCAGCGCGACGGCTCGTCCCACCGGAAAGCGCGCGCGCCCGTACAGGCCGCTCTTCAAGCCCGGCGCGCGCGGCAGATCCACCTTGACCACGACCGACTGCGTCGACGCCTCGGCCCGCGGGACGATCATGGCCACCGTCCCCGCGAGCGGCGCGGGACCGAGCGCGTCAATGACCGCCTCGACGGGCTGGCGCATCCGGATCAGCCCCACGTCGTCGCCGGCGACGGTCACCTCCAGGCGCAGGGCGCGCCCGTCCTCGACCTTCAGCAGCGGCCGCCCCGGCGTCGCCATGTCGCCCACCTCGACCAGGCGATCGGTCACGACGCCGTCGAACGGCGCGCGAATCATCGTCGAGGCCAGGAGCGCCGCAGCGGCTTCCCGCGCCGCCTCGGCCACGCGCAGCGACCGCTCGGCGTCTTCGAGCGTCTGCGGCGCCACCAGCCCATCGCCGGCGACGGACGTCAGGCGTTCCAGGCGACTCTTGGCGTTTCGACGCTCCGCTTCCGCGCGTTCGACGTCCGCTGCGAGTTCGCGGTCGTCCAGCACCGCGAGCACCTCGCCCGCCGCGACGCGCGCGCCCTCGCGAACGTTCAAGACCTTCACGGCGGCGAGCACCTTGCTGGCCAGCACCACCTCGCGCGCCGACGCCACGATGCCCGTCGCCTCCACGATCAGCGGCACCTCGCCGACGGTCGCGACGAACGTGTCGCCCGCCACCCGGGGCGGCTCGCGCCGCTCGGTCTCGGGGTGTCGCCCGGCGGACCACCAAAGATACCCAAGGATCGACACGACCAAGATCGCCGCGGGGACCAGGAGTCGGCGCATCACCATCGGCAGTCCTTGACTCCCGCCTTCCTCAAGATCGCCATCATCGGACACCAACCGGTGACCGACGACTGGATCAGATTGAGGGCGACGAACGCCGTCACCCACAACCACCGCACGTCGTGCACCGCACTGAAGCCCACGCTCGCCAGTACCACTGTTCCGGCGATCGCCCGCAACCACGCGTTCAAGTCCATGCCCATGATCTCCTCCTCCTCGCTTGGGGGTCGGGAACGACCCATTCCTACCCCTGTAGAGTCACGAAGGGGGAAAAGGATTCAGGGGGCCGGTGGTCGACAGCGGGCCAACTCCCGCCTCAAGACCGCCAGCACTCGCTTGGAAACGGCCTGCGGCGGGTCGATTTTCGGCGCCTGCCGGCACAGCGCGATGGTCTTCTTGAGCGTCCTGAGCACGACGCGGCAGTCGGCGCAGTGGGCCATATGCCGCCGGATGCTCTCGCGGGCCGGGGACGGAACTTCGCGCTCGATGTACGCCGACAGGCGCGCCAGCCGCCGCAGGCACGGCGTGCCGAGGGACGACGAGGGCCCGGCTTTCACCGGCGGGATTCCTGGAAACGACGCGAGAGGCGGTTTCGCACGAACAAGCGGGCGCGGTGCAGGCGCGATTTCACGGCGGGGACACTTGCGCCGACGATCCGGCTCACTTCCTCGGCCGACAGACCTTCCATGTCGCGGAACACCAGGACCAGCCGCAGATCCTTCGGGAGCTCTGCCACCGCGTCCTGGATCGCCCGGCGGGTCTCCTTCCGCAGGAACAACGCATCGGGTCGTCGCGTCCAGTCGTCGACCGGGAACGCGCCCCCGTCCGGCTCGCTCTCCTTGGCTGGCGCGACCGCACCGGAGCCGCGTCGCGTTCGGCGGCACGAGTTGGCCGCGATGGTGTACAGCCAAGTACTGAATCGGGCCTTGCCCCGGAAGGTCTTCAGGTGCCGGAAGGCGGCGAGAAAGGTGTCCTGCAGGACGTCCTCCGCGTCCTGGGCATGACGACACATCCGAGCGGCGAACCGGTAGATCCGCTGGTGATGGCGAGAGAACAGGCGCTCGAAGGCGGCGACGTCCCCCGCCTTGATCCGCTCCACGAGGGACCGGTCCGCGTCGTCCACGCGATTCTTATAGCAGAGTGATCAAAGCGATTTCAAACCGGCCCGGGGCGCGGCCGTCGCGGCGCTGATCGCCATGGGGATCCGTCACGGCCGGCAGGATCGGCACCCAGACCGCGTTCGTGCCTTACAAGAGCGCGGGGTGAGGTTGGACGACGGCCCGCACGCAGTTTCGCCCCTCGCGCTTGGCCGTGTAGAGCGCGCCGTCGGCGCGGTCAATCAGGTCTTCGGCCGTCTCCCCCACAACCGAGGTCGCGACGCCAATGCTGACGGTCGGGAGTGCCACCGGCCTCTCCCCGCCCGCACGCTGATCGATACCGACGGCTCCGGCCGCCGCAACCGCCCGCCGGAGTTTTTCCGCCACGCGGCACGCCCGCTCCAAGGGAGCGCCGGGAAGCACGACCACGAACTCCTCGCCCCCCGTATCGCGCCACGATATCCCGCTGTCGGGTCTTCCCGACCAGAAGCCTCGCGATCGCCGCCAGCGCCCGGTCGCCTTGCTGGTGGCCGTACGTGTCGTTGTAGAGCTTGAAGGCATCGACATCGATCATGAGCAGCGACACGGGTCTTGCCAAATCGAGGACACTCCGCAACGCGGCGTCGAAGTAGCGCCGATTGTACAGGCCGGTCAGAGGGTCGCGGTTGGCCATCTCGATGAGCGCCGTTTCAGCGGCCTTCTGCGCCGTAATATCGCGGATCAGGATCATCCCCCGCGCGGCCCCCGACGATGCGGGCAACCGATGGCAACTCGCCAGGACGACCCGATCCCCCTTGCGGTCCCCGATCACGCACTCGAACGGCATATCTTTGGAACGGACTCGTCGCGAAGTCCCCCCATCCAGGACGAGCGGACACTCGTCGTTCTTGGAGCAGTGCAGAATCGACGCGCACCGCGCGCGCGCCGTCAGCCGGCCTTCCTCGATTCCCAGCAGTGCGGCCGCGGCTTGATTGGAGGCCACGACCCGCCGTGCGCCATCAACCACCAACACGCCTTCCCTCGCGTCTTGGAACAAAGTGGCGATCAGGTGATCGACATCCGACGCTCGCCAGGTTGGAGCCGGTGCGTACCGTCCGGACCCGATTCCCAGCGCCATCGTCAGCCCCTTCTCAGCGGACGCGAGGCGACTTGCAGCCACGCGGGATCGAAGACGTCTTCGGCGGAGAGCAGGCCCACGATCTCGTCGCCTTCCGTCACGGCCAAGTGCCGAACGCCCACGCGATCCATCAGGTCCGCGGCGGTGTTGACGGAGCCGCGAGCGCCGATCGTCTGCAAGGGCGCCGCCATCACATCGGCGACCTGCGTGACGTAGGGGTAGCGCTCGTTCGCAATGACCTTGCGAACCAAATCGGTACCCGTCACGATCCCGGCGATGTCTCGGCGGGCAAACCCCGCAAGATGCATCGGGCGAGGGCTCTGGCGGCGTCCGGCCACCAGGGCGCCGCTCACCCCGGAATGCGCCATCAGCGCCGCCGCATTGCGGACCGTTTCATCCAGGGCCACGACCACCGGCAACCGCGACATCATCCGCTCCACTTCAAACGGGAGAAACTCTTCACGGGCGATCAGGTCACGAATCGACACCAAACCGACGACCAAGCCCTCGCGCGTCACCACGACATGCCGAATCGCTCGCTCGGCCATCACATCGCTCGCCTCGGACAGCGAAGCCTGCTCGTCGATGGTGATCAACGACGGCGTCATGATGTCCCCCACCTGCGTAGCCGAGGGGCTCAGATCGGCGGCGATCACCCGCCGGACGAAGTCCGTTTCGGTCACGATGCCCGCCGGAGCGCCCTCGTCGTCCATCACCAGAAGACTTCCGATCCGCCGATTGGCCATGTACGCCGCCGCGCTGTGCACCCACACGTCTTTACGAATCCACTGGACATCGGTAGACATCACGTCGCTTACCATACCCATGTCGTCCCTCCTTCCGGTTGGCACATCGTCGGTCTGCCGCGATCCATGATATCGTGAGACTATCCCCTCTACTCACAGAATACCGTAAACTCCGGGCGCATTCCATCCCGCATTGAGGCTAAATCGACAAGGGAAAAGGGTGGGGAAGCCCCCCTCGAACGGGTGAGGACTTGTCGGAACGGTTCCCCCCGAATGGGGGGGGATTCTGGCTGGGGCACCCCTCATTATAATAAGAGGGATCATCCCGAGTGGGCCCGCGGCCGTCTCCTCGAATCGGAGAAGGGGACGATCTAACCAGGGTAGGGTGAGGTATCCAAAACGTCGCGGACTTTCCGCACCAGAGTATCGGCGGTAAAGGGCTTCTGAACGAAGGCGAGCCCCTCCTCCAGAACCCCGTGGTGGGCAATCGCATTGTCGGTATAGCCCGAGACGTACACGATCTTCAGCTCCGGACGCGAACGCCTCACACGCTCCGACAAATCCCGGCCGCTCATCGAGGGCATGACGACATCGGTCACCATCAAATGGATCGGTCCCTGATGCCGAGCACAAAGATCCAAGGCCTCGTTGCCGTCGCGAGCTTCCAGAACCGTGTACCCTCGGGCCCCAAGAATCTGACAGACCAACGCCCGGACGTGCTCTTCGTCCTCCACCACCACGATGGTCTCGGTGCCTCCCCGTGGAGGCGAAGGGGCAGCATCCGTGCCCGGAAGTTCGAGAGGAGCCTCGACGCGCGGCAGATAGATTTTGAACGTCGCGCCATGGCCGGGTTCGCTCTCCACTTCCACATGACCGCCGCTCTGTTTGATGATCCCGTAGATGGTGGAAAGCCCGAGTCCCGTCCCCTGATTACGCCCCTTGGTGGTGAAGAAGGGTTCGAACAAGTGGGCGCGGGTCTCGGCATCCATCCCGACGCCGGTGTCGCTCACCGCCAGCATCACGTGGGGACCGGGGGCGACGTCGACGCCGTGGGCGCGCACCGAGACGTCGTCCAACGCAACGTTGCGAGTCTCGATGGTCAGCGTGCCGCCCTCGGGCATCGCGTCGCGCGAGTTCACGGCCAGGTTCAGGATGACTTGGGCGAGCTGACCGGCGTCGGCTTCCACGCGCCCGCCCTCGGGATCTAAGTTCGCGACCAGGTTGATGTCCTCGCCGAGCAGCCTCCGCAGCATCTGCTCCATCTCGATGACGACGATGTTCAGGTCCAGGACCCGCGGCGCAAGCACCTGTTTGCGGCTGAACGCCAAGAGCTGCCGCGTCAACGATGCGGCGCGCTCGGCCGTCTGAAGGATCAACTCGACGTCGCGCCGACGCGGATCGTCCGTGCCGAGGCGGTCGCGCACCAACTCGCCCCGCCCCGTGATCACGGTCAGCAGGTTGTTGAAGTCATGCGCCACCCCGCCCGCCAGCCGACCGATCGCCTCCATCCGTTGCGATTGCCGCAGTTGGGCCTCCAGATACCGGCGCTCGGTGATGTCCTGAACCACGGCCAGAAAGACCGGCGGCTGCTCGGTTCGGAACACCTGTAAACGCACCTCAACCGGATAGGTGGAGCCGTCCTTCCGGCGATGGCTCGTCCCGAACACGATCACGTCGCGCTCGCCCGAGCGGAGCGGCGCGATCAAAGACGCGAAATGTTCGGCCGTGAACTCGGGCTTCAGATCGAGGGGCGTGAGACGGCTCAGTTCCAGCATGGTATAGCCGAGGTTTTTCGTGGCGCCCTGGTTGACCTGGACCAAGCGGAGTGTCGCGGCGTCAAACACATAGATCTCGTTCGAGGATCGGTCGACGATTCGGCCCAAGCGAGCGGACAAGGCTTCCGCCTCCTGCAGCCTCAGGCGGTCGGCGTAGATGTACGTTTCCAGCGCCAAGCCCATGTCGAAGAGGACGATTTTCTGAAGCGCGCGGACGGTGTCGAGCACCGTACGCTCGTCCGGCCCCATCAACCGCCACACGTCGGGCAACAAACCCGACAGATACTTTATTGTAGGCGCCGATGTACCACTGCGGCTCCAGGCCGACTCGCTCGTGGACGACACCGACCCGGAGACGGTTGCGCACGTACTCCCACCCATAGTCGCCGACGGTCAGGCTGTCAAAATACGACGCCTGGCTGCGCTTGAGCCGTTCCACGGTCGCCGGATCGTCGAGCAGAGCCCGTGTTTCATCAAAATTCGCCAGGTGCCGGTAAAAGTCCTCGATAAATTCGGCGGAGCGTCCCCGGAGACGCTGGTGCAATTCCTTCAAGAGAGCCGTATCATGCTCGCCGAAATCAAGGAACGACTTTCGACGTTCAACGGCCTCGCGGTCGATGCCCCGAGCCTGTGCAATGGCCGCGGCGACCTCGTCGAGCGATTTTCCATCCATCATGCCGGCGACCCATGCGGCGGGGAGAACGGTTCAAACAGACGGCCTCAGTATAGGAGCCTGTCCCTCAGGAATCAATGACCGGTATCATAAATGAGGAATGATCGGTGTCAGTTCATCAATACCGAAGGGGGAGTCAGGACATCACGCCATAGGTCCCGGTGGTAGATGTCGTATTGCAAGAGCCGGCCCCATGCTTGCGGGATCTCTCCGAACGACCACCAACTTAGAATTTGTAATTCATCCTCAGGTTCGGAACGCCGATCACGGTGGCCTTCGCCGTCTCATTCGTGCTGCCCGACGCCACGCCCACACCGGTGCTGAGGAGCGCCACGACGGCGTCAATCGTCCAATTCCCAGCCACGGCGCGGGCGCCGAGGGCCGGAATCAAGACCGTCAGATCGGTTTTATTCGGAGTGGTGTCCACCCCGATCTTGGCGTAATCAAGCTCCACACCCACCAGCAGCGTCGGACGAAACGGATACAGCGCGGCCACGGCCGCCTCGATCGCGGTGGTGTCCGGCGCGGCCGCCCCCGCGACCGAGGCCGTATCCGAGCCGTACGCGATCGAGCCATTGATCACAAACGGCCCGGCCCAGGTGTAGGCCGTGCCCACCCGGAGGGAGGAGCCTTTCCCGTCCCCCGCCGAATCGCTCGGATTCATGTCCTTCAGAGAACTGGAGCCGTATCCGAACCAGACCCCCAGGCCGGGGACGAACCCGCCTCCCTTGAGGGTCAGACCGTAGTTGTTTCCGCTCCCCACCGGAAGAGTCAGGTAGCTCCTCAGACCGGGAAGCCGGCCGATGCGGAGCTCGACATGCTCCGTCAGCCCCAGATTGACACTGGACAGAACGATTCCGCCGACGGTGGCGTTCCCGTTCCCCACGGTCGTATCCGATGCGCCGATCACGTTCAGGTTCTGCCCCACCCAGTCCACGTCCACATTCACCTCTTCCGCGCCGATCACCGATCCCATCTCCTGGATCAGTGCCCGGGACGGCCCGGCGTAGGACGGCTCAACCATCGACATTATCAACAACACCCCACCCGCAACCCTCGCCCACCGCGACACGTGTTCTGATTTCACGCTCAACCTCCTCGGTTGATGTTCCCCACTCTGCTGAGCATCCTCTCCAACCAGACCGGTCTGCGCGATCTGATCCCTTGGGACGCTATGCTATGCGGAGTGACCGAAAGGTTCAATCCGGCGATTGTCGGATTTTAATCCTGCAACGGATGTAGACGCGAAGGAGCTGGGGAATGGCCGTTGGTCGGGACTCGAATCAGGTTCCGCTGAAAGGCCAGCGAGACGGCC
>JACQCD010000119.1 GCA_016201825.1 Nitrospirota bacterium | reverse complement strand
GTCGGCCGACTCGTCGCCTTGAAATTGCAGCACGTCCACCCCGCACCGCTCCGCCATCACGCGAACCCACTGCGTCGGCTGATTCACGAACAGGCCGACCGTCGTAACGAACGGCGGCAGCCGGCTGATGATCTCCTGCGCCTGCTCCACCGAAATCCGCCTGGGGCTCTCCTTATATAGGACGAACCCCACCGCATCGGCGCCGGCTTCCGCGGCGGCCAGCGCGTCGTCCAGCGTCGTGATCCCGCAGATCTTCACCCGCATCATCGCGTCGAGGCTCCTTCCGGCGTAATCGCCATCAGCTCCCGCACCTTGTCTTCGATCACCGGCGCCCGCATGAACGTTTCGCCGATCAGCAGCGCGTCGACGCCCAGCGCCGCGAGACGCTGCACATCCTCTCGGGATGCGATGCCGCTCTCGCTGACCACGACCCGCCCGGGAGGCATCTCCCGCATGAGGCGCTCGCTCGTCGCCAGATCCGTCTCGAAGGTGGCCAGATCACGATTGTTGAGTCCGATCAATCGCGCCGTCTCGGCCACCCGCGCCAACTCTTTCTCATTGTGCACCTCGACCAGCGACGCGACTCCCGCCTCGTTGGCCACGTGGACGTACTCCCGAAGCTGCTCGTCCTCCAACGCGGCGGCGATCAGCAGGACGGCGTCGGCGCCGAGCACCCGCGCTTCGTAAATCTGAAACTCGTCCACCACGAAATCCTTCTGAAGGATGGACAGCGGCACCGCCTTCCGCACCTCGCCGAGAAACGATGGATCGCCCTGGAAGAACGACCGCTCGGTCAGAACCGACAGCGCATGGGCCCCGGCGGCGTGATACGAGCGGGCGATCGTGACCGGATCAAACTCCGCGCGGATCAAGCCCTTGGAGGGAGACGCCTTCTTGATCTCGGCGATGAGGCGAAGCGGAGCGCCCTGCGGCCGTCGCACGGCCTCCACAAAGCGGCGCGCGGGCTCCAGCTCGGAGATCCGACGCTTGAGATCCGCCTGCCGTCTCGCGCCTTTGCGGCCTTCGAGCTCGCGACGCGTTTGCCGGAGAATTTCGCTCAGAAAGGACATCGACTCGTCGTGCTGCCGGCGTCGGGCCGGTCAGGAACGAACACGATTGGTCTCCTGCTTGAGCTGGTCAAGCTTTTCCCTTGCCGCCCCGTCGTCGATCGCGCGCGCCGCCTGCGCAACACCCTCCGCGAAATCCTTCGCCTTCCCACAGGCGACCAGCGGCGGGGCGGCGTTCAACAGCACGATGTCGCGCTTGGGGCCGCGCTCTCCGGCCAAAATGCCGAGGAGAATCTTCGCATTGTCTTCGGGTCCTCCGCCGGCGATCGCGTCCAACCCCGCGGTCGGGAGACCGAAGTCGCCCGGCGAGATATGATAGCAACTGATCCGGCCGTCCTTGCCCTCACAGAATCGGGTGGGGCCCGACACGCTGATTTCGTCGAGCCCGTCCTCGCCGTGGACGACGAAACAGTGGCGCGAGCCGAGCGTGACCAAGACCTGCGCCATCAGGTCCACCAAATCGTCGGCGTAAACACCCAAAATTTGGATCGAGGCGCCGGCCGGATTGGTCAGCGGGCCGAGGAGATTGAAGAGCGTGCGGATCCCGATCTCCTGACGCGGCGCCACGGCGTGCTTCATGGCGACATGAAAGAGGGGAGCGAAGAGAAAACCGATCCCGATCCGGTTCACGCACTCCTCGACCGCCGCCGGCGGAAGGTCGATGTCGACGCCCAACGCGCGCAACACGTCCGCGCTCCCGCTCTTAGACGAGGCCGCCCGATTGCCGTGCTTGGCGACCGTCACACCCGCGCCGGCCACGACCAACGCGGTCGCGGTCGAGATATTGAACGTCCCCTTGCGATCACCCCCCGTGCCGCAGGTATCGACGACCAGCGGATCGTCGACGCGGATGCGCACCGCCTTTTCGCGCATCACGCGGACCGACCCCACCACCTCGTCGACCGTCTCGCCCTTCATCCTCAACGCGGTCAGATACGCGGCGATCTGGGCGGGCGTGGCCGCGCCGTCCATGATCTCGCGCATCACGCCCTCGGCTTCGGCTTCCGAGAGCGAGGCTCGGTCGACCAGCTTGGCGATCGCGGATTTGATCAGCGCGCTCATACCGTGAGTTTCAAAAAGTTTCGCAAAAGATCCTTCCCCACTCGCGTCAAGATCGACTCGGGATGAAATTGCACGCCTTCGACCGGAAACTCGCGATGGCGCAACCCCATGATCTCGCCCTGGCTGGTCTCGGCGCTGATCTCCAAGCAGGCGGGCAGCGTCGCGCGCTTCACGATCAACGAGTGGTACCTGGTCGCCTCGAATGGGTTGTCCAGCCCCTCGTACACCGTCTTCCCGTCATGGTGGATCATCGACGTCTTGCCGTGCATCAAACGGTCGGCCCGAACCACGTCACCCCCGAATGCGGCTCCGATCGACTGATGACCCAGGCACACGCCGAGAATGGGAATCTGCCCTGCGAACCGCTTGATCAGATCCACCGAAATACCCGCTTCCTTCGGCGTGCATGGTCCCGGCGAGATCACGATGTGCGCGGGACGCTTGGCCGCGATCTCGTCGAGCGTGACCGCGTCGTTGCGGTAGACCTCGATCGTTTCCCCGAGCTCGCCCAGGTATTGGACGAGGTTATACGTGAACGAATCGTAATTGTCGATCATCAAAAGCATCATTCACCCGTTCGACAGGTAGGAGCACCCATGGGTGCCCCTACTCAAGCCCACCTTCCGCCATCTCCACCGCCGCGAGCATGGCTTTCGCCTTGTTGACCGTTTCCTCGTATTCGGCCGCCGGGTCCGAATCGGCCCCAATCCCCGCCCCCGCCTGAATGTAGGCTCGTCCCCCGTCGGCCACGATCGTCCGGATCGTGATGCACGTATCCAGGTTGCCGGAAAAGCTGATATACCCGACCGCTCCTCCGTAGAGGCCGCGGCGGGTCGGCTCCAACTCATCGATGATTTCCATCGCGCGGATTTTCGGCGCGCCCGAGAGCGTCCCGGCGGGAAAACACGCCCGCAGGACGTCGTAGAGCGTCCGGCCCTCGGCGAGATCCCCTCGCACGTGGGAGACCAGGTGCATGACGTGGGAGTAGCGCTCGATGACCATGAAGTCGTCGACCCGCACGCTGCCGGTTCGGGCGACCCGTCCCACGTCGTTGCGGCCCAGGTCCACCAACATCAGGTGTTCGGCCCGCTCTTTCTCGTCGGCCGCCAACTCCCGCGCCAGCCGCCGATCCTCGTCCTCGCCCACGCCGCGCCGGCGAGTCCCCGCGATCGGCCGCACGGCGACGACCCGGTCTTCGCACCGCACCAACACTTCCGGCGACGAGCCCACGACCGCAAGCGGCCCCAGGCGCAGAAGGTACATGTACGGCGAAGGGTTGATCACGCGCAGCGCGCGGTACAGATCGACGGGCGAGTTCGTCATCGGAACTTGAAAGCGTTGCGAGAGCACCACCTGAAAGACATCCCCGGCCGCGATGTACTCCTTCCCGCGCTCCACCATCCGCATAAACTCGGTCTTGGTGAGGTTGGACTCCAATTCGGGGGAGCGACCGCGCGCGCCGTCGCCGGGGGCAACCCCGGTCGGGAGAGGACGACGAAGGGCCGCGATCATCGCGTCGATCTTGGCGATCGACTCGTCGTAGACCTCGCGGAGCGGGCGTCCGGTCACGTGGGCGTTTGACACCACTTTCAGTTTCTGGGCGACGTTGTCGAAGATCAACAGGGTGTCGGTGATCAACAAACAGAGATCGGGAAGATCCAGCGACGGTTTGTCCCGCAGCGCGAGACCTTCGAAGGACCGCGGGGCCACATCGTACCCGATGTACCCGACCGCGCCCCCGAAAAACCTGGGCAGGCCCTCCACCGGCACCGGGGTATAGTCGGCCATCACCTTTTCGACCACCCGCAACGGGTCGGCCGCTTCGACCGTTTCAACCGCCTCGCCACGCCGAATCTCGACCCGCGGACCGCGGGCTTGGATGACGACGGTCGGCCGGCTCCCCAAGAACGAATACCTGGCCCACTTCTCGCCGCCCTCCACACTCTCCAGGAGGTACGAGTACCGACCGTCGTCGATTTTAAGGAAGGCGGAGACGGGCGTTTCGAGGTCCGCCAAGATCTCCCGATACACCGGAATCAAATTACCGCGGCGCGCTTTTTCGACGAACGCTTCAAACGAGGGGTGGTACACCGTACGCTGGGCCTTTCCCGAGTTGCACGCGGGTCATCGTGGACATAAGAGGCGGCACTGTGACGCCGCCGGAGTCCGGGAACCTTAGCACGATGCGGAAAAGTTTGTCAACGCGACGCGGGTCTAACTTACGGGAAGAACAGGGCTTTTAGGATAGACCAGGACTGTGTCCCCTGCAGACGCCAGCCGGGAGAGAGTGCCTACGATTTCTTGCGCTGGGCAGTCCGTTTTAGATCGCGATGAAACCGGAGTTTCCGAAGACTGTCTTTGAGACACTCGACCACGGTTCGGTTGATTTCGGTCTGCGACAGTACCCCGGCCAGTTCATCGTAGATCGGTTTTGGCACCACGACCTGCAACTGGGTCGACGCCTCTGAGTCAAGGTCTACACGCTCACACATAGTGTGGCCCCTCCAGACATCAACAACGCCCGTACCCCCACCGTCCTACTCCTGCCCTGGACAGATCTTTTACGGTCCAACCGCTTAGTAAACCGGAGCGCTGCACCCGTTATTCCGCGGTGACCGGCTGGTTCGATCCAGCCACGGCCCCCAACGTTTTTTCCTCGAGCCGATTTCCACTATAATGAGGCGGCGTGGATGGAGATTCCCGAAATGGACGCTTCCCTTCAGTCCCGATTGCAGAACCTTTTCAATGGCGCCACCCGCGTCACCGTCTTGACGGGCGCGGGGATCTCGGCGGAAAGCGGGATTCCCACGTTCCGTGGCCCCGAAGGCCTCTGGAATGACTACAAACCGGAAGATCTCGCGACCCCGGAGGCCTTCGCACGGGACCCCGAGTTGGTGTGGCGCTGGTACGACTGGCGCCGGGGTCTGGTGGCGAAGGCACGACCCAACGCGGCGCACACCGCCCTGGCGGCGCTGGAGCGACGCACCGCGGTCAGCGTGATCACCCAGAACGTCGACGGCCTCCACACGCAGGCCGGGAACCGGGAGTTGATCGAGCTCCACGGCAATATCTGGAAGGTCCGCTGCACGGCCTGCGCCGTGATCTCGGCCAACACCGAGGTCCCTCTCCGCGCGATCCCTCCCCGCTGTGCCCGCTGTCAGCGCGTGGTTCGTCCCCACATTGTGTGGTTCGGCGAGGCGGTCGATCCCTACGATTATCAGCGGAGCGTGGAGATGACCCGCAGCGCCGACCTGTTTCTGGCCATCGGCACGTCCGGACTGGTCCACCCGGCGGCCGGGCTGGCGCGGGTCGCAAAAACCGCCGGGGTCACCGTCGTGGAAATCAACCCCGACGAGACTCCGCAGAGCCCCTTGGCCGACCTCGTGATCCGCGACCGCGCGAGCCACGTGTTCGAAGGTCTGAATTTCGCGTAGGGGCGAGGCGGTGCCTCGCCCTTTCCTCGCCTTTCCGCGACCTTTCCCCTTGACAGCGCGCGGTCGTTTCCAGTAGGTTTGAAGGACCCTTTCGGGTCCCATGGAACCAGCCCCGAGAAGGCTTCCCACATGGAATTATCGGACACCAGACAGCCGCGTCGGCCTCTCCCACGACCGACCCTCCCCGACCCTTACGGACTCTACCATCCAGAGAACGAACACGATTCGTGCGGCATCGGCTTCGTCGTCAATATTCAAGGCCACAAGTCCCACGACATCGTCGCCAAGGGGTTACAGGTGCTCGACAACCTCGAGCACCGGGGCGCGCAGGGTTGCGACCCGTGCACGGGGGACGGCGCGGGCATCTTGTTGCAGATCCCCCACGCCTTTTTCTCTCGGGTCGCGTCCGAGTCAGGCATCCACCTCCCGCGGGCGCATGAATACGGCGTCGGGATGGTGTTTCTGCCCGCCGATCCGACCAGCCGTCGGCTGTGCGAACAGGTCATTCAGAACGTCGTGCTGGAAGAAGGGCAGCGGCTCCTCGGCTGGCGCGATGTGCCGATCAAGGAAAGCCACCTCGGCGAGTTGGCGCGGGCCTCGCTCCCGGCGATCCGGCAGATCTTCATCGCGCGGGACATCCTGAGCGAACCCGACTTCGAGCGCAGACTCTACGTGATCCGCAAACAGGTCGAGCGCGCCATCCGCGAATCGGCGATTCCGGAGCGCGCGACGTGTTATCTCTCAAGCCTCTCGTGTCGCACGATCGTCTATAAAGGCCTCTTGCTCCCCAAGCAGCTCCCCCTGTTCTACCAGGATTTGGCCGATCAAACCGTGGTCAGCGCGCTGGCCCTGGTGCACTCGCGGTTTTCGACCAACACCTTCCCGACGTGGAGCCTGGCCCACCCCTACCGCTACGTGTGCCACAACGGGGAAATCAACACCCTCAAGGGCAACGTGAACTGGATGCGCGCGCGGCAAGGCCGGCTCTCGTCCGACCTGTTCGGGAGCGATCTGCAGAAGCTCTTCCCCATCATCCACGAGCGCCAGAGCGACTCCGCGTGCTTCGACAACGCCCTCGAATTTCTCGTCATGGGCGGACGCTCGCTCCCGCACGCGATGATGATGCTCATTCCGGAAGCCTGGGTGGGCAACCCCCACATGGACATGGAGCGGCGCGGCTTCTACGAATACCACGCCGCGATGATGGAGCCCTGGGACGGTCCCGCCGCGATGGCGTTCACCGACGGCCGGCTGATCGGCGCCACGCTGGACCGCAACGGCCTTCGCCCGGCGCGCTACGTCGTGACCCACGACGGGCTCGCGGTGATGGCCTCCGAGGCGGGCGTGCTGCCGTTCGAGCCGCACGAAATTCGGATGAAGGGCCGCCTTCAACCGGGCAAGATGTTCCTCGTGGACACGGTCCAGGGTCGGATCATCGACGACGAGGAGATCAAGGCCGACATCGCCGGCCGCAAGCCCTACCGCCAATGGGTGGCCACGAATCGGATCTCGCTCGACGAGCTGCCCGAGCCGATGAACGTGCCCCAGCCCGACCACGCCACGCTCCGCCAGCGCCAGCAGGCCTTCGGATACACGATCGAAGAACTCAAGATGGTCATGACGCCGATGGTCGTGAACGGCGAAGAAGCCGTGGGCTCGATGGGAACCGACACGCCGCTCGCCGTCCTGTCGGACCGGCCGCAGCTCCTCTTTAAGTACTTCAAGCAGCTCTTCGCCCAGGTGACCAACCCGCCGATCGACCCGATCCGAGAACAGCTCGTGATGTCGCTGGTCACCAACATCGGCCCGAAACCCAATCTCTTGGGCGAGACGCCAGAAAGCTGTAGGCGGATCAAGGTCCAGCAACCGATCTTGACCAACACCGACCTCGAGAAAATCCGGACGATCGCCGACCCGAACTTCACGAGTCGGACCTTGCGGATGCTGTTCCGGGTCGCCGAAGGCCCCGAAGGTCTCGCCGCCGCGGTGGACGCGATGTGCCGGCAGGCCGCGGAGGCGATCCGCGCCGGGGACAAGTTCATCATCCTGAGCGACCGCGGCGTCAACGCCGAGTGGGCGCCCATCCCGAGCCTGCTCGGGATTTCGGCGGTGCACCATCACTTGATCCGCGAGTCGCTGCGGGCCGAGGCGGGCCTGATCGTGGAAACGGGCGAGGCCCGCGAGATCCATCACTTCGCGTGCCTCATCGGCTACGGCGCGGGCACGGTGAACCCGTATCTGGCCTTCGAGACCCTCGTGGACATGGCCCGCGAGGCCTATCTGCCCGAGGGCATCGACGCCGCCACCGCCGAATCCAAGTACATCAAAGCGATCAACAAGGGGCTGCTCAAGGTCTTCTCGAAGATGGGCATCTCCACCGTGCAGAGTTACTGCGGGGCGCAGATCTTCGAAGCGATCGGACTCCATTCGGAACTGATCGCCCGGTACTTCACCGGCACGGCATCCCGGATTCAGGGCATCGGGATCCGCGAGGTCGCGCAGGAAGCGCTCCGACGCCACACGGCGGCCTACGCGCCGGCCACCGTGCACCAGCTCGACTTCGGCGGCGAGTATCACTACCGCGTCCAGGGCGAGCGTCACAACTGGAACCCCGCCACGATCGCCACGCTCCAGCACGCGACGCGCTCCAACTCGTACGCCAGTTTCAAGGAATTCTCCGCGCTGGTCAACGACGAGTCGAAGGCCCGGTCCAATCTCCGAGGGCTCTTGGAATTCAGGATGGGCACGCCGATCCCCATCGAAGAGGTCGAGCCCGTTTCGGAGATCGTCAAGCGGTTCACCACCGGAGCCATGTCGTTCGGGGCGATCGGCAAGGAAGCCCACGAGACCCTCGCGCTCGCGATGAACCGGATCGGCGCCAAGAGCAACACCGGCGAGGGCGGCGAGGACCCCGAGCGCTTCGTGCCCTTGCCCAACGGCGACTCGAAGAACAGCGCGATCAAACAGGTCGCCTCGGCGCGGTTCGGCGTGACGATCCACTACCTCGTCCACGCGAAGGAACTGCAAATCAAGATGGCGCAGGGCGCCAAGCCCGGCGAGGGCGGACAGCTCCCGGGGCACAAGGTGGACGAAACGATCGCGCGGCTGCGGTACGCGACGCCAGGCGTCCAGTTGATCTCGCCGCCGCCCCACCACGACATCTATAGCATAGAGGACCTCGCTCAGTTGATCTTCGACCTCAAGAACGCCAACCCCGACGCCGCGGTCACGGTGAAGCTCGTCGCCGAGGTGGGGGTGGGCACGGTCGCCGCGGGCGTGGCCAAGGCCCACGCCGACAAGATTTTGATCAGCGGCGATTCGGGCGGGACGGGCGCGTCGCCGCTGGCCTCGATCAAGTACGCGGGCATCCCGTGGGAACTGGGGTTGGCCGAGACCCAGCAGACGCTGGTGATGAACAACCTGCGCGGACGGGTGAGGATCGAGACCGACGGCCAGCTCAAGACCGGGCGCGACGTGGTCGTGGCCGCGTTGCTGGGGGCCGAGGAATTCGGCTTCTCCACCGCGCCCCTGATCGTCGAAGGCTGCATCATGATGCGCAAGTGCCACCTCAACACCTGCCCGGTCGGGATCGCGACCCAGGACCCGGTGCTGCGCGCGAAGTTCACCGGCCAGCCCGAGCACGTCGTCAATTACTTCTTCTTCGTGGCCCAGGAAGTCCGCGAACTCATGGCCCAGCTCGGGTTCCGCACCGTCCCCGAGATGGTGGGCCGGGTGGACAAACTCCAGGTCCACAAGGCGCTCGATCACTGGAAGGCTCGCGGCCTCGACCTCTCGAGCCTCCTGGCGCGGCCCGAGGTGGAGCGCTCGGCGCCCAGTCACTGCGTCCAGGCTCAGGACCACGGCATCGCCAACGTGCTCGATCACACGCTGATCGCGCGCGCGCACCCGGCCCTCGAACACCAAACGCCGGTCCGCATCGAACTTCCGATCCGCAACGTGAACCGCACGGTGGGGGCCATGCTCTCGGGCGAGATCGCGAAGCGCTACGGCCTGGATGGCCTGCCGCCGGACACGATCCAGCTCCGCTTCACCGGCACGGCAGGCCAATCATTCGGCGCGTTCCTGGCGCGCGGGGTGACCCTCACGCTCGAAGGCGAATCGAACGACTACCTCGGCAAGGGCCTCTCCGGCGGGCGGATCATCGTCTACCCGCCGCGCGGATCGACGTTCGTGCCCGAGGAGACGATTCTCATCGGCAATACCGTGCTGTACGGCGCCACCTCGGGCGAGGCGTTTTTCTATGGGATGGCTGGCGAGCGATTCGCGGTCCGTAACTCGGGCGCGTACGCGGTAATCGAGGGCGTGGGCGATCACGGATGCGAGTATATGACCGGCGGCGTCGTGGTCGTCCTCGGCGCCACCGGCCGCAACTTCGCCGGGGGCATGAGCGGCGGCCTCGCGTTCGTGCTCAATGAGGACGGCCGGTTCGAGCAGCGCTGCAACCTGGGCATGGTCGAGTTGGAACCGGTGCGCGACGAGGCCGACGTCGCCATCGTCCGCGATCTCATCCGGCGACACGCGGAGTACACCGGGAGCCGGAAAGCCAAGTCGGTCCTGGAACGCTGGGACGCCGTGTTGCCGCGCTTCGTCAAAGTTTTCCCGATCGAATACCGCAAAGTGTTGGAGGCGCGCAAGCTCGCCGCCCACAAGCAGGCCCAGACCCCGAAGAGCGCGCCCGTTCATGGCTGACATCCGAGGCTTCCTGAAGGTCAAGCGCTCGGGTCCCCAGCGCCGCCCGGTCGAGCTCCGCATCAAGGACTGGAAGGAGCTTTACGAACCGATCCCCGAGGACGCGCTCAAGGCGCAGGGCTCGCGCTGCATGGACTGCGGCGTGCCGTTCTGTCAGGGTAACACCGGCTGTCCGGTCGAGAACCTGATCCCGGAATGGAACGATCTCGTTCACCGCGGCCGGTGGAAGGACGCGCTCAAGGCGCTGCATGCCACGAATAACTTCCCGGAGTTCACCGGCCGCCTCTGCCCTGCGCCGTGCGAATCGGCGTGCGTCCTGGGCATCATCGACGATCCGGTTTCGATCCGGGTCATCGAATGGAACATCATCGACAAGGGGTTCGACGAGGGCTGGATCGCGCCGGTCCTCCCCGTGGTCCAGACCGGATTTCGGGTCGCGGTCGTCGGCTCGGGGCCCGCTGGCCTGGCGGCCGCCCAGCAGTTGCGCCGCGCCGGTCACGAGGTCACGGTCTTCGAAAAGGCCGACCGCATCGGCGGGCTACTCCGGTACGGCATCCCCGACTTCAAGATGGAGAAGTGGGTGCTCGATCGCCGCCTGGACCAAATGATCGCCGAGGGCGTCGAGTTTCGCACGAACGTCGACGTGGGCCGCGACCTCTCGGTCGAGGAGCTGCGTCAGTGCTTCGATGCGATCTGTCTGGCCGGCGGCGCCATGGCGCCGCGCGATCTGCCGATTCCCGGTCGAGAGCTGTCCGGCGTCCACTTCGCGATGGACTACCTCACCCAGCAAAACAAGATCAACGCCGGGGACGCGCCTCCCCCCCCGGCCGAACGGCTCACCGCCGAGGGCAAGCGTGTCGTGATCATCGGCGGAGGAGATACCGGATCGGATTGCCTGGGCACGGCCCACCGCCAAGGGGCGAAGGAGATCTATCAGTTCGAGCTGCTGCCCCAACCCCCGCCCCACCGCGCGGAGTCGACGCCGTGGCCGCTGTGGCCGATGCAGCTCCGCTCCTCGCACGCGCACGAGGAAGGCTGCAAGCGCGAGTGGAGCGTCTCGACCACGAAGTTCACCGGCCGTAACGGGCGCGTGACGAACCTCCACGCCGTCCGCGTGGAATTTCAAAAGGACGACCAGGGCCGCAACCGCATGGTCGAAATCCCCGACACCGCGTTCGAGCTCGACGTGGACCTGGTCCTGCTGGCGATGGGCTTCGTTAGTCCCGAAAAACGTGGCCTCCTCACCGACCTGGAGGTGGCGCTCGACCCACGGGGCAACGTCGTCGTCGATGAGAACTACATGACGAACGTGGACGGCGTCTTCGCCGCCGGCGACATGAAGCGCGGCGCCTCGCTCATCGTCTGGGCCATCGCCGAAGGCCGCAAAGCCGCCACCGGCATCGAGCGGTACCTCAAGACCAAAGCGCCCACAGGGCGTTAAGAGCCCATCACAAGCTGCGTTGGGGGTCATTCCCGCGAAGGCGGGAATCCAGGAGTTCGTGTTGTGAGAAGCTCTGAGCCTCATCGCCCTTGAACCTCGCCGGACGAGTGAGGGGGCTCTTGACCTCCACTGCGTTTTACCAGACAATGATCGATAATTGATCCTTGAGTGGAGGCATACCGTGTCGACGACAACCATTTCTTCCAAGTTTCAGATCGTGATTCCCAAAGACGTCCGGGACAAGCTTGGCTTGAAACCCCGCCAACGGTTTCATGTCCTTGAGAAGGGCCGAACGATCATCTTAGTTCCCGAGGTTCCGCTATCATCGTTGCGAGGAATTGCCAAGGGAATCGACACATCGAGAATTCGTGACAAGAAAGATCGGATGTGAGAACGCTGGTCGATTCCAGCGGCTGGATCGAGTTTTTCGCCGAAGGCCCGTTGGCAGACCGTTACGCGTCCTATCTGAGGATCCCGGCGCAGCTCGTCACGCCGACGATTGTCCTGTACGAGGTATATAAGCGGCTCAAACGCGAGCGAGGCGAGGATCTTGCCTTATTTGCCACCGAGCAGATCCGAGCAACACATATCATTCCCCTGACCGAGTCCCTCGCGCTGTTGGCCGCTGACGTCAGCCTTGAATATGGTCTGGCCATGGCCGATGCGGTCGTGTACGCCACCTCGAGAGATCAGGACGCACGGTTGGTGACGAGCGATGCAGATTTCAAAAACCTCCCGGCAGTCGAATACGTGCGCTAACACCGTTACTGTCTATGGTCGCGAAGGGTGCCCCATGTGCTCCGACGCGAAACAATGGCTTACCGACCGGAAGATCACGTTCACATTCCGCGAAATCTTCCAGCAACAGATGTCACGCGACGAACTCGTGGCGCTCGGAGCCAAGACCCCAGCCGGAATCCACGATCTCTACGCCCCCAAAGGCACGCGCACGGTGGGGCTGCCCAAGGACGGACGCGGGCTGCTGCCCGAACAGATCATCAGCCTCCAAGTCGCCAACCCCGACCTCATCCGCTATCCCCTGTTCGAGCTCGATAACCGACTGCTCTTCGGTTTCCACCGGGCTACGCGCGACGCGCTGATGGCCTTTTCAGGAGAACACGAATGGCCGACAAGGTGAAAAAAACCGACGAAGAATGGAAAGCCCAACTCACACCCGAGCAATATCATGTGACGCGCAAGAAGGGCACCGAGCGCGCGTTCACGGGCGAGTACCACGATTCCAAAGAGCCCGGCACCTACACCTGCGTGTGCTGCGGCAACCCCCTCTTCACGTCCGACACCAAGTTCGACTCCGGCACCGGCTGGCCGAGCTTCTATCAACCCATGTCCCCCGACGCGGTCAGCAGCGAGGACGACAGTAGCTTCTTCATGCGCCGCACCGAAGTCCTCTGCAGCCGCTGCGACGCCCACCTGGGCCACGTCTTCGAAGACGGTCCGGAGCCGACGGGGCTGCGGTACTGCATTAATTCGGCGGCGCTGAAAAAGGCGAAACCATAACCGGAGGTATGTTTAAACACACCGGATAGAAAGTTTGGCGCAACGGTCGTGAAACCCACGCACCCCACAGACTGGGGAGGCTACTCCGGCTACTTCACCGATCCCGACGGCTTCTTATGGGAAGTCGCGCACAACCCGAACTTCCCGCATGTATAATGGCATGCCCAAGAGATATTTGAGAGAACTTAGGATCACAATGAGGTAGCCCCGAGTCTTCCCACGGTGTGTCCTTGAGCACAAACGATCACGGCAACGAATTCCTCTTGACTCCGCCCTCGATTTCATACTACTTTCGTCTATTCATTCTCCCGCCGCGCGGTTCGGGCAGGTCCTAACCCGGCACACCCGCTTTCGCGGCCCACGAGTCGAGACCCCATGATGGAGCGAATCGAACAAGGGGCTTACGCCCGATTGTGGTTGGTCATGTCCGTTTGTCTTCTTCTCCTCGCCCCGGTCTCCTTGACGCCCCAGGCAAGGGCGCAAGAGGGGCCGGGCGTTCCGCCGTCGTACGGCTACGACCTCGCCTTCACCAAAGGCGTGGCCCACTTCAATCAACACAAGTACCGCGAGGCGATCGAGGCTTTTCGGCTGGCCCTGGCGGCCAAGGCCAACGACGTGGACGCCATGTACCACCTCGGCATCGCCTTGAGCAAAGACGACCGCAACCAGGAGGCGCGGGACGTTCTGCTCAAGGTGCTGGCCCTCGCGCCGGGCATGGACAAAGTCCACTTCGACCTTGCGGTGGTGGACTACAACCTCGGGAACGACCGCGAGGCGCTGGCCGAGCTCGCCCTGGCCGAGCACGCCGACCCGAACGACGCGATGATCTATTACTACCAAGGCCTCGCGTTGCATCGGCTGGGAGACTACGAGCACTCGGCGCCCCGGTTCCTGCGGGCCGTCGCGCTGTCCCCGTCGCTCGGCCTCACCGCCCATTACTACGCGGGCCTTGGATTTTACCGACGGGGCCTCTTGGACGAGGCCCGAGACGAGCTGTCGGAGGTCATCCGCATCGACCCCGTCTCCGCCACGGCGAAATCGGCCCGAGAGCTTCTGGCCCAAATCGGGACGACCGCCCAGACGGCGAAGCCGTGGGATCTGGCCCTCAGCACGGCGGCTCAATACGACAGCAACGTGATCCTGCTCGACGGTACTTCGCAGCTGCCGAACGGGATCTCGCAGCAGCATGACCAGCGGGTGGTCTTCTATCTCAGGGGAGGCTACCGCGTCATCGACACCGGGGCGTGGCGCATCGAGGGCCGGTACAGCTTCTATCAGAGCCTCCACCAAGACCTCGATGCGTTCAACGTCCAGCACCATCAGGCCGAGGTCGTCACGCGGTATAACTCCAGCGGGGCGCGGTGGCCGGTTTCGTACGAATTGAAGTACACCTTCGGCGACGCCATCGTCGACGGCAATGGCTTTTTGCGGACCCACGCCCTCACGCCCACCGTCACCCTGGCGGAGACCGGGGCGACCTTCACCCAGCTCCAGTACGGATTCACCAAGAAGGACTTCGTCAACACGCCGATGTTCCGCAGTAACGACGATCGCGACGCGACCAACCAGGCGGTCGGCCTTTCCCAGACGGTGCTCTTTGCCGGGAGCGGCCTGGTCCGCGCGGGCTACCGCTTCGATCGCGACGCCACCGGAAACTCGTCGACCCAGGACGACTGGGCCTACCGCGCCCACCAGGTCTCGGCGGCCCTCACGCCCCCCCTGCCGGCCGGCGTGCGCCTGGATCTCGAGGCGGCGTACACGCGCCAGCGTTACCGGCACCCAAACAGCTATTCGGCCAGCGGCGAGGCGCGGGACGACCGCCAGCAGGTCTACACGGCGGGGCTCTCAAAAACATTCTTTGGATGGATGACGGCGAGCCTTCAGGAGGTCTATACAAAGAACACCTCGAACATCGCGGCCTTCCGCTACGATCGAGGCATTTCGTCGCTGACCGTCACGGCCAGCTTCTGAACACTGGAAGGAGTACGCCTGTGAACCGACCGGCCCTTGCCACCACCTGGGCGGCCGCGGCCCTGCTCGTCTTCGCGGCAGGGGCCCGTGCCGCGAGCGCGGACCCCATCGGGACGGTGACCGCGGTCCAACGCGAAGTCAGCGTGACCCACGCGGCCCAGATGGACGTCGCGCTCGTGTCGCTCGGCGGCTCGGTGCTCTTCCAAGACCTTTACCAAACCAAAGACGCCTCCCGGCTGAAGCTGCTCTTCCAGGACGACAGCATCCTGACCCTGGGCGAACGGACCAACCTCAAGATCACCGAAAACATCTACAACCCCGCCAAGAGCCAGCGCAGCACGGTGGTGGACATGGCGCAGGGCTCCGTGCGGGCCTTGGTGAGCAAGGTCTTCGGTGGGGCCGGGTCGAAGTTCGAGATCCACAGCCCCACGGCGGCGGCCGCCGCCCGAGGAACGTACTTCATCGTCTGGACGACCGGCGAGGGCAAAAGCTTGGTGACCGGCGTCCTGAACATCGGCGAGTCCGGTCGCGTCGGCGTCCGAAACATCGACTCGGCCATCGCAGGTTCCGTCGATCTCGCCCAGGACGATTACACCATGATCGAGAAGGGCAAGCCGCCGACCGCGGTTGCGAAAGCCGACGGCCTGCTCTTTCGGAAGCTCTCACGCGCAACCGAGATCAAGGACCAGGCCGTTCGGGATATCCCGGAGATGGCACTGCTCCCGGGCTTCGACGTCGCCCGCGACCCCGTGACGCTTCAAGTGTTGACCCAGGCGGCCAAGGGTGACCGCGGGAAGCCGGCCGGCGCCGTGAGTCAGGAAACAGGCAGTTCGCTTGGAGGAACGCTGCTGGCGATCCCGCCCATCCTCCAGCAGCCGAACCTCCCGCCCACCGCCGGCGCGCCGCCGACGACGCCTGTGACGGTCAACGTAACCTTTAACTGAGGAGACGCGGTGCGACTCGAAGCTGCGCAACGATTCATGAGCCACCTTATCGCTGGTCGCTCACTACTCCCCGCGTTGCTCGTCGCCATCGCCTCGGTCGCGTGCGGCCAAGCCACCGCCGATCCTCAAGCGACAACCCCGGTCTCGGTGACCATCACGGTTCCTCCGGCCACGTCGCAAGCCCTACCGCCATCCAGCGGATCAAACAAATCGTTCGCTCCCATCCCGAGCTTGCTCGCGTTGGTTGACTCGGTGAGTCTCAGCGTGATCGATGCAGACAATCACCCCCTAATCGACGCCACCACGGTCCCGATCTCGGCAGGACAGACCGTTCCGGTTACGATCGAGGTGCTCACGGGACCAGCCAGGACCTTTGTCGGACGGGCCATGGACGAGCAAGGAAGGGTGCTCTTCCAGGGTCGGAGCTCTCCGGTCAATCTGAGAGGTGACCCGGTTTCGGTCGGAATCGCGATGACCCTCAACCCGTTTCCCTTGGACCTGAACGTGGCCAAGTCCGGCTCGGGAAACGGGACCGTGACGAGCAACTCCACGGGGATCGATTGCGGCGCCACCTGCAGCGCGCCGTTCACACTCGGCACCGATGTCACGCTCACCGCGGCGCCCGATGCTAACTCCATGTTTACCGGCTGGTCCGGCGCTGGCTGCACGGGCACTGGCACTGGAACCTGTACCGTCACGATCGACGCCGTCAAAACCGTGACCGCCACCTTCACCCGGATCCAATATGTCCTCGACGTCACCAAGACCGGCACCGGTGGCGGGACCGTCACGTCGTCCCCGGCGGGGATCGACTGCGGCGCCACCTGCTCGGCCCCCTTTGATGCCGCCTCCAACGTCACGCTCACCGCCATGCCCGATGCCACGTCCACGTTTGCCGGCTGGACCGGCGCCGCCTGCACCGGCACCGGGACCTGCGTCGTCCCGATGACCGCCGCCCAGCCCGTGACCGCCACCTTCACCCGAATTCAATACGCCCTCGACGTCACTCCGATCGGGACCGGCGGCGGGACTGTCACGTCATCCCCGGCGGGGATCGCCTGTGGCAAGACCTGTGCGGCGCCCTTTGATGCGGGCTCCAGCGTCACGCTCACCGCCAACCCCGATGCCACCTCCACGTTTGCCGGCTGGACCGGCGCCGGCTGTGCGGGTACGGGGCCCTGTGTCGTCCCGATGACCGCCGCTCAGGCCATCACCGCCACGTTCACCCGGATTCAATATCGCCTCGACGTCACCAAGACCGGGTCCGGCGGTGGGACCGTCTCGTCGGCGCCGTCCGGGATCGACTGCGGCACAACCTGTGCGGCGGCCTTTGATGCCGCCTCCAGCGTCACGCTCACCGCCAAGCCCGATGCCACGTCCACCTTTGCCGGCTGGGACGGTGCCTGCACGGGCACGGGGCCCTGTATCGTCCCGATGACCGCCGCTCAGGCCATCACCGCCACGTTCACCCGGATTCAATATCGCCTCGACGTCACCCCGAAGGGGTCCGGCGGCGGGATCGTCACATCATTCCCGGCGGGGATCGCCTGTGGCAAAACCTGCACGGCAATGTTCGATGCCGGGTCTAGCGTCACGCTCACCGCCGTGCCCGATGGCACGTCTATATTTTCCGGCTGGGCCGGCGCCGCCTGCACAGGCACGGGGACCTGTGTCGTCCCGATGACCGCCGCTCAGGCCGTCACCGCCACGTTCACCCGGATTCAATACGCCCTCACCGTCACCCCGAAGGGGACTGGCGGCGGGACCGTCACATCGTCCCCGCCAGGGATCGCCTGCGGCGTCACCTGTGCGGTCTCGTTCGATGCCACCACTAGCATCACGCTCACCGCCGCACCTGATGCCACCTCCACGTTTGCCGGCTGGGCCGGCGCCGGCTGTGCCGGCACGGGGCCCTGTGTGGTCACGATCGACGCTGCCCAGGCCGTGACCGCCACGTTCACCCGGATCCAATATGTCCTCGACGTCACGAAGACTGGGACCGGCGG
>JACQCD010000118.1 GCA_016201825.1 Nitrospirota bacterium | reverse complement strand
TTCACGCCTCGCAGACGGTTTTCGAACCAGCTACCGATCCGGGCTAAACGCCCGTGGTTTCCTGCCGTTTCCCTCATCGGCGAACGTCAACGACTCGGCGGTCGCTCTTCAGTTGGCCTACACCATTTCTAATAGCCACCACCACCTTTCGGAGGGGCCCTTACTCCTACCCTTCCACTCCCATGGTACCGCTGGTGACGGGGAGCTGTCAAGCCTATAACATATTGACTATATTGATGATATTTATCATATTGTTGATATTTCAGAGCCTCGGGTCTGGAACGGGGTCGCGGGTGTTTCTCCTGGAGCGCGACGGCGCCGCTTGGCAGCCGGTCAGGTTCTGGAGGCCGGGGCCGGGACGTCGGGTCGGCTCGTGCGGTACAGGTACAGCGCAAAGACCAAGGCGACCACCACGCCTCCATGAACGCCGACATCGAGGAGGTACTGAGTGAAACGGGTCGAACCGGTTTCACCGGTCAGGACCATCTCGGCGCTGAGGGTGAGCACTTTTCGGAGCGATGCAATGATCCCGACCTGAAGGAACGGCTCGAGGGTGATCGAATGAGTCTTGAGGAAGTTCAGGATCGTCCGGAACAGCTCGAGCAAGATCACGACGAGCAAGAGATCGTTGAGGAGTACCAGAACGGCCCTGGGCAGGTTGTCGCCGACGGTCTGTGCGAAGTGCGCCCAGCCGTACACGAAGACCGCCATACCTAAAATGAGAAAGCTGACCCCGACCGAGATGTAGCCGTATTTCTCGAGCCGTTCCATGATATCAAGTTGGGTGCGTTGGTCCGCGACGGGGCTCACGAGGGCTCCTTCCTATTAAAGGGGGCGATCTGGACCAGCCGATGACGCCGCAGCCGGGCGATCCGCATGATCACATCCGAGCCAGGTAGGCGGCGACCAGTAAGATCGAAAGGCTGAGGAGTAAGATGGCGATCTGAAGCCCGCGGGCGGCTCCGGATTTGGACGCGGGGCGTGTTCCGCCGGCGGCCCGTGGGGCGGCGGCGTAGGGATCCAGGATGAAATCGTGAACCAACGTCAGCCCCACGACGAGGGCGACGAGAAACAGTTTCAGCATGAGCACCCCGCCCCACGCGGACTCGATCCTGGCCGACCCGCCTTCGTTGAGAATATTAAACGCGCCGGTCATTACCAGCGTGATGATGCTGACCCACGTCACCGTTCGAAACCGCCGGCCGAGACGGCGCAGGCTATCCGGAGGGTCCATCGTCGAAGGGAGGTCCTGCAGGACGGGTCGCGCGACCAGCACCAGGAAGATCTGGCCGCCGAGCCAGGTGACGACGGCCAGCAGATGAATCCACATGACCAGGTAAGCAGGCACGGCCGCGGACTATACCATGCGGCTCCGAATGGAGTCAAAGCGCAAGGCGCTTCCGGGGGGGCGTGTGCTTGGGGGAACGTCCCGCATTGAAGCGGTGCCCGCCGGGCGGTAGAATACCGCCATGCTCGCTGAGGACACCACGCGATGATCGACGGGTTGCAGCGCGTCGCCGACCTGCCGGACTCCCCCGGCGTCTACGTCATGAAACGGGCCGGGGGCGGGGTGCTGTACGTCGGGAAGGCGAAATCGCTCCCGGACCGCGTCCGCTCCTATTTCCAGCCCGGCGCGCGCCTGTCGGCCAAGATCGCCGCCATGCTCGCCCAGGTGGACGACATCGATTATTTCGTCACGGGATCAGAACTGGAGGCGCTGATCCTCGAAAACAACCTCATCAAGAAGCACCGGCCGAAGTACAACGTCGTGCTCCGCGACGATAAGAATTACCCGTTCATCCGCCTCGCGCTCCAGGATTCCTATCCGCGGCCGGAGATTGTCCGCCGTGTGGTCCGCGACGGGGCCGTGTATTTCGGGCCGTACGTCCCCACCAACGCCCTGCGCGAGACGCTCCGCATTCTGCGGTATCTTTTCCCGCTGCCGAATTGCTCGATCACGATCGACGGCACGGCGGAGCGGGCCTGCATCGAATTCGAGATCAAACGCTGCCTCGCGCCGTGCACGGGGCGTCAATCCCAGGTTGACTACCGGGAGATGATCGAGCAGGTCCGGTTGTTCCTGGAGGGCCGGGATCAGGATCTCGTCCGCGCGCTCCGGGCCCGTATGGCGGCCGCCGCAGAGGGCCTGCGTTTTGAGGAAGCCGCCCGAATCCGCGATCAGATCGGCCGGATCGAGAAGGTCCTCGAGCGCCAGCGGGTCACGTCGACCCGCCTGGAAGATCAAGACGTGGTGGGGCTCTTTCGCGAGGGCGAGGCGGCCGACGTGCAGGTGCTGTTCATCCGGGGCGGGATGATGACCGGCCGCAAAGATTTCTACTTCGAGAGAGCCGAGCCGGACGATGCGGTGTTGCTCACGGCGGTGCTCCAACACTTGTACGACCGCGAGACGGTCGTGCCGCGCGAGATCGTGTTGCCGGCGGATCTTCCCGACGAGGCGCTCTTGGCGGCGTGGCTCTCGGAGCGACGCGGCTCGCGGGTGAAGCTGACGTCGCCGTCGCGCGGCCCCGACGCGAAACTCGTGGCGCTGGCCAAGGAAAACGCGGAAGCGGCCTTCGCCGATCACCGCCGGAAGCGACAGACCGCCGATGCCGAGGCGCGCGAGCTCCAAGCGGTGTTGGGACTCACGCGGGCGCCCCGGCGGATCGAGGCCTTCGACATCTCGAACTTCCAAGGGGCCCAGGCGGTCGGCTCCATGGTGGTGTGGGAAGAGGGACGGATCAAGAAAGCCGACTACCGGCGGTTCGGCGTCAAGACGGTCCGCGGCGCTGACGATTTCGCCATGCTCTACGAAGTCGTCACACGCCACTACGGCCGAGTCCAGGCCAAGGACGGACCGTGGCCAGACCTGATCGTCATCGACGGCGGGCGGGGGCAGGTCTCGGCGGCGTGGGACGCACTGCGGGCACTGGACATCGACCTGGCCGAGCGGAAGATCGATCTGATCGGGTTGGCCAAGGCGCGAGGCGACAAGGGCGAGCGGGTGTTTCGGCTGGGGAGATCGGACGCGACGTCCTTGGACCCGATGGCGGGGTCGACCCGGCTACTGCAGCGTATCCGCGATGAGGCGCACCGCTTCGCCGTCACCTACCACCGGACGCTTCGGAATCGGCGCTCGGAGGCCTCGCAACTCGATGCCGTCGTGGGGATCGGACCCATCAAAAAACGGGCGCTGCTCAAAGAATTTGGGAGTTTGGACCGTCTGGCGCGGGCCGAGGAAGGCGAAGTGCGGGCCGTGCCGGGGATGACCGACGCATTGGCGCGTCTGGTCGTGCGCGCCCTTCGCGCGGCGGACCCGAGACGGGGCTAACCCTGTTTCAGCGGGGTGGCGCGTTCCCCGTGCGGGGAAGGGACCGGTGACGGTACCGGACCTAACCGCTTGTCGAAGTACGCGTCGCGCTCCTTGACTTGTGAGAACGTCTGGATCAACTTGTCGCTCTTGAGCAGCTTCTGCAGGGCGGTTCGCAGCAGATCTTCCTGATCGCGGACCAGGGCCACCTTGTCCGGCCTGGAGATATCGAAATAGGTCATATCCCCGTGGGTGATTCGGGCCTTCAGGTCGACCAACGCGAGCATTTTACGGGTGACCGCCTCGCGTTCTTCTTGGGTGTTTCCCAGAAAGTCGGCGATCCGGTCGGTCATGCCCCGACTGATGCGGCCACGCAACGGCTTAAACAGGACCTCCAATGCGATGGCGAAATAGATGAGGCGGGAATCGATGTTCGCGCTGCGATAGCCGAGATCGAAAAACCTCAGGGTGTTGAAGATCCGCCGATGGTGATACTCGCGCTTGAGCAACTCGAGCAGTTTCGCGTAGTAGTAAATGATCTGCGGAATGTCCTCCTCCGTAAAAGGAGGCAGTTCGTCGTTGGTGCGGGCGGCCGATCCTTGCGTGCGATAATCGACGAAGTCGAACGGCTGGCCGATCGTCAGGGTGGCGGGAACGTGGAAGATGGTCCGCAGCCCCGCGTTCGTCGGCTTGAGCAGACGCAGCACGATCAATAAGGTGATCGCGGGATCCTCGATGTTGTACACCATCTCCTCGGCCGTCTTGAACGGCTCGATCGGCCACTCCAGCTTGAGGCAATAATTGTTCTGGATGTCCTTGATGAGGAGGTCGCCGTACCGACGGCGGAAGAACCCGTGATCGAATTCCGTGTAGGCTTCGGCGAGGCGGGAGGGAAGGCGCACCAAGTCGAACCCCTGTCCGAGCTGGTATTCCTTGACCCACTGGTGCCGGAGCGAGGTCAGGGGAATATAGAACGTGTCGGCCATCGAGCTCGCGTCTGGGCGGTGTGGCGAATCGCAACCGGCTCACTGTACCAAAAGCCGGCCGGAAACTCAAAACGCGGCGCTCTCGGGCGATGTCCCTGGACGATCTACACCGCTCTGAGTGGGGGGCGGGGCGAGCGGGCGAGGCGGGCCGTGATCCGACCGAGAAAAATGGCCCCCATGTCGTAGGGGGCACCGCCATAGTGCAATCGGGCTTTGCGAAGGAGATCGAGGAAGTTGGAACCACGTTCTTGGCGACGTCGCTCGATAATCCGCCCGATCGCGGCGATCGTTCCCGATCGGTAGTCTTTATGCAGGACCTCCCGTTCCATCATGGCGGAGGGTGGAGAGCCGGGTTGTGCGGGTGTTTCAGCCATGCTGATATTATACGGGACGGGGGCGGCGGAGGGAAAGCGGCGAGGCCGGTTTTTGGTCTGGCGCCCTGTGGTATGATGGCGGCGGCATGAAGCATCCTGGTGATGGATTTTAAGGACTACTACAAAGTCTTGGGTGTTGAGCGGGCCGCCTCGGCGGATGCGATCAAGGCCGCCTACCGCAAGCTGGCCCGCAAGTATCACCCGGATCTGAACCCCGGGGACAAGAAAGCCGAGGAGCGTTTCAAGGGCATCAACGAGGCCTACGACGTCCTTGGTGATCCGGCGAAGCGGAAGAAATACGACGAGCTGGGCTCGAACTGGGAACAGATCATCAGGGATCAGGAGTTTGCTCGCCAGCACGCGGGTCCGGGCGTCGGCGACTTCGGCGGGGCCGCGGCGGGCGCCGAAGACTTCAGCGATTTTTTCCAGGCGTTCTTCGGCGGCCACCCGTTCGGGCGGGGCGGGGCCGGAGCCGCGCCGCGCCGCTCCCAGGCTGGGGAGGATACCGAGCACGAATTTCCGTTGACGCTCGAGGAGTTGGTGGCCGGGGGGAAGCGCAGCGTCCGGCTCTCGGGCGGGGAGCCGTGCGGGACGTGCGGAGGGAGCGGTCGCGTGTCCGCCGGCCCGTCAAACCAGGGCCGCCGCCGGACGGTCTCGACGGTGTGCCCAACGTGTCGGGGTGAGGGGCAGGTCGCCCGGTCTCAGACGATCGAAGTCACGATTCCGAAAGGCCTCAAGGACGGCTCGCGGATCCGACTCGCTGGTCTTGGTGGCCGTGGCGTGCAGGGCGGAAAGCCGGGCGATCTGTATCTGCGGGTCCGCGTCCTGCCCCATCGGGTCTTCCGGGTCGACGGTTATGATCTGCACGCCGAGCTCCCTGTTTGGGATGACGAGGCGGCGTTGGGCGCCGAGATCGCCGTGCCCACGCTCTCCGGCAGCGTGGTGGTGCGTGTGCCGCCCCAAACCCAGGCCGGCCGGCGGCTTCGTCTCAAAGGCAAGGGCCTTCCCAAAACCTCCGGAGACGGCGCGGGGGACCTGTATTGGGACATCGTGATTATGGGGCCCAGCGATCTCACCCCGAAGGAACGTGATCTGTACGAGGCGTTGCGGCGCCTCCGGATGGAGCGGGGCGGGCGCGACAGCATCCGCGGAGGCTTTGTCCCTTAGGTTCTTGCCGGTCTGACCGTCAGCGCCCCAGCCACGCCTTGCGGCGGTTGGCGCGCTTCTCGTATACTTTCCCCCGCTATGTTGACCTTAAGTCGCATCCGCAAGGCCTACGGCGGCCGCGTGCTGTTCGACGGTGTGTCGCTGCACGTCGGCGCGCGCGAGCGCGTGGCGTTGGTCGGTCCCAACGGGGCCGGCAAAACGACGTTGTTTGAAATGATCGCGGGGCGGCTGTCTCCCGACGACGGCGATGTCTTGGTGCAGAAAGGCGTCGTGGTCGGCTATTTGCCCCAGGAGATCATCGAGCTCAAGGGGCGCACGATCCTCCAAGAGGTGCTCTCGGTGTCGGCGGCGGTCAATGGGATCGAACACCGGATGACGGTGCTGCAGGCGGAAATGGCCGAGGCCAGCGACGACGAGTTGGAGGCGCTGCTGGCGGAGTACGGAGAGCTCCAACATCGGTTCGAGGCGTTGGGTGGGTACAACATCGAAAGCCGGGCGCGCGAGATTCTCAGTGGGCTCGGTTTCCGCCCCGAGGCGCTTGATCGCCCCACCGACCACCTGTCCGGCGGCTGGCTGATGCGGGTGTCGTTGGCGAAGCTCCTGTTGCAGAACCCGGATCTTTTATTGCTGGACGAGCCCACCAATCATCTGGACCTCGAGTCCGTCGTGTGGCTGGAAGGGTTCTTGGCGGCATACCCCGGTTCGGTGCTGCTCATCTCCCACGACCGGGAGTTCATGAATCACCTCGTGTCGCGGGTGGTCGAGGTCGACCAGGGGCAACTCATTGCCTATCCGGGGAACTACGACGAGTACCTCGAAGCCCGCGAGGCGGCCAAAGAACTCCTGATGGCGTCGTACGCCAATCAGCAGAAACGCATCCAGGAGGTCCAGCTCTTCGTCGAACGGTTCCGCTCCAAAGCGACGAAGGCCCGGCAGGTGCAGAGTCGGGTGAAGATGCTGGAAAAAATGGACCGGATCAAGATTCCTCCCGCGCGGAAGAAGATCCGGTTTGGATTTCCTCAGCCGCCGCGCAGCGGGCGGGAGGTGGTCGAGCTGACCGGCGTCCGTAAGGCCTACCCCGGGCGCGTGATTTATGACCGGTTGGATCTGATCGTGACCCGGGGCCAGCGCGTGGCGCTGGTCGGCCCCAACGGGGCCGGGAAATCCACGCTGCTCAAAATGCTCGCGGGGGTGCTCCCCCCTGACGGCGGAACGATCACGTACGGCCAGAACGTCACGATCGCCTATTATGCGCAGCACCAGCTCGAGTCCCTCGACCCCAAGGCCACCGTGATCGAGGAGATCACCGCGGCGGCGCCCGATCAGGACATCCCGTTTCTCCGGGGCATCTTGGGCGCCTTCCTCTTTTCAGGGGACGAGGTGAAAAAGCGCGTCGCCGTCTTGTCCGGCGGGGAGAAGAGCCGCCTCGCGCTGGCCAAAATGCTGGTTCGTCCGGCGAATTTCTTGTTGCTTGACGAGCCCACCAATCACCTGGATATCCCTTCACGCGACGTGCTGGAGGCCGCGTTGTTGGAATATACCGGGACGATGTGCTTTATCACCCACGATCGACATTTCATTCAAGCGGTGGCGAACACCGTGCTGGAGGTCAACGGGGGGACGGCGACGGTGTATCCCGACGGCTACGAGTATTACCTCGACAAGAAGGCCGCGCAGGCGGCCGCCGCCGCTGGTGCGACAAAGGGCTCGGTGCCCTCCCCGGCTCCCGCGTCGGCCGCCCCCGACGTGGGGCCGGCTCGCGCAACCGGGAAATCTCGGGAGCAGCGGCGACGGGAAGCCGAAGAACGCGCGCGGCGCTCGGTGCAGACCAAGCCTCTCAAGACGCGCCTCGATCTCCTCGAACGGGAACTGGGCGAGCAGGGTCGCGAGCTGGAGCAGTTGACGTCGTCACTGGGCGAGCCGGACTTCTACCAAGACAAGCGGCGATTCTTCGAGGCCATGGAGCGCCACGCGCACCTCCAAAAATCGATCGACCGGTTGACGAGCGAGTGGGGTGAGCTCCAGGAACGGTATGACACGCTGATGCGGGAGGCGAATGGAACCGAGTAGAGCCCGTCCAGCAAATGCCCATCTGCCGCGTTGCCGCTGCGCTTCCGGTTGCTGCGCCACCCTGAAACCGGGTTCTCACGTACGGATTCAGTACGCTCCGGTCCGGTCACAGGGCGCGCAGCGCGCGCCCGCGCAAATATTGCCACAGGGCCGACTCCGTCGGCCCTGTGTGCCTTGCATCTGGACATTTCCTGAACGGGCTCAACTGGCCGAATATCTGGGCAGGCTCCTAGGGTGGACCGCCGTGCGCGCTACCGGCCCACGGGCCGTTCGAGCAAGACGATCTCCTCCCCGTCGGGGCCTGCGATCATGGCCGCCCGTTCGCCGGGAACCGGTTCGTAGGGTGGTTTGATGATCGGGACGTCGAGGGCTCGGAGGCGAGCGACCTCCCGGTCAAGATCGGCCACGAGCAATCCGAGCGCCAGCGGACCGACGGCGTCGGGCGTCCATCCGGCGGCAAGCGGTTGGCCGGGCTTTCCTCCGTAGAGCTCGATCCGGCCTTCGCCGCACTGCAGCCAGACGATCTCCCGGCCTTTCGCGGTGCGTTCCTCTTTCAAGACCGTGCAACCCAGAACGGATTCGTAGAAGCGGCGAGCTTTGGACAGGTCGGCGGTCTGAACCGCCACGTGGTGAAAGCGGATACCGTGGTGAGGTAAGGCCACGCCGGCAGTATAGCAGAGTCGACCGCAAGAGAACATTGCGAGGGCGTGTCGAACGCATGGCGCGATCGACACCCCGGACGAGGAGGACAGATGCGCGCGCTTGCCAAACTGATTGCGTGGGGGCTCGGCCTGGTGCTCGTCGTGTTGATCGGGTCGAGACTCCTGTTGCCACCGGGGTATTCGATCTCCACCGAGGTCCTGATCCGCGTGCCGCCTGATCAGGTGTGGGCGCAGGTCGGGGATCTCACAAAATGGACGTCGTGGGTTCGGGAGTTGGAGGGGCTGACGGTGGTGACGGGTGAAACCCCGCAACGTGGTGCGGTGGCGCGGGCGCTGGTGTACACCGGCTTCGAGACCATGGTCATCGAGGTGACGGTTGTCGAGAAGATTCCCCAGGTTCGCCTTCGCTACCGGATGACCGGGGGCGTGCTGGATGGAGTGACGCCGACGTTGGAGCTTCAGACGGCGGACGGAGGACGCGCGACCCGCGTGCGCTGGACCGAAGCGCACGCGCCGGGAGGGATGTGGGGAAACCTGATCGCGGCCGCCCTGGGCCCGGTGGTCCTCACGCACCACGAAGAGAGCCTCAATCGGTTGAAGTTTCTCCTGGAGCGGACGGTCTAACGCGTTGTGACGGATCGACGGGCTACGTGATCTGGACCGCCACCACGGCCGCGACGACTCCCATGACGAAGCCCATGGCGAGGAGGGCCAGACTGACGATGATCCCCATCGACGAGTTCGAGTCGAGCGCGTCTCTGACGGACCGTTGACAGCACGAGAGGGCAGCGTCTTCGGTCAGGGTGGGAGCGGCGACCCGGGCGGCTGGTTGGGATAACGAGATGTCGGTGCACGATGCATCCATAAAGCTCTCCATAGGGGAACCCTCCTCAGTGCTGGTCAGGGGAACCTGCTCCGGCCATCTGGGGGATAGGATGTACAAACCCTATGCCAGCTTAGGATCTTGCCCTGATCGGGGAGCGGCCGGCACGACCTGCCAAAAATATGGCAGCCGACGCCCCGCGCAAGCCCAGTTTCCATCGAACGTTGGTCAAGCGGAGGGGTGGAGCGTTAAGAGGCGTTGACTCGTTGGGGCTAGAAGGGAGCTTGGCCGGCGCGCAGCTTGACCAGGGCGGCTTTGATGAACTCGGCGTCGTCGCTTCCTGGGGTGAGGTTTTGGAAGGCGGTGGTCCACGCCGCGTCGGTTTCGCTGTATTGCTTGAGGTACCAGAGCGCCAGGCCTCGGTACCAGTTCACGGCGGGTTCCATCGGGACGTTGACCAGCGCGGCGTCGAAATGAACGAGCGCCGCCTTGAACATTTCCGGGTCGTCGAATTTCCTGGTGTTGATCATGATGACCCCGACGTTGTAATGAGCTTCGTCATTACGGGGATCGAGTTCGAGGACTTTCTCCCACGCGTGCTTGGCCTCCGGAATCCGTTCCAGCGCCTGGTACGATCGCCCCGCCATGATCTGTCCCTGCAGATCGTTCGGGTTGGTTCTGAGCCGTGCTTCGAGCCGGGCGACCATCTCGCGGGGGTCGGGCGCCCCGGGCCCCCCCTGGGGCTGAATGGCGGTCAGTTCGCGATCACTCTGCCACTGGAGGTAGGCGTAAATGCCGGAAGCCGCGAGCACGACCGCCGCACTCACCGTGACGGCGCCGATCCACGAGCGGGTCGTGGTCGGTCGAGCTGCGGACGATGTTGCCCGAACGACGGGTTGAGTCGCGTCGATCTGTTCCACACGATCGAGGACCTGGAGCAGGCGCCGTTCGTCCGTTGCTTTCAGACGCGCATAGTCCGTGGGGGCGAGGCGTCCTTGCGCCAGTTCGACGTCCAACTCGCTCAGCGAGTGAACGAGCGCCTCGCGCTCGATGGACAAGTCCATCCGTTCTTGATTCTGGTCGGCGTCCTCGCCCACCGGGATGGACTCGGAATCCTTGCGCCAGAACGGCCACGACAGGGCGAGGGCGACGAGGAGGATCAGCACTCCGGAGAACACGACAAACATCAGTCGGCGTCTCGGGTCATGAGTGCAGCTCCCGTTCGATGCGCTTTCGCGAGGACTCGTCGAGCGGTTCGACGGCTTGGGCCGCGGGCGTCGAGGCGACCCAGCGATTCAACGTGCGGTACAGGAAGAATCCCCCGACGATCAGGACCACGAACGGTCCGATCCACACCACCCAGTTGACGCCGCGCGCGGGCGGTTGCATCAAGATGTAGTCCCCGTAGCGGCTCAGGAAATACGCGCGAATTTCATCGGCGGACTGCCCTTGTTCGACGCGGTCTCGGATGTTCTCGCGAACCTGACGCGCGAACGGCGAGCCGGACTCCCAAATACTTTCAGACTGGCACACGGTACACCGCAGCGTCTTCGCCACTTCTCGGGTCTTGACGTCGATCTCGGTTTCATCGATCGTCGCGGCGACGGCCGGGAACGCGAGGGCCCCGAGCACGGCGAGGGTCACGAGGAGGCGCGTCAACATTTGACGGCCTCTCCGGAGCCCGCAAGGAGAGCGGGCAGGATCTTCTGCGTGTAGTTGGCGTAGAGCTCACCCACGATTGGCCCGATCGCCTTGCACCGGATGACGC
>JACQCD010000117.1 GCA_016201825.1 Nitrospirota bacterium | reverse complement strand
GGTGACCCCGATGGCCAGCAGCCACAGCGCGTAAGTCGGCGCCGGCACAATGGTCAACAGCGCGGCCGCTGCGGTCAGTGCGGCTGCGCCGAGTCTGAGGTTCCGTGCGAGCAGTCCCATCGCGACTGAACGTGTGTACCACGACACCCGTGAGACATCCAGCACAGAATAGACCTCGGAGGAGGGGCGCCGTCGCTGCGCCCCTCCTCCCATCACTCGTGCCGTTCGTCTTACGGAGTTTCCCCTGGATCGACGTGGCGACGGTCGCGACCGTCGTGAGGCGTCGGGAGAAACGGGAATGGCGTCGCGATCCCGTTGGCCGTCACGTGCGTTCCCGAGGCCCCGCTATTGAAGTTGACTCCGTCCCCCAGGTAGGGCACGGGGCCTAACAGCGCTCCCGCCACCACGCGCAGGGCGATGTCCACCACATCGTCATTGGGACGACGGCCGTTGGGCCACGCCGCAGGATCGGGCGTCGAATTCCCTGCCGCGTCGTGAGCCAAAATGCCCAAGCGTTTCTGAGCCCCCACCGGAGTCGGGTCCTGGGTCAGATTCAGACGAAGCAGGTCGGCCAATCGCTCCTTGGTCTCACCAGCCGCGCACACCGCGGGGCCCGGCGTATACCGGAGGAGGACATTCACCAGATCTTCGCGGTTCGCCGTCGGGAACGGGGTCCCAAAGACGAGATTGATCGCCGTGGCCAGCGATGGGGAGCAATAGGCCTTCAGAAATTGTCCCTCCTTCTCGGCAGGAACGGCGTTCCAACGATCTTTCTCCGTGGTCGGAATGATTAATTCATTGACCAGGGGATTGCCCATCCGCGCGATCTGGATGAACCGCTCGGAGTGCTCTCTGCGGCCGTCCTTCTTGAGTACCGTGACCTTGGGCCGGCTGGTCGTCGCATACGCGCCGATGAGGGCATTGCCATGCGGTCCCAGCAGGTCGGTGATCGGCACTTCGATGGCGATGGTGTTGACGTTAAACCCGCTGAACGCGTCGACCGCGCCGCTCACGTTCCGCGTATCGTCGGCGTCATCCGACGTGGACAGGATCGGCCCGGCGTGGACATTCAGCGTATCGAAGATCCCGCCCAGATCGAGGTAAAACGTCTCATCCCGCTGGCCGGCAAAGACCCGTCCGCCGTTCGTCAGCGGATACACACCCTGCGCGGCCAGCACCTCGTAGTGGGGCATGGTGCGGGGACCCACGTTCGAGGGCACGGCGAACATCACGCCCTGCCCCAGATCGCGGGGTTCCTGCCCCCTGCGCGTCTCGGTCACGGTGTATCGCTGGCGCAGCAGCAGCCCCTCGGACCCCGACCCGTTCAGCACGGTGATGGGAGGAACCGCCACGTACGACAGGGCAAAGAAATCTGCGGGCGGCCGGATCTCGGTCGTGAATCGGACCTGGTACACGATGTCCTCGGCCACGTTATCGCGGTTGTTGTCGATCTCGATTTCATACAACACCTGATCGTCGAAGTTAAAGTAATTGGGGGCTGAGCTTGGCTCTTGTCCCGGGATAACGTTCATCACCAGGACCGCCTTGCTCGGATCCTCGGGGCTCCGAAACGCGTAGAAATCGGTGATATCGCCGGCCGGATCCAGGGCGATCAGCGGCGCTTCGCGGTGACTGGCCGCAAAGCTCGGCGAGGCCAACGCCAATGCAAGCAGCGTGGCCGTCAGCGCTGTGTGTGGTCGCATCTTCATGAGTATTCCTTTCTACGTTGCTCGTCTGTGAGAGATCAGTTGATGGGCACAGGCCCCCTTTAGCCGCTCACGCGCGTGAGCACCTGACCCAGGTCCGCGTCTTCCAGAACCGGAACGATTTCGATCCTCATCAGATCGTTCCACTGCCACGCAAATTCTGCTAAGGCCTTCGCGTCGTCGCTCTCGATCAGATCGAAACCGCCTGCCAGATCGGCCCGCGTCCATCGTCCCAAGAGCTTGGCGCCTTGCGGCGGCAGCCCTCCGGTCTTTTGAAACCGCGCGACCGCCTCGGCTCGCGCCGCCGTGTCCGGATTCCAGGTGAACGTCATCATGAATTTCATTGGTGCACTCCTTTCGCACAGGGTGATCGATCGGCGGCCATCCCGCCACACCATCATCTACGATCGTTTGAGCGCAATGGATGTCATTTATAGCGGCAAGAGTTTGAGGTTGAACACCCGCTCCACGAGCCAGACCGAGGCGACCATCGCAATCAGGACCGAGCCCGGAACCAAGACCAGACGTTCGTATACCCACGAACGACGGAGCCCATAGGCCAACGGCAAGAAGGCAGCCACGACGGCAAGCTGTCCAACCTCGACCCCCAGATTAAACCCGACCAGGGCGAGAACCTTGGCGCCCTGAGGAAGCCCCAGATCGGCCAGAACGCTGGCAAACCCAAACCCGTGGATCAGGCCAAACCCAAAGGCCACGACCCACCGTCGGCCTTGCACCACGGGAAGAAGGTTATTGAGGGCCGCCAGCACCACGGAGGCCGCGATGGCCGATTCCACCCATCGCGAGGGGAGGTGGATGACCGACAGGGTGGCGAGGCTCAGCGTGATGGAGTGCGCCACGGTAAAGGCCGAGACGATCCTCACCACGTCCCACAAGGCGGGACGAAACTCCGAGACCATCCGCCAACGATTCTGCGAACGGAACAACACCGCTGGGAGCAGGAGCGTCAGAAGAAAGAGGAGATGGTCGAATCCCAACCAGATATGCCAGATCCCCTCCCGGCCGAAATCGAGAAACTGTTTCAGCGGCGTCGACCCAGCCAGATCGATGCGCGTCTCGGGGTGGTCGTGGCTGAAGATCCCCGTTTGTGTCCGGCCACGGTATTCCAACCGCAAGAGGCCTTTATGCTGGGGGTCGAGATCAGAAAACAGCCGGTACCGCAGATCCAGCGCGCGTGGCTGGTTACTGCACTCGGCAAGAAATCGCAGCACGGTGTACGCACCATCCGAGTGCTGGTCGATCAGTTGCTCCTGGGCGCGAGGTGGGCAAGAATCGCCCTCGCTCCCAATGCTCAGTCGGGCCAATGCGTAGGCCGCGATCGCGTCGTGACGGGCGCGCACCTCTCCCCACGTGATGGTCCCGTCGTCGTTGGCATCCAGCCCGATCGCGTAGTCAAGATCCCTGAGCGCAATGTCCCACCGGCCTGCGATCTGAGGGCCATCGACTTGAAGACTCAGATAGCTATCACTGGGTTTATGTGCATAGGCGTCGCCGGCGGAACCGATCAGGACGAACGCGATGAGTCCGATCACCGCCTTTCCGACCCACGCGTTCATCGCTTGGCCTCCCGAGCGCCCCGCTCAAGAGCGTCGACCAGTTGAGCCAGATGGACGTCTTCCAGCTTGCTCGCCGTCAACCAGTCCACCACCGGTTGAGCCGCCGAGCGATCGTGCGCTGCGAGCGCCGACTCCAGGACCAGCCGGGCATCCCACGACTCGCGCTGGACCGCCCAGTTGGTCTTGGCGAACTCCAGCGCCTCCCGGGGTTGACCGAGAAGATGGAGGACAAACCGCGCTTCCTCGCGCTTGTGGACCGCATCGCCGCGACGGCGGCTCGCTTCAAACCGGGCTCGGAGGGCTTCCACGTGCTCCAAAAGACTCGGCGCGTGGAGAACGTGTTCGGCAAGGGTGAGACGCAGGAGGAGACCGTCGGCCCGGATCTCGTCCTTGAGCAACGCGACGACCTCGGTGGCTCGGCCTTGGTCGAGCAGGGAGTCGGCGTAGGCGCCTAAGAGATAGCTGTCTCGTAGCCCGAGAGCCATGGCCTGTCGAAAGTAGGTTTCAGCCTCTGACACCTTGCCTAACCGATCGGCCATTTCGGCCAAGACGGTCAACACCCAGATCCTCAGTTGGGGATCGGCATCCGGTTCGGCTTCCAGACTGGCACGAAGGAAATCAAAACTGCGCGCCGCTTCGCCGTTGAGGCTGGCCGCCCCCGCGCGGCAGGTCGCGGCCACGAGGCGTGTGGACAGTCGCCCCAGCGGAGCACAGCTTCGCCGCGCCTCCGGATAATCCCCGCGCACCTGCGCAATCAAGGCCCGGGTCAACCACGCCTGGGGATGGCTCGGTTGCACGCGGAGGACCGCGTCCAGATCGGCCAGCGCTCCGTCAAAGTCGTGCACGCTCTGACGGAGCGTGGCCCGCAGGATCAAGACACTCGGTGGCGGCTCCGGCGCATTCCACCAGGGACCGAGCGCCGCCTGGGCATACCCATAGAACCTGGGATCGGCCTCGGCCCGCCCTTGCTCGATATCGCGCCTAGCCAGTTTGACGGCAAGGTCGAGATTGCCGGGATTTTGGGCCAGCTCAGCCCTCAGCCGCCTGAGCTCGCGCGCCTGGGGATCTGCCGCCGAGGTGCGCAGGCGTTCCAAGACCTGCGCATCATCGGCCGGCAGAAAGGGCTTGGCCGTTGCCGCCGGAGACCAGGCCGCCAAGCAGAGGAGTGTCAGGACAGCAACGCCGGCACGCACGCTTAGAGGGCCTCGGGTTCCGTGTCGTGAGGAGATCTGCATTGAGATCACGGCGATCGATCGGGTGATTCCTGTCTTGTCCACACTCCTCCTCTCGGGTGGAACGCAAGCAGACGCGGCTCACTCTAAATCCGTTCGCCCAACCCAACAATCCCCCCATCTAGGGGGATAGAAGCCAGGGAACGCCCAGACTACACTGGCATCTACGAGAGGATTATTCGGATGGATGTCTCGACTCACGAAGGGCGCGACCCACACGGTGACCACATCCAGATGCTAAGTGGATTCGTAGATCTCAGAGGAAACCATAGACCATGGTCATGGTCGCGAAGTGGTCGACTGCTATGAGCGACCTTGAACTCGTTCAGGGCATGGCCAGACGAGACACTCAGGCGTTTACCGCCTTCTACGATCGCCACGCTTCAACCGTGTTTTCGCTGCTCTGTCGGCTGCTGGGTGACCGATCCGAGGCTGAAGATGCGCTTCAGGACACGTTTTGGCAGGTGTGGCGGCAGGCCGGGGCCCACGATCCGTCACGCGGGAGCGGGATCGCGTGGCTCATCCAGATTGCCCGAAGCCGCGGACTCGACCGTCTGCGACAAGTTACACTGCGCACGCGGCGGGCGGGAGATCCGCTCGACGAGTTGGCCGACCGTCTCTCAACGGGCACCACGACGGACCAAGACGCCATCCGACACGAAACGCAAGACAGCGTCCACCAGGCATTAGTCACCCTGCCGTCCGAGCAACGCGAGGCGGTGATGCTCGCCTTCTTCGAGGGGCTCACGCATCCTGAGATTGCCGAGCGACTGGGAGCGCCGCTGGGAACGGTGAAGACCAGAATCCGCCTGGGAATGCGGAAGTTGCAGGAATCGCTGAGAGCTACCGGGGTGGCGGAATGACGGCCCAGGGCTGCGAGCGGTTTGAGGACTTGTGCCTGCTGACCGCGGCTGGCTCCGCCACACCGGACGAGGAACGCGCGCTCTCGGCCCATCTCGTCGAGGGATGCGCCGCGTGCGAGGGCGCCCAGCGAGAGCTCGGGGAAACGGCCGCGCGTCTGGCCCAGGCTCTCCCCCCGATCGCACCGCCCCCTCTCGTGAAGGACCGGCTCATGGAGGCAATCGGACGGGAGAAGGGCGTCAGACCATTCCGATCCCTCGTTGCTCCCGTGATCCCCAGCCGAATCATCCCTCGCCTCGCGTGGCCATGGGCGGCGGGGTGGGGCTTCGCCGCCGTCTTGGGGATTCTTCTGGTATGGAATAGCGACGTCCACCGGAAGGTCGTGGCTCGTCAAACAGCCGAACTGGAAACCCTGCACCTCGCGCTCGCTCAGAAAGAAGAAGCACTCCGCCTGATCGAGGCGAAACACACCCAAACCGTCAGGCTTACCGGTCTCGATCCCTCGCCCAAGGCCTTCGGCCGAATCTTCTGGAACCCGGAGGCGAACGCGGGGTTGCTGTTCGCCTTCGACCTCCCGCCCCTGCCCGAAGGCAAGGTCTATCAGCTCTGGGCCATTCAGGGCGCGGCACCCGTAGACGCCGGGATATTCACGCCGGATCAACGGGGAGTCGGATCGCTGAGGGTCAAGGCGCTGCCCGAGCCGGCCAAGACCGTTGGGGTCTTCGCGATCACGATCGAGCCCGCAGGCGGGTCACGCCAACCCACGGGATCCATGTATCTCAAGGGCTCGTCGGTATTGCTCTAGGAGCCTGCCCATGAAAAGCCATCTGCGGCGTTGTCGGTCGGCCTTGCGTGCTCACGTACGCATCGTAGGGGCGGGTTTGAAACCCGCCCCTACCGCGCAAGGCAATGCCAATGGCGATTTCCCAACCGGAGCGCCTTGCATCTGGCCTTTCCTGTCCTCCGGGATCGGATTCTTCGGCTCAAGAGTGATTTGCCAATGCCTAGTTGCAATGTTGGCGATGGCGCGTAATTCAGAATGACCGCTGAGAGCGTCGCCGAGCGTTTCAAGTTCTGGTCTAAGGGTCGTTGTTCCGTTTGGAGAGGTGCCGCAATCGATCTGAGCGACTTCGCCGCCGTTGTAGTAGCCAACAATCACGCGCGACCAGTGACGCCGAGGGATGCACGACTGGAGATCTCGCCTTACAGAACTTCCTCTACCTGTTGCGATTCCCACGACGAGTCCACCGTCCAAAAGGCGGCTGAGTTCATTAGCAATCTCGGCTCGTGGTGGATCAAATCGCTCCCGCGCATCGACGAGCGTGCCATCGTAATCGAAAACAACAGCGCCGTATTGCGCCTCCGTTAGCTGGCGCTTGTAGTTGGCGAGGGCTTCCTCCCACAGCGGTAGGTCGCCCCGTTCCTCGAGGCGACGAATCGCCACCCCGGTCTTCCGTTCGATAGCTGCGGAATCGCTGGACGCAACAGTGGACCGAGGAAAACTTCGTGTCGGTTTTGGCACTGCCAGCCTAAAAAGGCGCCGGCCGAACTCTGGGACTCCCGGTCTCCCCGGGTCGATCGCTCTGGCCTCACCAGCCCAACCGGCGACGTGCAGGACCGTAAGCAACGAGGCGAGGGACACTTGGAGGAAGTCGCCGTCAAAATTCAGATGAACAAGCGGGATCTCCTTTGGCAGAAGAGATACGGTCTTGGTGGCAAGCAGCCGATCGGCGTCCGCACTGAACGCCAGGACGGCGCTCACATTCCCGCGCTTCGCAAGCCAATGATGACGCCCGTGCGCGAAGTTCCTGTAGTCCGCGATCTGCACATTTCCAAGTGCAGCCTCGGTGAACTTCGATTCCAAGTCGATGGCAGCTGCGTGCGTCGCCGGGCCATAAAGAACGACAAGCGTCTCGCGTGACCACAGTTGTTGAGTGGCTCGTTTCCATTCGCTCAATCCACCATTCTTACGGCGACCGTCAGATAGAAGCTCTTGAAGCTGTGTGATCGACAGATCACTGTTGAATACCGCGCTGTATGCACGGCAAATCAGAACGGAGGCTGCGATCAAGGAATTTGTGGCTAAGAAACCGTCCTTACCAGCAGGCCCCTCGGCGTCGATCACGTCGACGAATTGGTGTTCCGTAGCGGCCGCCGTCAGTCGGCTCTGTCGGCGACCACAGACCACCACCAATTGCGCCAGCTCAGAGCGGACAAGGCTGGAAAAGGCGGCCAAAATATCGACGTTAGAGCCCCCTGCGCTGAGCATCCACACCGAGACAGAAGGATCCAGCGAGTGCAACACGGAATCAAGCGGAGTGACCACTGATGCTTGCTGGCCGGTGTAGCGCCGGTGAGCCGCCGACAGAAGGTGCGCCGCCGTGAGCGACCCCCCGGAACCTACCGCCATCAGCGGCAGTGATTTGGCGGCCAACACGACTCGGCGCAGCGCATCAATGTCCGCCGTTGACGCCCAGTCGAGCGTCTTCGAGAGCTGGCTTAGTTCTGAGGTGTACGGCTTGCCCATTGGTTTGTGAGATTCGATTTTGTTTCGCGCTATCGTAGCTGAAGGAAGGAGCTCTTGTCGATGTCCTCGCGCCAGGAATTTCTTTCCCTGTCGCTTCAAAGTCGGATCTGACCGAAAGGAGCGTTATCGCCGTAATGGGGCGGTGGGTCAACCGACCAGTGCAACACCACCGATTCCTCGACGTGCGCGCGGGTGACCGCGCCCGATAGCGCGCGCTGTCGCTGCTCTGGTGACAACCGAAAACTGTCTCACCAGAGGGGTTCACCCCACAGCACTGTGCTAAATTTGTGCTAGAGACGGTCGAAAAAGACCAAAGCGGTTGGACTCCATGGAATGAATGGAATCAGGAAACGCCATTGTTTTTACAAATAAAACGGGGAAACCTTCGCAACATCGAGCCTTACGGAAAAAACGTTTTTTCGTTTCGCAATCAGCAGGTCACCGGTTCGATCCCGGTACCCTCCACCAACCTTATTTGCGCCGTTTCTCCAGCCCCCACCTTTCGTTCCCTCCTGCGCCACGTTCAGTAACACCTCGAAAGATCCCCCTCGCGCAAAGCCACACGTTGTTCCCATCACGCGCCGGAAGCCCCTCGTCCGCTTCCTTCACAGCTTCTTCATCACCACCCGCGCGAGTTCGGTCAATTGGTCGGTCGTAAAGACGTGCCCGCCGAGGCGGTTCGTGCGGTGGTCGAATTTTCTCGAGCTTTGGAGGAGGACGACGAGGTGACCTTGGCGGACGACGACCGCGTTGTTCCCGCCCCCACCGTATGCGCGGCAGGCCAGCGCTTCTTCACCGAGGTCGGCGATTGCGGTCGGTGGTTGTTCGTGACCGCAGTTTCGGCGGTAGCTCTCGTAGAACGTCGGGGTGGACAGCGTGTTCACCGCGACCATGAGGATGAGGTCTTGGCCACCGGTCGCGTAATTACAGGTCCCGTCCGCCCCCCTCCGCGGATCGCGGGGGACAAGCCGGATATCGGGTTCCCCCGACACGGCCTGCACCACGTGAGTCGGCAAGGTTTGTTCGCACGCGGGATCCACATCGGTGCGAAACGGGTCCTGCGCCCAGGCGGGCGATGCCGCCACCCACGTCACGAACAGAACGACTGCTGCCACGGCGTACGGTGTGGTCATCGCCAACTCATTCGCGTCCATCAGCCAAGCCACCGATCCCGGTCCGTGAATCGGGCGATCGTGACCGTCTCGCGGTTCAACGCGAGGGCTCTAAGGAGGGGTTGAGTATACGAGAAGCGCACGAGCCGATCAACGACCAGCACCCGTTGCGTTGGTCCTAGCGGGTCCGGGCGTCGACGGTGTCGGCCAAGGCGCGGAGGGCCGGAGTGATCGTCACGGGATACGGCGGCGCGTCGTCGAGGCTGCGAGAGGCTGGCGGGAGACGGGCGAGCTCGGCGGCGGCGCGGGCTCGGGATTCGGCGAGCGGCGTGGGAGGAGTCAGGCGTCGGCCACCGCGCATCACGGGCTGGATCAAGGGTTCCCCGGGCTGGGGATCACCTTCGATGGTCAGGACGTCCGAGGTCATCACGCCGCCGGGTCCGTACCTGCGATACACCTGTTTCCGCCCCGGCCACGTGGCCTTGCCCTCGGACCGTTTGCGCCGCGGGCGACCCGCGTATTCTTGCAGCTTGTAGGCGCAGTCCAGGTATGGCGCATCGGCGGACGTATCGAGGCGCGAGCCGATGCCGAACCCGTCGATGGGGGCGCCCCCGGCTAGGAGGTCGCGCACCGCGTACTCATCGAGATTTCCGCTGGCGAAGATCGTGACCTCTTTGAGGCCGCCCTCGTCCAAGATCCGCCGGACCTTCTTGGCGTGCTCGGCCAAATCCCCGCTGTCGAGTCGGACTCCATTGATCAGGATGCCCTCCTGCTCCAGTTGCGGCGCCAACGCCACCACTTTGCGGGCCGCGGCTTCGGTGTCGTACGTGTCCAGGAGCAGGACGACGTTGTTCGGCTGGGCGCGGGCGAAGTCCACGAACGCCTGGGCCTCGTCGTCGTGCGCCTGGATGAACGAATGGGCCATCGTGCCGTAGGACGGGACGCCGAAGCGCAGCTCGGCCAGCACCGTCGAGGAGCCCGAGAGACCGGAAAGGTATCCGGCGCGCGCGGCCCACAGACCCGCTTCGGCTCCGTGCGCACGGCGCAAACCGAAATCCACCAGCAGCTTGCCGGGCGCCGCCAAGACCGAGCGCGCCGCCTTGGACGCCAACAGAGTCTGTCCGTGCAGGATGTTGATCAGCCGGGTCTCGACGAGCTGCGCCTCGGGGATGGGGGCGGTCACCCGGAGGATGGGCTCGTTGGCAAAGAAGACGGCGCCCTCGGGCATCGCATGCACGTCCCCCGTGAACCTCAGCCGCGCCAAGTGGTCGACAAAGTCCCGGCTGAAGCGGCCGCAGCGCGCGAGCCAATCCAATTCCTCCGGCGTGAAGCGCAGCGTCTCCAGGAACTCGAGCGCCTGCTCCAGCCCCGCTGCCAGGAGGAAGTTGCGACCATGGGGGAGCTTGCGGACGAAGAACTCGAAGACCGCCGTCTCGCGCATCCCGCGCTGAAAATACCCATCCAGCATGGTGAGCTGGTAGAGGTCGGTGAGCAACGCGCTCGATTCGGGTCTCATCGCGCGAGCGCCTCGCGCCGAATCAGCACGGCGCCAAGGCGCGCCATCTCCTCCTCCGCCTTGCGCCCGTCGTCGGGCTGGACGTTCACCGCCCGGATCGCGTCCACGAGAACGACGGTCTGATACCCCCGCGCGATGGCGTCCCGGACCGTGCTCACCACGCAGTAGTCGGTCGCGAGGCCGCCCACGAACACGCGCCGTACCTCGCCGCGCCGCAGACGGTCGTCGAGATCGGTACTTTGAAATCCCGAGTAGGCGTCTTGGTCCGACGTCATGCCTTTCGAAATCACCACCGTGGTCGGCGGCAGATCGAGGGCGCTCGCAAACTTCGCCCCGAGCGTTTCGGCCACACAATGGGGCGGCCAGGGCCCCCCACGTTCACGGAACGAACAATGCCTTGGAGGATGCCAGTCTCGGGTGGCGAACACCGGCAGCCCCCGCGCCCGCCACTCCGCCAGGTACCGGTTCAGGACGGGGACGACCTCGTCGCCGGCGGGAACCCCGAGGGCGCCGCCGGGGAGAAAATCGTTCTGGACGTCGACGATGAGCAGGGCGTCCCCAGGCTGGAGGGAACGCTGATGTCCGTCATCGGGATTCATCGCCGCCTTTCGACATCTGGACGTCGCAATCAGCCGGCGAGCCTCGCCGTCGAGGAATTGAAATAGGATACAGGACTTACTACGGACCGATCAACGACGCGTGTCGGTCGGAGGGATTCGACGAGCGCGCGTGATTACGCCGCGTCTTGCCTGACGACCGACACTTTGACCTCGCCCGTCACGTCGGAGGCGAGTTTAACGGGAATGCTAAACGTGCCGAGCGTCTTGATCGGCTTATCGAGTAGGATCATTCTCTTGTCCACGATGAAGTCCGCCGCGGCCAACGCGTCCGCGATGTCCTTGCTCGTCACGGAGCCGAAGAGCTTGTCTTCCTCCCCAACCTGCATCGGGATCGTCACGGGGATGCCGGCCAAGCGCTTGGCCACTTCGTCCGCGGCTGCGCGTTCCTTCTTGCGCTTGGTCTCGATCAGGCGCTTCTGGTGTTCCAGCACACGGACATTCTTCTCGGTGGCGGCCGCAACCATCTGGCGCGGGAGCAGGAAGTTACGGGCATAGCCGTCGGCAACCGTCACCAACTCGCCCATCTTGCCCACGTGATCGATGTCTTCGCGCAGAATCACCTTCATGACAGACTCCCCCTGTTGAACAGAAGTGCGTATGGTATCGGAATGACGGTTGGGATGTCAACCGGGCCGGTACACCATGAGGGTGTTGGTCGGAGTCTTGCCGTCGGACGCGCGCCCGCCGACGAGATAGATCGCTCCGCCCAGTTCGACGGCCGCGGCGGCGGCTCGGGGCTCGGGCATCGAGGCCACGATGCGCCAGCCGCGGGCACGGTCGTAGCGCGCGGCCGTGGCCTGGATCGCTTCGCCGTCGTTGCCGCCGAAGACGTGGATCGCGCCGTCCAAAACCGCGGCGGACACGCCGGCCGCGGGCCACGGCAGCGCCCCGATCTCCGACGGCTCCCACGCCCCTCGGACGGGGTTGTAGGCCTCGATCACGTCAAAATTCCGAAACGCGCCGTCCTTGAAGGCTCCGCCCCCCATGGCGAGGACCTTGCCGTCCCACGGCACCGCGGCGAGCGAAAAGCGAGGGGTGGGGACGGGTGAGAGCTCCAGCCACCGGCCATTCACGACATCCAGCAGCTCGGCAAAATCAAACGCCGGGTCCGTCAGCGGCCCCCCGGGCGTGTCGGGGAGATGCCCCCCCATCAGGTACACGCGCCCATCCAGGACGGTCGCGGCGGGCGCATCGTGGCGGCGCAAGAGATCGGGCCCCTTGGCCCAGAAGTCCGTCTCGGGATCGTAGATCTCAACCGTCGTGAGAAATTGGAAGGTGCCGTCGGGCTTCTTGAATCCCCCGCCCATCACGTAGATCCGGTGATCGAATGGAACGGCGACGACGCCCGACCGTGCGGTCGGCATCGGCGCGCGCAGCGTCCAGCTCTCCTTCGCCGGATCGTAGCATTCGACGGTCTTGAGCGCCTGAAACCCGGGGCCGCCCCCGCCGAAGACAAAGAGCTTCCCCCCCCACGCAGCCGCCGCGCAATGCGACCGCTCGGTGGACAGGGGAGGACCGATTGTCCACGGCGGCCGCGTCATCGGCCGGCCGTGACCGACGCGGCGATCAGCCCCGCGGCCTCGTCGATCTTCACCTTTCGGACGTTCCCGCTGCGGCGGTCCTTGAGCTCGACTTCGCCCTGCGCCACCGATTTCTCGCCGAGGATGACTTGGATGGGGATCCCCAACAAGTCGGCATCGTTGAACTTCACCCCCGGACGCTCCGCCCGATCGTCGACCAGCACGTCGACCCCCACGTGACCCAGCGCGGACTCGATGCGAGTGGTCGCGGCCATGACGGCCGCCGATCGCTCGTTGAGCGGGACGAGGTGCACGGGAAAGGGCGCGAGCGGCGCCGGCCAGACGATCCCCTTGGCGTCGTGGTTCTGTTCGACCGCGGCGGCCACCACCCGGCTGACCCCGATGCCGTAGCAACCCATCACCATCGGCCGCTCCTTGCCCTCGTGGTCCAAGTAGGCGGCGTGCATCGCGTCGCTGTATTTGGTCCCCAACCGGAAGACGTGGCCGACTTCGATGCCGCGCGTGATCGAGACGCGGCCGTCGGCGCAGCGGGGGCAGGGATCGCCGGCCACCGCGTTGCGCACATCCGCGACGACGTCGATGCGACAATCGCGGGTCGGGTCGACGTGGATCAGGTGGGTGTCGGCGCGGTTCGCCCCCACCACCGCGTCCCTCACCCCCACCGCCGCGTGGTCGGCCACGATCGGCACGTCCCGCAAGTCGACCGGCCCCGAGAATCCTTTGGGGCCTCCAGTCGCCGTCGCGATCACCGCGTCGGTGGCAAGCGCCACCTCGGCCACACCCAGGTGCCGCTTGAGCTTGATCTCGTTGACCTCGTGATCGCCCCGGACCAAGACCGCGACGACCCGATCCCCCGCCTGGTAGAGCAGGGTCTTGAGCAACCGATCGGGGGGAACGCCCAGGAACGCGGCGACCTCGGCCACCGTGTGCTTGCCGGGCGTGGCGACTTCCTCCATCGATCCCGTCGAGGCGCGAGCGAGCCCATCTCCGGTCAGTCCCACGGACTCTGCGCGCTCGACGTTGGCCGCGTACCCGCACACATCGCAGCTCGCGATCCCCTCCTCGCCGGTGTCGGCCAGCACCATGAACTCGTGGGAGAAGCTGCCGCCGATCAATCCCGCGTCCGCTTCAACCGGGCGAAACGTCAGGCCGCAGCGGGTGAAAATGCGGGTGTACGCCTGGTACATCACGTCGTAGCTCACGCGGCTGCCGTCGTCGTCGCGGTCGAAGCTGTAGGCGTCCTTCATGAGAAATTCCCGCCCGCGCATGAGCCCGAATCGCGGACGGATCTCGTCGCGGAACTTCGCTTGAATCTGGTAGAGCGTGATCGGAAGCTGGCGGTAGGATTTCACCTCGCGACGCACCAGGTCGGTCACGACCTCCTCGTGCGTCGGCCCCAGGCAGAATTCGCGCTCGTGCCGGTCCTTCAGCCGCAGAAGTTCCTTGCCGTACTGAGCCCACCGGCCGGTCTCGCGCCACAGCTCGGCCGGTTGAACGAAGGGCATCAGGATCTCCTGGGCCCCCGCGCGGTCCATCTCCTCGCGGACGATCCGCTCGACGTTCTTGAGCACGCGGTAGCCCAGCGGCAGGAACGTGTAGATCCCGGCCGCGACTTTGCGGATCATGCCGGCTCGGAGCAGGAGACGATGACTGACGGTCTCGGCTTCGCCCGGATCTTCCCGGAGCGTGGGAATTAAAAGGGATGAATATCGCATGGGCCCGTTTCTATGGTGATGTCGTGGCGGCGTCTCTCGTAGGGGCGAGCCGCCGGCTCGCCCCTACAAAACCGGCAGGCCGTTGGTCGACGTGGCCTTGCGCTCGGCCAACATCGTATCGATCTCGTCCAACAAAACGTCCAGCAACTCGGCTTCCGGCACCTTGCGGACGATCTCGCCGTGCTTGAACAAGAGCCCGACTCCCCGCCCGCCCGCGACGCCGATGTCGGCTTCCTTGCCCTCGCCGATGCCGTTCACCACGCAGCCGAGGATCGAAACGGTGAGCGGCTCCTTCACGTGCGCCAGCCGCCGCTCCACTTCATTCGCCATCCGGATCACGTCGATTTCCAACCGCCCGCAGGTCGGGCAGGCCACCACGTTGACCCCTCTCCGGCGCAGTTCGAGAGCCTTCAGGATCTCAAAGCCGGTCTTGACCTCTTCGACCGGATCGGCCGCCAGCGACACCCGGATCGTATCGCCGACGCCTTCCGCGAGCAGGATCCCCAAACCCACGGCGGACTTGATCCCCCCGGAAAAGGCGGTTCCCGCCTCGGTGATGCCGAGGTGGAGCGGGTAGTCGCTCACGAGCGAGAACGCGCGGTAGGCGGCCGCGGCCAGCCCCACGTTCGACGCCTTCAGCGAAACCTTGATATCGTAAAAGTCCAAATCTTCCAAGATGCGGATGTGAGTGAGGGCCGACGCCACCATCGCGTCGGCCGTGGGATAGCCGTACTTCTCGAGTAGCTCCCGCTCGAGCGACCCGGCGTTGACGCCGATCCGCATCGGCGTCCGGCGCTCCTTGGCCGTCTTCACCACGCGCTCGACCTTGTCGCGATCCCCGATATTGCCGGGGTTGATGCGCAGGCAATCGACCCCCGCCTCAAGCGCCCTGAGCGCGAGTTTATAATCGAAATGAATGTCGGCCACCAACGGCAGCGCGGTCTGCCGTCTGATCTCGGGCAGCGCCTCCGCCGAGGGCGTGTCGGGCACCGCCACGCGGACGATCTCGCACCCGGCTTGTTCGAGCGCGTGGATCTGGGCGACGGTCTTGTCGATCTGCGACGTGTCGGTCGTGGTCATCGACTGGACCGAAATAGGCGCGTCCCCGCCGATGGCTACGTTCCCGACTTTGATCTGTCGTGTTTTCCGTCTTACGATCTGCATGGTCGACCGTCTTTGTAGGGGCGGGTTTGAAACCCGCCCCTACGGCATCATCCGATAATTCTCATGATGTCGTTATACGACACAACAATAGCCAGCGTGATCAAAAGGACGAACCCCACCGTCTGCGCGATTTCCTGGCCGCGGCGGTTGAGCGGGTGGCCGATGACCGCCTCGATCAAAAAAAAGAGCAGCCAGCCGCCGTCCAGCACCGGGATCGGCAACAAGTTCATGATGCCGAGTTGCAGGCTGATGAACGCGACCAAGCGGACCACGTCGGAGAAGCCGGAATCCGCCGCCTCGCCGGTCACCTGGGCGATCATGATCGGCCCGCCGAGGGCCTTGATCGAGAGATGGCCGGTGAAGAGCTGGCCCAGGACCCCGAAGGTGAGGCGGGTCAGATCCCACATCTTCGCCACACCCAACACAATCGACTCGCCGACGCCGTAGCGCCGGAAGACCATCGACTCTTTTCCTCCGACCCCGATCATCCACCGCTTGGACACCTCATCCATCGCCGGCGTGAGCTCCACGACGGCCTCGGAGCCGTCGCGCCGATACGTGATGGTCAGCGACGCACCCTGATTTTTCTGGATGGCATCGGACATTTGATACCAGTTGGTGATCGGTTGCCCGTTGAGCGACACGATCTCATCGCCGAGCTTCAGCCCCGCCACGGCGGCCGGCTTACCCGGGCTGACCGCGCCGACGATCGCCGGCTTGTCGGGCAGAATGCCCAGCGACCCCGTGCCTTTGTCGAACTGCGCGGGGACGGCAAGGGTCAGGGACCGCCGCTCCCCGGCGCGATCGACCACGACCTCGACCGTCGTTTCCGGCCGGGTCGCGAACTGAGTCACCGTTTGCTCCCACGTGGCGACCGCGTTGCCGGCAACCGACTCCAGGCGATCGCCGATCGCGAACCCCGCGGCGCGCGCCGGCGAATCGTCCTGGACCCACCCCACCACCGGCGGCTCGTCCAAGAACGCCGGCATCTCGGTGCCGAGCAGAAACACCAGCGGCATCAGCGCGAACGCGATGATGATATTCATCATCGGCCCGGCCAGGACGATCCGCGTCCGCTCGCCGAGGGTCCGCGAGGAAAACTCCTCGGGGCTCTTCGTGAGCTCTTGGCTCGGATCATCGCCCGCCATCTTCACGTAGCCACCGAGGGGAATCGCCGACACCATGTACTCGGTGTCGCCCACGGTCTTGCCGTAGATCTTCGGCCCGAACCCCAGCGAAAAGCGGATCACGCGGACGCCGGTCCATCGCGCGACCAGGAAGTGCCCGAGTTCGTGCACGAAGATCAGAAACCCGAGCACGACCAGGAACACCAGAATGGTATGGATCATCGC
>JACQCD010000116.1 GCA_016201825.1 Nitrospirota bacterium | reverse complement strand
GCGCCATTGATCGGGATCAACAACCGCGATCTCGTCACGTTCGAGACGGACCTGGCCAAGACCGAACGCCTCATGCGGGAGATGCCGGCCGGACGCGTCGTGGTCAGCGAAAGCGGCGTCGCCACTCGAGACGACGTGCGACGCCTCGCGGCGCTGGGCGTCAACGCGGTGCTGATCGGCGAGACGTTCATGCGGGCGCCGGTGATCGAGGACAAGGTGCGGGAGCTGATGGCGATTGCGCCGGAAGGAGCCTCGACGCGATGATTCGTGTGAAGATCTGTGGGATCACGACGTTGGACGACGCGCTGGCCGCCGCGGAGGCCGGCGCCGACGCCGTGGGGTTCGTCCTCTATAAGGAGAGCCCCAGGCGGATCTCGGTGGAACAGGCGCAGGAGATCATCAGTCGGCTACCGCCGTTCGTCACGACGGTCGGACTGTTCGTGAACCAGCCGACCCAGTGGGTCCGCGTGATGTCGGAACGGTGCGGGGTGGACGTGTTGCAATTTCAAGGCGACGAATCGGCCGACTACTGCCGGGCGTTCGCGCCGCGCGCGATCAAGGCGATCCGCGTGAAGGACCGCGAGAGTCTCAATCCGATGGGGGAATACGACGTCCGCGCGTTCGTACTGGATGCCTACCAAGAGGGCGAGTACGGCGGGACCGGCAAGACGTTCGACTGGGAGTTGGCGGAGGCCGCGAAGGCGCACGGACGGATCATCCTGGCCGGCGGGCTGACCCCCGACAACGTGGCCGAGGCAATCCGCCGAGTCCGGCCGTTTGCGGTTGACGTGTCGACGGGCGTCGAGGGGCACGTGAAGGGGAAGAAGGATCATGGCAAAATCCGCGCGTTCATCCAACACGCCAAAGCCGCGGCGGCGTCCTAGCGCGTGGCCCGACGCCGCGGGGCACTTCGGGTCCTACGGCGGACGGTACGTACCCGAAACGCTGATGCCGGCGTTGGAGGAGCTGGCGGCCGCGTACGCGAAGGCGCGGGCGGACCGCCGGTTCCGTGCCGACGTTGATGCCCGCTTGGCCTCGTACGTGGGACGACCGACCCCCCTGTATTTCGCCGAGCGACTGACGAAGACGCTGGGCGGCGCGCGGATCTACCTCAAGCGCGAAGACCTCTGCCACACCGGGGCGCACAAGATCAACAACACCATCGGTCAGGCGCTGCTCGCGCAGCGGATGGGGAAGCGCCGGGTCATCGCTGAAACCGGCGCGGGCCAGCACGGCGTGGCGACCGCGACCGCGTCGGCGCTCCTCGGCTTGGAGTGCGACGTGTATATGGGAACCGAGGACATGGCGCGCCAGGCGCTGAACGTGTTTCGCATGCGGCTGCTCGGCGCCAAGGTCGTGCCGGTTGCCGCGGGCAGCCGCACGCTCAAGGACGCGATCAACGAGGCGCTGCGCGATTGGACGACGAACGTGCGCACGACGCATTACATTCTGGGATCGGTGTTGGGGCCCCACCCCTACCCGATGATGGTCCGTGACTTTCAGTCGGTGATCGGCCGCGAGGCGCGCCGTCAGATCGTGCGCGCGGCGGGGCGACTGCCCGACGCGCTGGTCGCGTGCGTGGGCGGAGGGAGCAATTCGATGGGCCTGTTCTTCCCCTTTCTCACAGACGAGAAGGTGCGGATGATCGGCGTCGAGGCGGGCGGTCTGGGGATCTCGACCGGCCGGCACGCGGCGCGCTTCGCCACGGGACGTACGGGCGTGTTTCAAGGCACGAAGACGTTCGTGCTCCAAGACCCGCAGGGACAGATTCAGATCACGCACTCGGTGTCGGCTGGGCTGGACTATTCCGCGGTGGGACCCGAGCACAGCCTGTACCGGGATCTCCACCGCATCGAGTACACGTCCGTCACCGATAAGGAGGCGATGGAGGCGTTCGATCTGTTGAGCCGGACCGAGGGCATCATCCCCGCACTCGAGTCGGCGCACGCGATCGCGCATGCGGTGGTCCTCGCGCCGAAGATGAAGAAACGCCAGATCCTCCTCGTCAACCTCTCGGGTCGGGGAGACAAAGACGTCCAGCAGGTGGCGAAGATCCGGGGGATCGAGCTATGAGGAGTGCGGCGGCTCGACCTGCGGAAGCAACGGCCAACCGGATCGATGACGTCTTCGCCCGCTTGCGCGGGCGGGACGAAAAAGCGCTGATTCCCTATGTGATGGCCGGCGATCCCGATGTGGCCACCACCGAGGAGTGGCTGCTTGCGGCCGCGTCGGCGGGGGCGGATCTGCTCGAAATCGGCGTCCCGTTTTCGGATCCGCTCGCCGATGGTCCGGTGTTGCAACGAGCCGCGGAGCGGGCGCTGGCTCAGCACGTCACGCTGGGCGACGTGCTCGGGCTCGCGCGAAGGGTGCGCGCCAAGACGCCGATTCCCCTGATCCTGATGACGTACTACAACTTGATCTTTCAGTACGGGGATGAGCGGTTGGCGCGCGACGCCGCGGCCGCCGGCGTCGACGGGTTGATCGTCCCCGATCTGCCCCCCGAGGAGGCCGACACGCTCGCGGGCGCCACGCGCGCGGCCGGCGTGCATCTCATCTTTCTCGTCGCTCCCACCACGCCCCCCGCGAGGATCGCCGCCATCGCGGCGAGGGCCTCGGGCTTCCTCTATTACGTGTCGCTCACCGGTATCACCGGCTCCAAGCTCCCGCCCCTCGAAGAGATCGAACAGCGCGTCCGCGCGATCAAGCGCACCACGCGTCTCCCGGTCGCCGTGGGGTTCGGCGTGTCCACCCCCGACGAAGCCGCCCGCATCGCGCGCGTCGCCGACGGCGTGATCGTGGCCTCGGCGCTGATCAAGCGCCTGCAGGAAGAGCCGGACCCGTCTCGTCGCTCGTCCGTGTTGACGGCGTACGTCGCTTCGCTCAAACAGGCCCTGATCCCACGCTGAGTTCGGACGCCCTTCGGGTCTTGCCCGCGGCTGGACCCAGCGTTGAGCCTCGGTTTGGGTTTGACAGATCGGTAAGGCTCCGCTACTTTCACAACGCCTTTAGAAATATGAGTCTCAAAGAACCACACCCTTCAGTGGAGGACGCGGGGAATGATTCATCCGATTCGGCACGTCGCGGCGGTGCTCGTGGTGCTCCTTCTCCCCCTGGGCTGCGGAGGCCCCGGTTTCACCCACCTGAAGAAGGGCGCTCTGATGTCGATGTCGGGCGAGATCGATAACATCATTCGCACCGAGCTTCCCTATGACAAGGAGATGCTGTCCGTGACCTCGGTCGGCTTTACCTCGGGACAGGGGATCTCGTTGATCGGCGTCCAGCCGGGGCTCAACAAGGGGAAGCGTATCAAGATCCAAGGCGAATTCTTCCAGAACATCCGAGGAACCGACGTATTCAAGGTGACCCAGATCAGTGCCGAGCCGGGCGGCGGCGGTTCTAAGGAAAAGGATTGAGGAGGAGCGACATGGGGACGCGCGCGATTCCGGGGTGGCGGTTGTTGGTGGCGGGATGCGTGGGTACGACGTTGGTCGCCGGTTGCGGGAACAGCAATCTGTTCGAAGGGCTGGCGAACGATGGGACGACGCAGGCCACGGTTGAGGCGGCCAGGATCGATATCGACAACGGGAATTACACGGCGGCGATCGCGGCCTTGCAGGCGCTGTGCGGGACCAACCTCTCGGCGCCGACCTGCGATGCGCAGACCGTGAGCCTCCTGGCTGCGGCGTACTCGGGGCGAGCCGGTCTGGATGTTTTGGATCTCATTAAGGAGGCGACGAGCACCGCGTCCGGGGTCACGGGCAGCTTCTCCACCTTCTCCTCTCTCCTCCCGACGCTCACGGCGAGCAATAAGCAGGATATGCATAACGCTGTAACCCTCTTGTCCGGTCTCACGTCCCGAACCGCGAATCAGAATCTCCAGATGGCTGTCGTGGCCGCAGCCGACCTGGTTGTTACGGTCGGCGTGGACCTCACGAATGGGTTTGACGCCGCGACCGGCGTTCCTAATGTCATTCCCTCGTTGGCAGATGTCCAGCAAGCCGAGACTAGCAACCAGACCGTGACCCAGGTGACGAATGACCTGCTTCTCGTGACTCAGGGGGTTACGGGGTCGGGATTGGCAGGCAAGGATTTGACCAACGACATTACCCAGATCCAGAATACATTAGATGCTAATCAGAATGGTACCGTGACGGCCCCAGAACTGCAGTCCTATCTGGCCTCCCTCTGAGCCGAGCATTCAGGAGAGACCGTATATGAGACCAATCCGATCTGCAGCGGTTGGCGTTGTTGCCCTGGTCGTGCTGTTTCAGGGCGTGTCGGTTGCGTTCGCCGACGAGCTGCCCGCGCTGTACCGAGGCGTTCGTCCGCTGGGAATGGGTGGGGCGTTCATCACGCTGTCCAACGATGAGAACGCGCTCTTTTACAACCCGGCCGGCCTCAACGACGTGAAAGGATTCGGGGGAGTGGGCATTCTCAACCCCGAGGGTGCCGCCTCCAAGGAGAGTCTGAAGCTCTACCACGATATTAAGGGCGTTGAAGGCACGAATACCACCCAGGTCATCGATCTTCTCCAGAAGCACGTGGGGGAGCACGTGCACGCCGGGGCGGCTCTTTTCCCCCATGTGTACCTCCACAACTTTGCGATCGGCGTGCTTGGCCAGGGGACGATGGATATCGAGGTGCGAAATCCCGCGTTTCCCGAAGCGGTCACGGACGTGAAGGCGGATGCCGGAGGCGTGGTGGGCGGCGCCATCGGGTTGTGGGATCAGACGGTGCAACTCGGAGCGACGGGCAAGTACGTCCAACGCGAAGGGATCAAACGTACCTTCCAACCCACCGACATCGTGGTGAACTTCGATCCGTTCGCCAATCGGGTCAAGGCGCATGACTTCGCGTTTGACGCCGGGATCAAGCTCAACGCTCCGGTTCTTCTCAAACCGTCGGTGGCGGTGGTGCTTCAGAACATCACCGATCTCGACTTCGGCGCGCTGGGGGTGATCCCTCAGCAGCTCAACGTCGGCGCAGGGATCCACCCTAACTTTTGGATCCTCGACAATAGTCTGGTCGTCGAGGTGGATGACGTGACCAAGCAGGCGGGAACGGACAAGGACTTCTACAAGCGTGTCCACATGGGCGCCGAGGTCAAACTGCCCAAGATTCTCGCGCTCCGCGCCGGGGTCAATCAGGGGTACTACACCGCCGGGGCAACGATCGACCTGTGGATTCTCAAATTGGCCGCGGCGACGTATGCCGAAGAAGTGGGGGCGTTTGCCGGCCAACGCGCGGATCGTCGGTATGTCGCCCAGCTCAGCCTGGGGTTCTAGGAGCCTGTCCATGAGCGGCCATCTGCGGCGTTGTCGGTCGGCCTTGCGTGCTCACGTACGACTCAGTACGCTCCGCGCGCAAGGCGCCTCCCTCCGCCTTGCATCTGACCGCTCCTGAACAGGCTCTGGCTTTTGGCCGCAGGGAAAAACAGTAAGATCTTAGCGGGTTGCGTCTTCGATTTTCCCGTCCACCATTCGCATCACCCGATCGGCCTCCGACGCCAGCTTCTCGTTGTGCGTGACCAAAATGAACGTCGTGCCGTGGGTCTGATGGAGGCGTTTCAGGACGCCCATCACCTCTTCCCCGGTGTGCGTGTCCAGATTGCCCGTCGGCTCGTCCGCCAGCACCAACGGGGGGGCGAGGACCAGCGCGCGGGCGATGGCGACCCGTTGCTGCTCGCCGCCCGATAATTCCCCCGGCCGGTGTTCCAGGCGTGGGGACAGCCCGACGTCGGTCAGGAGGCGGCGCGCGCGCGCGGCGATCTCGGAGCGGGCCATCCCACGGATGAATCCCGGCATCATCACGTTCTCCAGCGCGGTGAATTCCGGCAAGAGGTGGTGGAACTGGAAGATGAACCCCACGCTCCGGTTGCGAAACGCTTCGAGCTCGTGTTCGCGCAAGCGATCGACCTGCACGCCATCGACCGCAATCCGTCCCGAGGTCGGGCGGTCGAGCCCGCCGAGCAGGTGCAAGAGCGTGCTCTTGCCCGCGCCCGACGCGCCGACGATGGCCACGATCTCGCCGCGCCCCACCCGCATGTCGAGGCCGCGCAGCACGTCGATCCGCTCGTGATTGAACGCGAAGGACTTCTGGAGGTCGGTCACCTCGATGATGGGGCCGTCACTCATAACGCAGGGCTTCCACCGGGGCGAGTCGTCCCGCTTGCCAGGAGGGATAGACCGTGGCGAGGAAGGTGATGAGCAGGGCCGAGCCGGCGACCAGGACGACGTCGAAGAGATTGATGCGGATCGGGATGTGGCTGATGTAGTACACGTCGGCGGGGAGCGTGTAGAACGTCTCGATGCCCCAGCAGACGAGATAGCCGAGCGGGATGCCGATGAACACGCCCACGCCCCCGATGATCAGGCCGTCCAACATGAAGATGCCCATCACGGCCCGTCGCGTCGCCCCCATGGCCTTCAAGATGGCGATCTCGCGCGATTTCTCGATCACGATCATGGTCAGGGTGCCGATGATATTGAAGGCCGCGACCAAAATGATCAGGACGAGAATGATGAACATGATGATCTTTTCGAGTTTGAGCGCGGAAAAGAGATTGCGGTTCATCTCCTTCCAATCCCGCACCCAGTAGGCGCCGCCCAGCGCCGCTTCCGCGGCCGAGGCGACGGCCTCCGCGCGGAAAATCTCGTCCACCTTGATCTCGACGCCGGTCACCGCGTTGCCCATCTGAAAGAAATCCTGCGCCTGGGCCAGCGAGATATAGGCGATCGACGAATCGTAATCGTACATGCCGGAATCGAAGACGCCGACGACTTGGTAGGGGCGCAGTTTGGGGACCATGCCGAACGGGCCCATCGTGCCGCGCGGCGAGACCACGTTGATCGTGTCGCCCATGAAGACCCCGAGGCGCAGCGCCAGTTCCTTGCCGATCACGATTCCTGAGCGTGGCGAAAGCTCCGGTTTATCGACGGGGGGCGGAAACGTGTTCGAGAGGTCCGCCAGCCGGCCGTCGATGAGATTGCGTTCCACGTCGGTGACCGTGCCCTCGGTGGCGGGGTCGATGCCGCGCAGGATCACGCCGTGGACGTTGGCGTCGGCCGTGAGCAGAACCTGATTGTAGATAAAGGGCGTCGCCGCGACGACGTGCGGAAGGCGAGCCACCGTCTTGAGCGCCTCGTCGTAGTGCTCCATCGGGCGCTGCGCGCGGTCGACGATGACCACGTGGGCGTTGGTGCCGAGAATTTTCTCACGCAGATTGTCCTCGAAGCCGCTCATGACCGCGAGCGTCGCGATCAGCGCGGCGACCCCGAGCGTCACCCCCGCGATCGAGATCAGGGTATTGAGCGAGATCGTCCGCTGGCGCCGCTTGGCGCGCAGATACCGAAGAGCAATGAGTAGTTGATAGGTCATGGGCGCCGGAAGACGTTCAAGCGGTTCAAATCGTTCAACACGTTCAAGACAGGAATTAGCCCTCGGGTTTCATTTGGGGGAACAAGATCACGTCCCGAATCGAGGCCTGATCGGTGAGCAGCATGACGAGCCGGTCGATGCCGATCCCCTCCCCCGCGGTGGGCGGCATGCCGTGTTCGAGCGCGCGCAGGTAGTCTTCGTCCAACTGGTGCGCTTCTTCATCGCCCCCGGCTCGCTTCGCCATTTGGGCCTCGAAGCGTCGGCGCTGGTCGAGCGGATCGTTGAGCTCAGAAAAGCCGTTGGCAACCTCTCGCCCCACGATGATGAGTTCGAACCGCTCGGTGAACGCGGGGTCGTCGCGCCGTGTCTTGGCAAGCGGCGAGATGTCGGTCGGGAAATCGGTGATGAACG
>JACQCD010000133.1 GCA_016201825.1 Nitrospirota bacterium | reverse complement strand
GTGTATTCCTGCTTCGGGATCTTGATCATCTTCGCCTCCAAGGTGACGTCCATTGTACGTGATCCTTGGAAGACGAAACTCGAGGGGAAGCTCACCTCGGTAGCTCGGCTGTCTTCGCATGTCGCGAAGACCCGTCGCTTTGCGCCTCACCGTCGCCGGTGGTTTGCCTTGATGGAAGGTGGTTGTAGTTAGCTACTTAATAAGATGTACATATCCAGCAAGTATTGTTCCACGGATGGATCTAAAAATAAATTTCAACACTTTCAATCGCCTAGCGCCGGTCCGTGCCACGGGGAGGCTTATGGAGGGTGAAGCGATCGGATAAAAAATGAATTCTTTTCGCCAAAAAATCGCATCGGTCTTCCGGTCCTCCCTTCCCCACCTCCGGTTTTAGTTCCCAGAAAATAACAGACGGATCTCTTGGAACGGGTCTCCCTCCAGCGACGCCACCACGGCATCCGCCCCCGCGCGTTTCAGGGCCGGGACGGGATAGGAATTGGCAACCGCCAGGCAGCGCATGCCGGCCGCGCGGGCCGCTTCGATCCCGGCAAGTGAGTCCTCGATGACCAAGGACGACGTGGGCACGATGGGAGGGCCGGGGTTGTCCGTTCGGTTGATGACCGCAAGCGCCTTGGTGAAGCCCTCGGGGTTGGGTTTGCCGTGGGTCACGTCTTCGGCGCTCACGATGCCGACGAAGCTCGGGAGCAGCCCCGCGTGCTGCAGCATCGCCTCGATCTCCCGGCGCAGCGCACCGGAGCAGATTGCGAGGGGCCGGGACTTCGCCAGCGCCCGCACGAGGTCCGCGGCCCCGGGAAGCATCGGCACGCGGTCGGCCAACTCGGACATCAGCAGGGAGGACTTACGCTCGATCAGGTCCGGGATCTTGGTCAGCGCAGCCGTCTTGCCGTGGCGGGTCAGCGCCTCGGTGAAACACTCCCGGTCGTCCATGCCGAGATAGATCGCGTCGTACATCTCACGCGTCAGCACGATCCCCTCTTCTCCGAGCAGCCGCTGAAACAACCGGAAGTGCAACGGTTCGCTGTCCACGATCACGCCGTCGAAATCGAAGATCACGGCCCTCAACCCCTTTGGAAGCTCCACGCTTGACCCCTCAAAATGAAATGTGCTAGGTTGCGTCGCTCTCACCCGATCCGGGAAGGCCGCATCGTATCATAGCCCCGTGTCATGATGAAAGGATGGGCATGCGCACCGGGCGCCGCATCGTCGGGTACAACGGCAAGGCGCCTGTGGGACATTAACCGGCTGCTTAAGAAATGGATCTTTGCGCGCCGGGTTGTCATTCCCGCGAAAGCGGGAATCCAGAACTTGTTGAGTTTACACACATGGGATTCCCGATGAAATATTCGGGAATGACACACGAAGGGTTTTTCAGCACCCTATTAGAGAACGAGGCGGGCGTATCGCAATACGCCCCTACGAAAGAGGCGTCCTATGGCGCGCGTCTTGGTTCCCTTGGCTTCCGGTTTTGAAGAAATCGAAGCCGTCACGATCATCGACATCCTCCGGCGCGCCAATGTCGAGGTGACCGTCGCGGGCACGATCGACGGGCCGATTATCGGCAGCCGCCGCGTCCCGCTCATCCCCGACACAACGCTCGACGCGGTCGCGGACGACCCGTTCGACATGGTGGTCCTGCCGGGCGGGGGCGAGGGCACGGCCAATCTGCGCCGCGACCCACGGATCACCTCCCTCGTCAAGCGACAGGCGGACCGCGGAGGATACCTCGCCGCGATCTGCGCGGCCCCCATCGTGCTCGCCGACGCCGGCCTGCTCACACACAAGCGTGTCACCAGTTATCCGTCCTACCGGTCTCAGATCACGACCGGCGAGTATCTGACCGACCGAGTGGTCGTCGACGGCCGCCTCGTCACCAGTCGCTCGCCGGGCACGGCGTTGGAGTTCGCGCTCACCTTGGTCGAGCTGCTGGTGGGGTCCGACGAAAGCCGTCGCATCGCTCGCGATGTACTGGCGCAGGGAACGGTCGATGCCGCGTGAGGCCACGTGGGTCACCGGATTTCTCACCAGCATCCTCATCGAGTACTTGGAGGAACGCTGTCCCCAGGCAGCGCAACACCTCCCCTACGGCACGCTGTTCGCGGGATCCGACTTCGCGGATCACCCGGGCGATCCGCTCGTCCTCCTGAAGGACCCCAACCAATGGCTCCCGCAGGACGTGTTGACGCGCCTGGTCACGCTCGCCGAGGACATGACCGGCGAAGCCGACGTCGCCTACCGAGCGACCGTGGTCCACTTCTCGCGACCCGACCGCCGCGGTCCATCCATCTTCGAGATCATCGCCACGTTGCTCAACGATGTGCGCCATGTCGTGTCATCCTCCAGCCGCTGGGGCGGCGCCTTCACCAACAACATGACCCTGCAAGCCATCGTCCACGCTGAACGGCCGGAAGCCACCCTGCTGACGCACATCGCAACCCGCGCGCGGATCACGCGTGCGCCGGGGCTGTTTTTCCGTGGACAATGCGAGGGGTTTCCCCGGCTGTACGAGGGAGTCGACACAAAAGGGTGCCGGGAGGAATACACGCAATTGACGCTCCACCAGCTCATCCATGATTTCGACGCGTACGAGATCGCCGAGTCCAAGGGACACGTCCGGGTGATCGACCGCCGAAGCGGCGCGGTCGCCGCCGCGGCCGAGCCCGTCGCGCTTCGCGTCGAGCTCCTGCCGAACACCGAGCCCCATCCTGCCGAAGGGCCGATCGTCGCGCTCCAGGGCGGGTCGTTTCCAGTGTATGCGGCCGATGGCGCCACGCCCGCCGCTCCGCCCGTTGCCAACGCGGTGCGCATCACCCAGGGCGGGTGGTTGCGTCGCGGCCGCGTCGGCATCGCGCTGGAACCCGGCGCGATCTATGGCGCGCCCTATTCACGGTACCGATTCGAGTGGACGGATCACCGTACGCAGACCATCCCGGCCGAGGATCGCTTGCGAGAGGCTTCGCGGCTGCTGTTTCGTCACCTGCAGGAACTCAAGCGGACCCAGCACAGCCTGTTGCGGTGCGAGCGGGATAACGCCACGCTGCTCACCGAGAACGTGCAGTTGCGCCGCGAACTGGCTTCGCAGCATCGGTTTGCCGATCTGGCGTCGGCCAGCCCCGCCATGCGCGAACTCTGCCGCCAAATGGAGCTCGTCGCGGACACCGATTCCACCGTGTTGCTGAGCGGAGAAACCGGAACGGGCAAGGAGGTTGTCGCGCGCGCCCTGCACTACAACGGCCCACGCAAAGATCGCCGGTTCCTCGCCGTCAACTGCGGGGCGCTGCACGAAAACCTCTTGGAGTCCGAACTGTTCGGACACGAGCGCGGCGCCTTCACCGGCGCGGTACAGCGACGCGCCGGAAAGTTCGAAGCGGCCGACGGGGGCACGTTGTTTCTGGACGAAATCGGCGAGCTGTCGCCGACTCTCCAGGTCAAGCTCTTACGGGTACTCCAGGAGCGCGTCGTCCAGCGCGTGGGGGGCGACGAGGACATTCCCGTCAACGTCCGGATCATCGCCGCGACCCACCGCAACCTCAAGGAAATGATCGCCGCGGGGCGATTCCGCCAAGACCTCTATTACCGCCTCCACGTGATCCCGTTGGTCATCCCCCCGTTGCGTGAACGAAAGCCCGATATCCCGCTGCTCGCGCACACGCTCTTGGACCGCCTCCGCCGCCGGCTGGCGAAACCCGCCGAGCGCTTCGCCCCCGAGGCGCTCCGCATTCTCCTCGAATACGCCTGGCCGGGCAACGTCCGCGAACTCGAGAACGTGATCGAACGGGCGTTGATCTTGGCGGGGCAAGACACCGTGCTGATGCCGTCGCATCTGCCCCCCGAATGGTTCGCCGGAGCCTCGACCTCGGCGGCGGGAGAACCGTGGACCGTGTTCACCGGAATGGACTGGTCCGCGTTCTCACGCTTCTTCGACGGGGGCGGATCGTTCGACGACCTGCTCGGCCGGATCGAATGGGAGATCACCAAACGAGCCGTCGAAGCACACGAGGGCAACAAAAGCCACGCCGCCCGCACGCTCAAGCGAAGCTACCGGTGGCTCAGGAAACTCGAAAAAGAGCACCTCGGCCCGGCCAACGCGTAGTTAGGGCGTCTGGCTGGACGCCCCTAAAAAACCGCATGCTATAATCCATCCATGTCTCAAACACCTCCGTCACGTCCCGGGCCGAATGCTCGCGCATGGGTCGAACGCGATGCGAAAGTCGTGTCCCACTCGTACACCCGAACCTATCCGCTTGTCGTCCAGCGCGCCTATGGGTTGATAGTCGAGGACGTCGACGGCCATCGCTATCTGGACTTCACGTCAGGCCTGGGGACCAGCATCCTCGGCCATTGCCATCCCGACGTCGTCAAAGCCATTCACGATCAGGCGACCGCGTTCATCCACATGTCGGGCACGGACTTTTACTATCCCTCCCAGATCAAGCTCGCCGAGGAACTGGCGAAGCGCTGTCCGGGCGATGAACCGAAGCACGTCTTCTTTTCCAATTCGGGCGCCGAGGCGATCGAGGCCGCGATCAAACTGGCCCGGTATCACACCAAACGGCCGCACCTGATCTCGTTTTACGGCGGATTCCACGGCAGGACCCTCGGCGCGCTCTCGCTGTCCGCGAGCAAGACGGTCCACCGCCGGGGTTTCGGCCCGCTGCTGCCGAGCGTCAGCCACGCGCCGTACGGTTCGATCGAAGGGATCGAGGCGCTCTTCGCCACGACGGTCCCGCCGGACGAAGTCGCCGCCATCGTCGTCGAACCGATCCAAGGCGAGGGCGGCTACGTCGTCCCTCCCCCCGGCTTCTGCCGCGAACTCTCGGAGTTGTGCCACCGACACGGAATTCTATACGTCGCCGATGAAATCCAAAGCGGGATGGGACGAACCGGCAAGTTCTTGGCCTCGGAGCACGAAGGCGTGGTCCCGGATATCGTCGTGCTCTCCAAAGGACTCGCCGCGGGGATGCCCTTGGGCGCGACGATCGCCCCGGCTCGCATCATGGACTGGCCGCCAGGTTCTCACGCGAACACGTTCGGCGGTCACCCGATTTCGTGCGAAACCGCGCTGGTGGCGCTCCAACATCTGGACGGAGGGCTGATCGCGCACGCCGCCGAGGCCGGTACCCGTCTCATCGCGGCCCTTGGGCCCCTGGTCGATCGCTCCCGCCTGGTGGGCGACGTCCGCGGCAAGGCTCTGATGGTCGGCGTGGAGATCGTCAAAGATCAGGCCTCAAAGCTGTCAGCCCCCGACGCGCGCAACCGGATCATCCAGCGCTGTTTCGAAAAGGGACTGCTGCTCGTCGGCGCAGGCCGCAGCGTCGTCCGGTTCCTTCCGGCCCTGGTCGTGAGCCACGATGAGATCAACCGAGCGGTCTCGATTTTCGCCGAAGCAGTCATGGAAATCGACCGCGAACTCCCCCGCGCGGCCTAGCCGCGCCCAAAGGCCGCTGGCCTCTCACTCGGCCTGAGCCGACCAATTCCCCCCCTACTCCATTTCACTAAGACTAATCCCAGCAACGAGCTCCGCGAGCACAGATATTTGGCTGGAATAGGCCCCTAAAGGGCTGACAGTGGTGGGCTTGAGCACAAAACGCACAGTTAAGGTATGCACACTGACTCCTTCCAACCCCGATAGATCGGGGGAACCGAGGTCGCGGGAGACGAGTAAAGCACGTCCCAGAGCCGATCGTATCTACGAGCGATTGACTCCGAACAGGAATCGGCGTAAATAGAAGACCGTGTCGTAAATGAGGACATCTTTTTAGGACAACCGGAACATTTACCAGTTTTAACGGAGTCATTCGCCAGACATGAAGAATAATCCCTTACCACGCCTCGACGGAAACCCCGAGCTTCGTGAGCGACTTCTGCCGTATTGCCGACTGAAGCCTGGCGAAATTTGGCTGGACCCTAAATCTGGGCATAGAGTCGCTTGCATAGATGCGGCAGATTCGCATGCTGTTTCGCAGCTAACTGCTGGAGAACTGGCTTCCCTCGCAATACAGGACCCGCCTTACAACCTTGTTGCATTTTCGATTCGCGACCCGGCAGAGTTTATCGCTTGGTCACGAGAGTGGGTTGTAAACACAATCAGCAGTCTTTCGAACAACAGTTCGCTGTATATCTGGTTGGGCGCGGATCAGAACAATCATTTTCAGCCGCTCGCGGAATTCATATTGATGATGCGGAGCTTCCCAGTACGGTCTCGCAGCCTAATTACCATGCGGAACCAGCGGGGCTACGGCACCCAAAAGAACTGGATGGCGGTACGGCAGGAATTGCTCTATTACACCGTTGGAGAACCCACTTTCAACGTGGCGGCTGAATACACTGACATACCGAAGATCCTCCGCGGCTATTACAAGGAAGTCGGGGGAAAACGTCAAGAGAATCTTGAAAGAGGCAATTCGGAGTGTATTCGGGCCGGTAACGTCTGGGTTGATATCCAGCAGGTCTTTTACCGAATGGAGGAAAATGTCTCCGGATGTTACGCACAAAAACCATTGAAAGCAGTAGAACGCATCGTCCACGCGAGTTCGGGAGTCGATGATCTCGTGCTTGATTTCTTCGCGCATTCGGGAACAACGCTTCTCGCATGTGAGCGATTGCGTCGGCGATGTTTCACCGCAGAGGTTGACCCGCTCTTTTGCGAGATCACGATTCGGCGTTTGGAGCACTTCAGGACCAGTGGACGCATCGGGTGGCAAAACCATCACCCGTTTGAGAAGGAATTCCCCGACCTCAAGGAATCAACTGGAGACGAAGACACCGCCACAACTCCACAGTCTCCGGCACAGGGAGCATTGCTCTAAAATAAATGGAAAAACTCAAGGCCCGTCTGGATGCGCTCGTTGATAGCTTACCGGACGCAACCGCGTTGAGGGCCAAGCTCTCTGAGCTGTATTCGGTCTACCCGTTCAACGAGTTCGAATACGTTATCTCGACCCTTGTTGGCCGAAATGTGCTTACGCTCGATCAGTATTACGAACTTCGGGACGACTATATGGAACGCAATGCGTTCCTTTACATATTCGAGATCAGCGGTCCGCGTACTTTCGGGGAGCAATGGGCACAGGGCCATCTAAGGGAGCTAATTCCTGATCTACGCAAGCCGTCGAAAAAGCTTGATCCCTCCTATTCCGGAGAGTACGATTTTCTGCTCGATGAGAAGATAAAGATCGAGGTAAAGGCATCAAGAGCAGTCGATGCAGAGAGCGAGGAGCCCCTTTATGTCAAAGCTCTTTCATCTGACTCTACGCGCCCGTTCTGGATGAACTTCCAGCAGGTCAAACCCGCATGCTGCGACGTGTTCGTCTGGGTTGCCGCATGGAGGGATGTGATCCGCTACTGGGTTCTGTCATCCCGCGAACTCGAAACCAATCCCCAATATTCGGTCGGCCAGCACCGAGGAAATATCGGCGAGGGACAGCTCCATGTCCGCCAGGACAATATCGCCTCGTTCAAGCAATATGAGACGAGGCCCGACAGGCTTGCCGATGCGATCCGCAAGGCTTTCAAGAGGCAGCAGCGTAAGAACGCCGGCAACTAACCGAGCGCTGTGCCCAATAACCCGTTAGGGTGCGCCCCGAAAAATCATGTGAATTGAGGGGCTGACTTGAACCGCCACCTTGGCTCCAGAAAGAACTTTCCTTGAAACAGGAAAATCAATCCGTCCCCTTTAACGTGGTGCGTGTTTTAGGAATTATCCGGGTGTCGGTTTTGACGGATTTGATGTCAATAGCCTCTTCAATAAGCTGGCGTGTAGGCCTCGATTGTTGTGTGCCAGACGCTGCTCCTCCCGCCCACTATATAAACGGTGTCATTTACCACCGCAGCCGCTGGAAAATACCGCGCCGTGGGCATGGGAGCCTCGGTGGTCCACGTGTTGGTCTTCGGGTGGTACGCCTCGACCGTGGCCAGCGGATTGCCGTTAAAACCTCCCACAGCATACAGGAGTCCATGGACCACCCCGATGCCCAATGCGTTCCGAGCTGTGGGCATCGGAGCCTTGGCGGTCCACGTGTTGGTCTTCGGGTCGTAGGCCTCGACCGTGGCTAAGAAGCCTGGAGCGCCGCCAACCGCATAGAGGATACCGTCTACCACCCCGACGCCCAACTGTGTACGATCTGTCGGCATGGGAGCTTTGGTGGTCCACGTGTTGGTCTTCGGGTCGTAGGCCTCGACCGTGGCTAAGAAGCCTGGAGCGCCGCCAACCGCATAGAGGATACCGTCTACCACCTCGACACCTAAGTGGCCACGCGCCGTGGGCATGGGAGCCTTGGTGGTCCACGTGTTAGTCTTGGGATCTGAGGTTCCCCCTGTTTTTCGTCTTCCAGCGGGCCAGTTTCATGCTACCAGTTTTTCCTCATGCTGATCACTGATCCAGGACTCCATAAACTGGAT
>JACQCD010000132.1 GCA_016201825.1 Nitrospirota bacterium | reverse complement strand
GGTTCGTCCGGGGCGTACCCAAACCGCCTGCGCTCCCCCAGGCCGTGTGGATCAACAAACCGAGGACGCCGGCCGGGTCCACTGAGGCGTTGGACACTAAATTCTGACCGGCAGTGTCTCATTCTTGTTGACACGTTCCGCAAACGGACGGTAAACCCCGATCGCGTTGTGGAACACTTTAGGAACGTTCTTAATAAATTGACTCTTGTCGTCCGCACAGGGATCGACAGAAGGGTGACAATGAATCTGCTTTTGCTTGCCGCTTCTCCGGACTGCCGGACGTGCCGATGACGAGCCCGCCTGACCACCCGCGCGCGTCGCGCCTGCCGTGCCGCATCGTGTGCCTGACCGCCGAGAGCGTGGATATCCTGTACGCGTTGGAGGCGGGCGATCTGGTTGTGGGCGTCAGCGGGTACACCGTCACGCCTGAGGAGGCGCGGCGCAAGCCCAAGGTCGGGGCCTACACGTCCATCGATTTCGAAAAAATTTTCGCGCTGAACCCCGACCTGGTGATCGCCTACTTGGATCTGCAGGCCGACATCACCGCCACCTTGGCTCGGCGCGGCGCCACCGTCCTGCACCTGAACCAGCGCAGCCTGCGGGACATTCTTGCCGCGATCGCGATGATCGGGGCGATCGTGGGGCGGGGGGGAGCGGCGGACGCGCTCATCGCGCGGCTGGAGGGGGAGTGGGCGGCGATCGCGGCGGCCGCGGCGCGGCTGCCCCGGCGCCCGCGCGTGTATTTCGAGGAATGGGACGATCCGCTGATCTCGGGGATTCGCTGGGTCAGCGAGGCCGTGGCGCTGGCGGGCGGAGACGACGTCTTCGGCGAACTCAGCGACCACAAAGTCGCCTCGGGGCGGATCGTCTCGGCGGACGAGGTGGCGCGGCGTGATCCCGAGATCGTCTTCGCGTCGTGGTGCGGAAAGAAAGTCCGACCGGAACGGATCGCCGCGCGCCCGGGCTGGGACCGGATGACGGCGGTGCGGGAGGGGCGAATCCACGAGATCAAATCGGCCCACATCCTCCAGCCGGGCCCGGTGATCCTGCGCGGGATGCGACAGATGGCCGACGTCATCGCTGCATGGGGGATTGCTCAGGAACCTTCGATCAGTTCGGCCCCAAATTCATCAAGCGGTCTGCCAGCCTCAGGAGATCGTGCCGGCTGTCGTCACGCAATAGACGGATGAAGTGATGGGCGGTCAGTTCCCATTCGGGCGAGTCGAGTGATGAGGGGCGTTCTCGTTGACATTCCTCAGAAAAACCCGCTATAGTACTCCGGCTCGGCGCCCGGTCGGGTGGGGATGCGTCGAAAGCCCTAGCGACGCGGTAGGTCTTCTGCATAATTGACGCGCGCTGTGGAATTCGATATGGTAGCGCGTACGGCATTGTCTGGTGCCGCCTCGTTGATCTTGAGGCGGATTTACATATGAAAGGGAGCTTATTGAGTATGGCGACTGCGACCGTTAGTCCGCGATATCAGGTTCTCCCCGGCCCGGAGGGATTGCTGCCGCCCTCGGCGTGTGCGATGGGAGTGGAGCTGCCTCAAGACGGGGAGGGGTTGGTGGAGGGCGTGATCGTGTCCGAGGACAAGGCCTTCAAGGCGGCCGCCCGGGCGCTGCTGACCCGTCGTAACCCCACACTGTTCCCCGGCCCCTTGGTCGTGTGGGGGTGGAACAAACATACCGAAGAGAAGGCGAGCATGGTGTTGGAGATCGCCGCCGAGATTCCCGGCGTCAAGATCATCCCGATGCCGGATTACCGTCCGATCTACCCGAAGATCGATCCCGAGGCCGTGATCAACCCGTGCCACCCCAACCTCACCATCTGGCACAACAAGATCGAAGCGTGCATCTTCGTCGGCGTCCACTGTCACTTCGCGAACGTGACGTTGAAGATGGTGCGCGCGGGGACGAACTGCTACACCATCGCGTTGTGCGCCGAGGCGGGGCACGAAGACGCGATGGCCTCGGTCCCGCGCTGCGGCACCGAGAAGCTGCACAAGATGGTGGAGGCGCTCCGGCAGGTCAAAAAGGAGGGCCTCACCCCGTGGGCGCTGACTGCTGACGGGAAGCGCGAGTTGGCGGCCGAACGAGAACAGAAGAAAAAACAGCGCGAAGCGATTGCGGCGTCGGCCCCCCAGTTCGCCCACGAGTTGGTGGCGGGGCTGGACGAAAACGAGGAGTAGCGTATGGCTGAAGGGCTGCAAACAGAGGTTAAGACGAACCCCCAAGGCGACGTCATCACCGCGACCGAGGCGCCGAAGGCCAAGGAGAAGGAAAACAAGGCCGCGAAGCAGCGCGTCGTGACGCCTGAGTATCTGTTCTTCGAAGCGCCGCGCACGAAGACCTTTATCACCGGCAGCGAAGCCGCCAAGGAAGCAATTCGGCGAGCGAACGTGGATATTGCGATCTCGTATCCGATCACGCCTCAGAGCGAGACGATGCAGCAGGTGGGGTATCTCTACGCCGAGGGCTATTTAAAGGATTATTACCGCGGTGAAGAGGAGTACGGCGTGATGTCCGCGGTGGCCGGGGCGTCACGAGCCGGGGTTCGCGCGTTGACCGCCACGGCGGGTCCCGGTCTCATGCGCGGGATGGAGGTCATCACCTCGTGGCCGGGCGGCCGAATGCCGCTTCTCCTCCTGGTGGTGTGCCGCGTGATCAACGCTCCACTCGCGATTCAGCCGGACAACGTCGAGCTCTCGTATCTGCTCAACTCCGGGGTGATCGTGTTCCACGCGGAGAATCAGCAGGACTTCTACGATTTCCCGCTCAAGGCGTACATGATCTCCGAGAAATGCGAAGTGACCCTTCCCGTGGCGGTTGCGGTCGACGGCTTCTTCGTGACGCACGCCCGCGGCTGGGTCGAACTGCCTCCCGACGACATCAAGCTGCCGCCGCGCGAGTGCTACCACGAGGCGGTGCCGATGATGGACAACGAGAATCCGCCGGCCCGCCTGTCCCGCGACGCGCCGATCCAGAAGAGTAATTTCATCAGCTACCAGATGCACGCGTCGTGGCAGCAAGAGATTTGGGCGGCGCAGGATCGGGCGCGCCCCTGGATCAAGAAATACATGGGGGGGCTGATCGAGGTGGTGAATCCGGGGGCCGAGACGATGATCGTGGCGTCCGGCAGCGCCGTGTCCCAGTCCCGCGAAGCGGTCCGGCAGGCCGGGGAAAAGGGAGACACGATCGGCCTCGTCAAGATCCGATCGCTCCGGCCGTTCCCCACGCAGGAATTGATCGAGGCGTGTCGCCACGCGAAGCGGATCATCGTGCCCGAGTTCAACTGTGTCGGATGGATGGCGAAGGAGGTCCGGTCGGCGCTGTTCGGTCAGACCAAGGCCGAGATCGTTCCGGGGCCGCGGGTGTTCGGCGGGATGTCGATGCCGACGGAACTGATTCTCGAGTATCTCTACAAGACGCCCAATGAAGCCCGGATGACGACGAAACCTCTTACCGTCTAATCCGATCTACTAAGGAGAAACCATGTCACTCGAGACATTACGGATTGCACCCGGCTTTGAGTCGTACATGCCGAAGGAATACGTCGACCTGGTCGAGCGTGGGCCATACGGTCGCGACGTCAAGGTCAGCGAGTTGGGAACCTTTAAGGAAGTGCTCGAGGAACATCCGATGTGCGCCGGCTGTGCGATGACGCTCTTCATCCGCGTGGCCTTGATCGGGCTTCCCTGCCCCGAACACACCGTGATTTTGGGAACCGCGGGTTGCGGGCGATTGGCCCTCTCTCAGGCGTCGATTCCCTTCATTTACGGAAACTACGGGGACACCAACGGGGTGGCCTCCGGGCTCAAGCGGGGCCTGGAGATTCGTTTCCCAAACCAGACCAAGGACGTGGTGGTGATGGCGGGCGACGGCGGCCTTTCGGACATCGGTTTTAGCTGCGTGATGCACTCCTGGTTCCGGAAAGAGAAGTTCACCACCGTGATGTTGGACAACGAGGTGTATGGGAACACCGGTGGGCAGGAGAGCGGCATGACCAACAAGGGCATGGTGCTCAAGATGGCGCCCTTCGGCAAGAAGTTCGAAAAGATGGACATGATCGGCCTGGCGAAGACCGCCGGTGTGGCGTACATCGCGCGCCTGGCGCCGACCAACCCCACCCGGATCGCGAACGTCATTCGGAAGGCGGTGCTGATCGCCCGCGAGGTGGGACCGACCTATGTTCAGGCGTATACGTCCTGCAACATCGAGTACGCGATCCCAACCCCCAAGGTGATGGATGATGCCCGTGCGGTGGAGAAAGACCGCTACGGGTTCATGGAGATCATCTCCGACGAAGCCAAGGCCTACCTGGAACGGATCGAGCAGGAGAAGAAGAGCAAGGCGAAAGCCGTCGCTGGAACGTAGGGGCGATCCGGTGGGTCGCCCAAGGGAGAGAACAGTATGAAGCGGTATAACATCCGGATGGCCGGAATCGGCGGTCAAGGCGTGGTGACGGCGTCCCACGTGATGAGCAATGGGGTGATCATTGCGGGCGGCGAAAGCACCCTGGTTCCCTTCTTCGGGTCCGAGAAGCGCATGGCGCCGGTTGAGAGCTATGTGCGCGTCGCCGAGGGGCGGATCTTCGAAATCGGCGAGATCATCTACCCCAACGTGATCATGATCTTCCACACCCAGGTGATCACGCACGGGAAATCGTACACGATGCCGTTTTATTCGGGGCTGAAAGATGAAGGCGTCGTGCTGATCAACTCCGAAAAACCGCTGGAACTCGAGCCCGACCAGGCCAGAGAGCTTCGGGAGAAGAAAGCCAAGGTATTTTATATCCCGGCGAGCAAGCTGGCCGCCGAAGTCGCCGGAACCGAGTTGGCCACCAACATGGCGATGGCTGGAGCGGTCGCTGCCGTCATCGGTCTGCCGGATCTGATCTCGCTCGAGCAGTCGGTCAAAGAGCGTTTCCTCGGAAAAGGGTTCGTGGTGTCGGGGGGCACGGCCTCGCTGGACAATGTGATCGAGAAAAAGTTCGGGAAAAAGGTCGAGCTCATTCAGAAGAACATGGACGTGGTCAAGGCCGCGCACAAGTACGCGGTGGATCACAAGTGGAACGATCTCTCGGTGGCCGAGACGGCGGCGCTGGCGGCGGCCGGTCGGTAGCGCGACATAACTTTGAGACAGGGGTGATCCATGTACGCAGTGGCGCAAATCGATGTCGACATTTGTTCGGCGACCAGTTGTCGGTTGTGCACGCAGTTCTGCCCTGAATCGAACACCATCAATTACGACGTCAAGAGGAACACGGCGTATGTGGCGGTGGATCGCTGCAAGGGATGTGAGATCTGCGTGGGGATCTGTGATACGCTCGCCAAGCACCATGCGATCAAGATGGTTCCCATCACCGAGGTGGTGGAGGGGTTCGAGATGTCGAAATTAGGGTTTCACAAATTTTAAGCAGACCATGTTTCATGGGGCCGATCTCCGAGAGGGGATCGGCCTTTTGGCGTTCTAGCGGTGTGGGGAGGCGGTCGGAGTGATGGTCACTTGCCCGCGGTGTGGCCGGGAGAACGAGACTCGCTCAAGCTTTTGCGAACGCTGCCTGCACGAATTCCCGTCGGACGGCTGGGACCCCAGACGACTGATTTGCCCGGAGTGCCGTTACGACAATCCCTACGGGAACGATCACTGTGAGCGATGCCACGAGCCGCTCAAGCCGGGACAGACCGAGTAGGACGGCCGACGGTCAGGTGGGTGAGGCGCCGAGTTGCTTGAGCAGCTCGACATAGGAGGTTTCTTCGAAGCTGTTGCCACGCCTGAAGCTGGTGAAGTAGAGTTCGGCATAGACGGAGGCGATGGCGTGGACGGCTTCGTGCCGGTCAACGCCCTGTTCCGACAATCCTCGAAGGGTGTCGACGACCTCGGGGGGCGACTTTTCTTCGAGTTGCTTTTCGATCAGGACGTGAAGGGCGGTGTGGATGAACGGATTGACGACCGTGCCGTTGACTTCCTGGGGAGTGGCTGACAATTCAGCCAATTCCCAGATGGGATCCAATTCCGGGTGGAGATCCATCGCCTGCGCGATGAGGGCTTCTTCGCCTTCGAACTCGGTCGTTTCGAGACGTCTTCTGGCGATGGTGGTAAATCGCCATTGATTGTCTTTATCAAAGAGCATGGATGTCTGCCTCGAGCGTCAGGGCGTGTCGGTGGTGTGAGTCCGGCGTGGCGTTCCGTTGCCGCCGTAGACGATAAAAACCTTCTTCCCTTGGCGGACGTGGTAGTTCGCCCAGGCCGGGCTCTGATCTTCATATCGCGCGTCGGGATCGCTGCCGTGGGCTTTGAGAAAATCGGGGTACGTCAACCCTGCGTCAAACACGTCGGCCAAGAGGCAGTCCGTGCAGAAGCCTTGGCCGGTTAACGAGATCTTCCCGAGCAGCGCTTCGATTTCCTGGGGATCATTGAGTTCGATCGGGTTCATGTCCATCCACGATAGTTTTATGATTGATTCTACGCAGGGATCGCGACACAAATCAAGGCCGACAGAAAACCAGCAGCCTGGTCGTCGGATCGGCCGGATTACTGGCAGCACGAGTGGCCAGGCCGTCCAAATCGGATTCCGGCAGGCATGGCACTTGAAGTAACTTTTGTCTGGGGTACGTCGACGCGTGATTAAACGATTGATTAAGAGGGTCGTGGTGACCGGGGTCGGTGAGGGGCCGGGCAAGGCCGTGGTGGCTCCATTTAAACGCCATGGTTGGCTCGTCGTGGGGGTGGATACGGCGTTCCAGCCGGAGTATGTTCACCAGTTCTACCTCGTGTCCCAACCCACTCATCCGTCATGGATCGAGGAGTTGCGCATCTTGGTCAGTCGCGAGCGGAGCACGCTCGTGGTCCCGACCCGACGAGACGAATTTCTTCCCCTGGCGCGCAGGCGGGGCGAATTTCTACGGTTGGGGGCGAATGTCTATCTTCCGCGTCCGGAGGTCGTTGAGTACGTTCTCGATTCTCACCTGTGGTCGCGCCGACTCGGACGCGCGGGGGTTGGCACAGCCTCGCCGTGGTCGGGAGGACACGGCGAGGGGCGTGAGGTTCGTTGCTTTGAAGTCTCGCTCTGCCGAGACGACCGGGCGGAACATGCTCTGTTGGGGTGCTCGGTGCATGAGCTCTCCGAGGAGGGGGGAGCGGCTTCGTTCCGAGCCGAGCGCCGAAAGGACGAGACGGAGGTCGAGGCGCTGGCCGCGCAGACTGCCGAGAGCTTGGAGCTGGCGGGACTAGCGACCATCCACATTTGCCAACGGTCAGACGGGTGCCTGACCGTCACCGGGGTGACGTTGAGCCCCTGTGTTTATGGTCCTTTCACGGACGATGTATTTGAAGCCTTGACCGTCCTGTGGAAACGCGACCATCCGGCCTGATCCGACCACGACTCGCTCAAGGGGTTGCCGAAAGCTGATCGGAGTCCATGGACTCGCGCGTCCCATCAAACGCCCTGAGAACGTAGTAGTACGTGGTCCCCGTCGAGACGCTGGTGTCCGTGTAGGTGGTCGAGGAATTGCCGGCAAAACTCGTGACGAGGGTGCATGGGCCGGCTGCGGAGGAGCCACGGTAGAGCCGCTGTTCGGCCACGGTTGTCGAGGTGGATGTGGTCCACTCGAGGTCGACGGCCCCTCCACCGCTGCTGGGCGCGGCGCTCACCGTGCGAGGCGCCAGCGGTCCGAGGAGGACATTCGGCGCCGTCCCACCCGCGCTTCCATTCACCTGAACCGTGTAGGTATACGAGGCGTCCTGGATCGTCCCGGTCTGCAGGTAGGAGTTGGTGGCGACGGTGTCTGAACCGGACGATATCGGACCGCACGGAGCGGGCTGCCATTGCCACGACACGCGGTATCCCGAGTCGGCAGCGGACACGGGGCTCCAGCACACCACGATATCGTTGGTGGCTGACCCGCTCAACGCGGTGGGGCACAGAGGTGACGTTGTTCCGACCGGTTCGACGGCCAAGCCGGTGGGGAATGGGGCGCCCGGAAGAGGGGATGGCAATGGCGTGGCGCGAACCTCCTCCGATCGGCCTCCCGGGACGCCATCGTTGACGGCTTCGACCGAGTAGAAGTACATCGAACCGATCTCGGGCCCGCGGTGGGTATACCGAGTGGCTTTGAACGGAACGTCGCGAAGAGTGAGGGACTCTTCGGTACCCGTGAGTCCCTTCTTGGCATAGACGCGATATTCGCTCGCGTAATCGACGGCGGTCCACGAGAGATCGACAAAGGGGCTCGAGAGGCCGGCAGCGCCGTTTTCGAGTCCAACCGTGACGTCGATGATGACCGGAACTCCTGGCTGGGTCGGCATGGGTTTCGCGTCGACCGGGTCGGATGGCGGGCCAACCCGGTCGACGCCGTTCCGGTCGATGCCGTTGATGGCGCGGACAGTATAGCTATATGTCACCCCATTGCGTAAGGACGTGTGAAGGGCTTTGGGCAACGCGACGTCCTTGAGCGTCTGGTTTCCGTCTTTGCTCGAGACGGAGACCCGGTAGGTGAGCGCCCCGGCCACCGGTTCCCATTGGAGTGTGACCAGACCGTCGCCGGCCGTGGCTTGGACGCGTTGAGGCGCGCCCGGAAGGGCCGTCGACGGCGTGGCGGTGACGACCGACGAAGGGTAGCCGGCGTCACCCCGCCCATTGGCCGCCTGAATCACGTAGGCATAGGTCTGCTCCGAGGCGAGACCGGTGAGCAGGTACGACGTGTTGGTGGTGGTTGCGTGATGGGCCGAGCCCGGCGTGGCGGTCGACCCTTCGTCCCACGACACGAGGTATGTCGAGGCTCCGGGCACCGGATTCCATGTCAAACGAACACTGAGGTCGACGATCTCCACGACGACGCCGTCAGGTGCCTGCAGCGGTGGTTCGCCGGAGGGGAGAGAGTCCATGTTCCCGCACCCGGGGAGGGGCGACGCGAGCACGAGCGCGTATGCCCAGACGCGGATGAGTCGGAAAGCCTTGAGCCGAGCCATTCGGTATTTTAGCATGGCCCATCGGCTCGGTGCACGCGCTGTCGAGAGATCAACCGCGTTAAGGGAATACGCCTCGTGCGAGCTTGGCTTTGGCGATTTTTTCGATCCCGATCATCAGGGCTGCCATCCGCATGTCGACGTGTTTGGCCTGCGCGGTCGCGAGCACCTGTGCGAACGCCGTTGTCATGATCTCGCGCAAGCGTTCGTAGACTTCGCGTTCCTTCCAAAACAGGTGTTGCAGACCCTGGACCCATTCGAAGTATGAGACCGTGACCCCGCCGGCATTGGCGAGGATGTCGGGGATGACGAAGATGCCTCGGCTCTGTAGAATCGGATCGGCCTCGAGAAGCGTGGGGCCATTGGCGCCTTCGGCCACGATACGACATCGCAGACGTTCGGCGTTGGCTTTGGTGATTTGAGCCGAGAGCGCCGCGGGGACCAGGACATCGCATGGCAGTTCGAGTAACTCGGTGTTGGTCAGGGCCTCTCCTCCGGAATAGCCGTCGAGCGAGCCGTGGCGTTCCACGTAGGATATGGCGTCCGCGACGTCGAGGCCGCGATCATTGACCACTCCGCCATTGACGTCGCTGATCGCGATGACTGTACAGCCGGCCTCCGCCAACGCCTTGGCCGTGTTGGATCCCACGTTGCCGAATCCCTGGATCGCCGCCCGGGCTCCCTCGGGGCGCATCCCGAGGTGTCGCATCGCCTCCAATACGGTGTAGACGACGCCGCGGCCGGTGGCCTCATTCCGTCCCTGGGATCCTCCAATGGCGATGGGTTTGCCGGTTACCACGCCGGGGACCGCATAGCCCTTGAATTGGCTGTAGGTATCCATCATCCACGCCATGGTCTGCTCGTTCGTTCCCATGTCGGGCGCCGGCACGTCGATATCGGGACCCAGGATGGGAAGGATCTCCGCGGTATACCGTCTCGTTAAACGTTGCAGTTCCAGGCGCGACATCGCATGCGGATCGCAGCGAATGCCGCCCTTCGCGCCGCCGAAGGGAAGCCCGACCAACGCGCACTTCCAGGTCATCCACATGGCGAGCGCGCACACCTCGCCCAAGTTCACGTCGGGGTGGTAGCGGACCCCGCCTTTGGACGGTCCGAGCGTGTTGTCGTGGTGCACACGGTAACCGGAGAAGACGCGGATGGCCCCGTCCTCCATGCGAATCGGAACGCTCACCATCAGCGCCCGCTTGGGAGCGACGAACCGCTGCCAGACGTTGGGGTCGAGGTCGATGACGGCCGCGGCTTTTTCGAACTGGGCCACCGCCATGTCGTAAATGGGAGTGCAATACTCGGGTCGATAGGCCGAGTGATCGGATGCCGTCATCGGGGGTCCTCCTCCGCTCTGTAAAGCGCCCACCTGGGCACCGGGCCGGATACGGATTGAGTATAGCAAACGACACTGCGGCCACTCGGCACCGGTCCTTGTCCGCCGCGAGACGAAGGTGCTAGACTAGCTCGCCGTGGCCACCGAGCGCTTGCGATGACGAGACGGGCCGAGATTCTGATTATCGGGAACGAGATCTTATCGGGGAAGGTGGCCGACGAGCACTCGGGTTTTCTCTCCCGAGAGTTTCGCGCGCTGGGCGTCGATCTTCGCCGGGTGGTCGTCCTCCCCGACGAGGTTGAGGCGATCGGAGAAGCCGTCCGCGAGGCCTGGCAACGATCCGATCTCATCGTCACCACCGGCGGCGTGGGGCCCACCCACGACGACGTCACGATCGCGGGAATCGCGCACGGCCTTGGTCGAGCCGTGGTGCGGCATCCGGAGCTTGAGGCGCTGGTGAAGGAGGTCTACGGAGAACACCCGCCCAGCGCCCTCGCTCGATTGGCCGAGATTCCGGAGGGGGCGACGCTTCTTTCGGCGGCAGGCCTCAGGGTTCCGGTGGTGGTCGTCGAGAAACTGTACGTCTTTCCCGGAGTGCCAGAGGTGTTTCGGCGCAAGTTCAACGCGATCAAGTCGCGTTTTCTCGACACGCCGTTCTATATGAAGAAAATCTACCTGGCGGTCGGGGAGGAACCGATCGCCTCGATCCTCTACGAGGTGATGGCGAAATTCCCAGCCATCTTGCTGGGCTCCTATCCGACGTTTACCCAGGCCGAGTATCGCGTGGTGTTGACCCTGGAGTCCAAAGCCGCGTCCTACCTGGAGGCGGCCCACGCCGATCTCGTGGCTCGATTGCCACAGGACGCGATCGTACGACGTGACGAAGACGCGGCGCCCTCGTCGAGCGAGATGAGGGCGGATGGTGTGCCGCCTGGTTAAGGCGGGGAACGACGGCTTAGGCGTTCGTGTGGTCGATCAACATCGACCACGAGGTCTGGGCATGGAGAAAATGGGCTCGCGCGGCGAGCAGCTCCCCTTCGAGAGTGGCAGCCAACGAGCGGCGTTTCGCGTCCATCGAACGCTTGGCGGCGCGATAATCGGTCTTGACCCGTTCCCACTTGATACGGGCGGAGACCAGCGCTTCGTGCGCCAGGTGGAGCTTTTGCTCCATCGCGTCGCGGAATTCCCGAGGCCGTTGTTCGAGGTTTTTCTGAGCCAAGGTCTTCTGGATCTCGATCCGAGCCGTAAAGATATGGGCGTCTTGGGCCGTTCGGAGGCGGGAGGTCCATCCGCACAGCGCGAGGGTTTTGATCAGCCACTTGGTCGGGTCCCAGTGATACCAGCGGATGCCGTTCCGGTAGTCGTACTGAAACTGATGGTGAAAGTTATGGTACCCCTCGCCGTAGGTCAAAAGGGCAACCACAGCGCTGTCCCGCGACGAGTCTTTCAGCGAATAGGGTTGGCGCCCCATGAAGTGGCAGAGCGAGTTGATGAGGAACGTCGAGTGGTGAACGATCACCGTCCGAGCCACGCCCACGAGGAGAAAACTTCCCCACGCGTCTCCCACCCACCATCCGAAGAGCAAAGGAATCACGCCGCCGACGCCGATGGCCAAGACGGTGTAAAATCGGTTCTGCCAGCGAACGAGCGGATCTTTCAGTAAGTCCTGGACGTTCTTGAGAGGTCTCGACTCCTTTAGCATGACCCATCCGATGTGCGCGTAGAAAAACCCTCTCCGGATGTTATAAGGATCGCCCTCCTTATCCACGTTGAGATGGTGGGCGCGATGATCCGAGGCCCACTTGAGGGCGGAGTTCTGGCATGCGGCGGCCCCAAAGATCAGAAAGAACGCGCGGACGGGAGCCATCGCTTGGAAGGCCTGGTGCGAGAAGAGGCGGTGGTAGCCTCCGGTGATCGACAAGCCGGTCGCCGCGAGGTAGAACGCAAACAGTCCCATGATGGGCCACGAGAAACCGTGGGTGGCGAGGTGAATGGGGACGCCGACGAGCGCGACAACGGCTGTTCCAACTAGAAATAAAGTGTTCACCAAATCGAGGGATTTCCAGGGAATACGAGGTTTGGAAGTTTGCGTGGCTGTGGTAGGTGTGGCTGCTGATGTCATCGTGTTGAGGCCTCCGGTTATTCGGACAGACAAAGTCCTAAAGACACATCGCCGTCAAACGTGGTCCAGGCGATTTGAACGACTATAGGGTAAATACCTCTCACTGTCAAGGAAAAGTGCGACGAAGGGAGTGCAGCGAGGTCGCTAGGCTCGTGTGTCGACTTGCGTCACGGTGGAGGCCAGGATTGTCTCGGATCGCCGTTTCATCAATTACGCGAGCGGCCGGCTGACGCCGAGGGGGGATGGATCCTGATGAGGTAATCCTTTCTGTTGTTGGCCGAACACTTCCACCCCACCCGGTGTTCCATCACGAGGAAGTGGTCGCCCGGGGTCTTAGCGAGAAACGTGAAGACTCGTTTGCCGAAATCGGCCGTGTCCACACTGACCGTGCGGCGGTACTCATCATCGATCAGGTCCAAGGCGTCTGGGGCGTATCGCGGGGCCCAACTGTGCCCACCGGTTCGGTCTTCCCACAGCGTGATCTGAAACGTGTTGCCGGCGTTTGCGTCGATGATTTTTGACGTGACTTGTTCTGAGGTTTCTTGAGTCATCTCGTCGTGCCTCGGGTTCACCAATTGTTGAATGCGTGGCGATCATAACACAACGCTGTGGCGGTTGTCGTTGCAACGGGAGACGGGCGCTGCCGGCAATCTGCCGCGATTTCATCGGGTTCGTTTGAAAAAGCCTTGGGGTTCGGGTATCATCGGGCACCGATGCGGGAGGGTGCGATGGGAGTTCTTGAGGGGAAAGTCGGCGCCATCCTGGGCGTGGCCAGCGAGCGAAGCATCGCGTGGGGGATCGCGCAAGCGCTCCATAAAGAGGGAGCAAGCCTTGCTTTTACGTATGCCGGGGACATGATGGAGAAGCGGGTTCGTCCTCTGGCGGAGTCCCTTGGTTCAAAGTTAATTTTGCCGTGTGACGTCACGCGGGATGAGGACATCGCCAGGACGTTTGAGGAGACTGGGTCGGTGTTCGGGGGACTGGATTTTGTGATTCATTCCCTCGCGTTCGCCAACCGAGACGATCTCAAAGGACGCTACCTCGATACGTCGCGCGAGGGATTTCGCGTCGCGCTCGACGTCAGCGCCTATTCCCTGGTTGCCGTGGCGCGCGCGGCGGCTCCCTTGATGCGGGGCCGACGGGGGAGTGTGGTGACCCTGTCGTTTTACGGCGCCGAGAAAGTGATCCCTCAATATAACGTGATGGGAGTCGCTAAAGCCGCCTTGGAGGCCAGCGTGCGCTACTTGGCGGCTGATCTGGGGCCCGATGGGATTCGTGTGAACGCCATCTCGGCTGGACCGATCAAGACGTTGGCCGCTGCGGGGATCGCCCAGTTCAGAGACATGCTCCACCAGGCCGAACAGCGGGCTCCGCTGCGGCGCAACATCACGCTTGAAGACGTCGGCGGCGCTGCGCTGTACCTCTGTAGCGATTGGTCCGCCGGTGTCACGGGTGACGTGCTGTACGTCGACTGCGGCTATCACGTGATGGGGGCGTGACGGGGCGGCGTGGCGGGATCTGACGCGGTGGTGTTGACCTGTCTCAGCGGTTCGGAACTGTCTTCTCAGGTCATGGCTCGGGTAGAGGGTCGGCTGGCGGACGAGGGGATGCGTCTGGGGACGGGGCGTACCCTCGCATCGAGACGCCTCCACGGCGTTGAGTATTCGCTGACCAGCTCCGTCCCGATCGATTGGCGCTCGACCACGAAGCGCCTGCGCGGTCTTCAACAGGAGTTGGGTGTCGATCTGGCGGTGCTGCCCGCCGACGGAACCCGGCGCGAGAGGAAGCTCTTGGTCATCGATATGGATTCGACGTTGGTCCGGAGCGAAGGGATCGACGAGTTGGCGAAAGAGGCCGGGGTGGGCGAGGCGGTGGCCGCGATCACCCGGCGCGCCATGAACGGCGAACTGGATTTCGTGGGCGCGTTGCGAAAGCGCGTCGGATTGCTGCGCGGTCTTCCCGTGGATGCCCTGGAACAGGTCGCGCAACGCACGGAGCTGAGTCCCGGTGCCGACATTCTGATCGAGGTCCTTCGACGGGGCGGCTGCGCCGTCGCGGTGGTGAGCGGGGGTTTCGACTATTTTACGCAGCGTCTTCCCGCGCGCCTGGGGTTGGCGTACGCGTATGCCAACCACCTCGAAGTCGAAGACGGCCGGCTCACGGGGCGGCTGGTCGGGGAGATCGTGGATGGTCGTCGGAAGGCGGCGCTGCTCGAAGAGCTGGCGCGCAAAGAAGCGACCGGTCTGGACCGTGTGATCGCCATCGGCGACGGGGCCAACGATCTCTTGATGCTCGATCGGGCCGGCTTGGGTGTGGCCTACAACGCCAAGCCCACGGTTCGTGAGGCGGCGCCGGTGACTCTCAGCGTCCCCGATCTCAGCGCGGTCCTTTTCTTGCTGGGATATTCCGAATCAGAATTGCCGGTGTGACGCCATGACAGCTACGGTTGCCGATCTTGTCGCCGGATACGAGCCGACCGTTTCCGCGCTCATCACCGACTACTTCCGCGACAACGAGGCCGCCCGAACGGCGTTGGACCTTGCCAATCGAGCGGACCGACGTCTGGTCATCGATCACATGGCGATCCGCTGCCATCGGGTCGACGAGCGCGCGAGCGAGTTCACGGCGCTGGGGTATCGTTATCGCGACGAGTTGGTTGAATATCCCGATCAGGGGTGGTGGGCCAAGGTCTATCGCAAGGAGGGAAGACCGGCGATCTTCGTCGACCAAGCGTATGAAGATGACCGCGGCCGCGAGAGCTTGCTTCGGGCGTGGGTCGATCGCTTCGGCGATCGCGTGTTGCACCATGTGGCGATTCTGGTTCCGGACATCGACGCCGCCAAGGCCGAGATGGAACGGGCCGGCGTTCCCTTCTCGGGAGCGATCATCGGCGCGCGGGGCACGCGGCTGCGCCAGATTTTCACGGCGGCCGAAGTCCGGGCCGGCGAGGCGTTCACGGTATTGGAACTGGCCGAGCGCCGCGGGTACGACGGATTTGTCGCCGAACAGGCGGACGGGTTGATGCAATCCTCTCGCATGAAGAAAATGGGGTGAACGTAGACCCTGTGAATGTCAACGAGGTTTCGCAGCCTTGGCGCCTGATACGACGCCTACGTTGCGCCACACTAAGAAAAACAGGAGGACGAAGCATGTGGGGTTTGCGGATGGTCGCGGTGGCTGCGGTGGCGGGACTGGGGATCGTGCCGGCTTGGGCGGGTGACGAGTTGGCGACGGTCAATGGACAGACGATTACCAGGGAAGCGTTTCAGTCGGCGCTGGAAGGCATGCCCCCGCAGGCGCAAGAGCGTTTTGCGGGTCCGGAGGGGAAGGAGCAGTTGCTGGACAGCCTCGTGACTCAGGAGGTGTTGTTTCAGGAGAGCCAACGGGTGGGGCTTGAGAAGGATGCCGCGGTTCAAAACCGTCTGACGGACGCCAGGCGGCAGATTCTGATCGAAGCCTTGATGCAGAAACTGGTGGCGGAAGACGTCAGCGACGCGAAAGTGAAGGAATACTACACTGCCCATAAAGCCGATTTCCGGCAGGTGAAGGCCAGCCATATTCTGGTGGAGACCGAAGATCAGGCGAAGGACGTGAAGAAGCGCGTGACGAAGAAGGGCGCCGATTTCGCCGCGGTGGCCAAGGAAACGTCGACCGATCCTTCGGCCAAGGAAAACGGCGGCGATCTCGGGTTTTTCACCAAGGACCAGATGGTCAAACCCTTCGCGGATAAAGCGTTCGCGATGAAGGTCAAGGAGATCAGCGACCCGGTGAAGTCCGAGTTTGGCTACCACATCATCAAAGTCGAGGAGATCAAGGAGGCCGACCCGTTGGACAAGCTGGACCCGCAGGCGATGAACGGGATCAAGCGCGCCGTGCTCAACAACCGGGTGGATACGCTCAAGAGCGCCGCCAAGATCGTGATGAATAAGGACGGGGTGAAGTAGGGGCGGGTGAAGTAGGGGCGGGTTTCAAGCCCGCCCCTACGTGTGTGACGTCATTTAAAGAGGGATTTTAGGCCCCCCAGAAATCCCTTCTGTTCGCGACTTTCCAAGAGGAGTTCGAGTTCGCCGCGGTCGAAATAAATCCCCCCGCACGCGCCGCACTGATCGACCTTGATGCCTTGCAGGGCGATCTCGCTCATGGGGCCTCCGCACTTCGGGCACCTCATCCAATGGGCGCCCGCGTGGTGGCTCTCCTGTTCCTTCCGTTGGGCATCGAGTTCCTTGCGGCGTTTTTCGATGAGTTCCTTGTTCTGTTTGTAAAAGTATTCCTCTTCCTTGTTGTACCCCTTGTCCTGAAGATCTGAACTCATGAGGCCTCCTCTACGGTGGATAATGCCGAAAGTGCATTGCGAGCGCATTCCTCGCAGCTTACTGCGGGGTAAGCGAGCAACATGGAAATTGTGCTTCTTTACTTCCTTGTACTTCGAAGATTCCCTGCAGCTTGCTGCAGGGAGCTTCCATTACGGTGTTGACCGTTTCGTCGGGCGCCCGTCCGAACCAACTCCGCGACGTGGGCCTCGACGGATCGGCCCAGCGCGTCGAGATCGTAGCCGCCCTCCAGGCACGACACGAGGCGCCCCTCGCACGAGTCCGCGGCCCACGACGCGGCCAGGCGCGTCATCGCGGCGAAGCCCTCTTCGGTCACGCGCATGCCCGCCAGCGGATCGTCGCGGTGGGCATCGAATCCCGCCGAGATCAGGATGAAGTCCGGCGCGAACGCGCGGACCGCCGGCGCGATCTGGGCGTCGAACGCCCGAAGATAGTCGTCGTCGCCGCGGCCCGCGGGCAGCGGCACGTTCAGGGTGAACCCCTCGCCCGGCCCCTCGCCCACCTCACCCCGGCTGCCGCTACCCGGATACCACGGGTACTGGTGAAGACTCACGTACAGCACGGTGGGATCGTCGTAGAACGCCGCCTGCGTGCCGTTGCCGTGGTGGACATCCCAGTCGAGAATGAGGACGCGGGCGAGGCCCCAGCGGCGCTGGGCATAGCGCGCGCCCACCGCCACGTTGTTGAAGAGGCAAAAGCCCATCGCCCGCGACGGCTCGGCGTGGTGGCCGGGAGGGCGCACGGCGCAGAACGCGTTGGCGACCTGAGCGGTCATGACCGCGTCGATTGCGGCCAGCGTGCCCCCGACCGCCTTGAGCGCCGCGCGGTACGAGCCCGGCGACACCGGGGTGTCAGCGTCAAGGTAGGCGAGGCCCGACGACGGGATCGCCCGCGCGATCCCGTCGATATGGCGGGGCGTGTGCACGGTTTCGAGCCACGTCCGGTCGACGAGCGGGGCGGTGATGAGGGAGAGTCGGTCTCGGTACTCTGCGGCATGAAGACGGCGCAGGATAGCATTCAGCCGCTGTGGAGACTCGGGGTGCGAAGGCCCGGTGTCGTGTTCTAAGTAGCCCGGATCGCTGACGAGCCCGGTGGGGAGCATAGCGGTACTATACCCGCGCGAACGGGCGGATTCAACTCCTGATCGGCGGCAGTGTATGCGGCGGTTGCCGGGGCCTGGCAGGCTGCTCAAAAAGCTCCAGATGCAAGGCCGCAAGGAGGAGGAAACCGGAGCGTACTGGTCGTACGTGAGGAGTTCCGACGACCGAGAACGCAGCAGATGGACTTTTTCAGCAGCCTGCTACCGGGGCAAAGGTGATCCCGCAACCGTCGTGCGCACGTCGCGGATGAACGAGTGCGCGCGGGCGCGGTCGTGGATTGCCGCGATCTCCGCGACCGGCAGGTGTTCGGCGAGCAGCGCATTCTCGCGGCCTTGGTGCGTGCGGGAGACGGTGGTGTTGTCGGTGCAGATCGCGACCGGCACGCCCGCTTCCAAAAACGTCAGGATGGGGTGCGGTTGGCCCTTCTTCACGGCCCCCGTGTGGTAATTGGAGGTCAGGCAGCACTCGACGAGCACGCGATCCTCGGCCAGGCGCTTGACCAGCGCGGGGTCGCGAATCGCCGAGCAGCCGTGGCCGATGCGGGTGACGCCCAACTCGTCCACCGCCTGCCAGATGCACTCGGGGCCCTCGTCCTCCCCCGCGTGTACGGTCAGCCCGAGCCCGCCCGCGCGTGCGATCGCGTAGGCCTCGGTGAAGAGCCGAGGCGGGTTGCCGCGCTCCGCGCCCGCCAGGTCGAATCCCACCACTCCGGCTTTGCTGTGCAGATGCTGCGCCTCGGCGATGGCCTGTCGGGCGAGAATCTTCGCGATGTGCGGGCCCTGATGGCGCATGGCGATAATGATCAGCCCGGTTTCGACGCCGAACCGGTCCTTGGCGTGGTTGAGGCCCGACAGGACGGCGCTGATCGCTTGCCGGATCGTCAAACCCGCGAAGGTATGAATCACGGGCGAGTACCGCAGCTCCAACGCCGTGACGCCGTGGCTCACCGCTTCGGCGACGATCGTCTCGACCACGCGGGTGATGTTCTCGTAGAACTGCGTGATCCACCCGGGGTAGTGGAATTTATCGAGATATCGGATCAGAGTGCCCTCTTCCTCGGGCTGCAACGTGAGCAGCCGCTCCATGTCCTCCAGGGACTCGACCGGATTGAGCCCGTGTTCCCGCATCAGTTCCCAGGTCAAGGTAACGGGGATCGAGCCGTCGACGTGTTGGTGGAGCTCCACTTTTGGAATCTTGGCGATGGCGTTCAGCGCGTCCGAGTCCGGCGTCATAGGCCACGATTATAACACCACCTTGCGCTGCGCGGTCCTGCTCGGTATGCTACGGGATGGCCGAGAGGAGCCCGATCATGCCGTCGATCGCGTTTTTGGGGTTGGGGATTATGGGAAGCCGGATGGCGGCGCGTCTGCTGGGAGCCGGGTTTTCGCTGCGGGTCTGGAATCGCAGCAAGGGACCGGCGGAGACGTTGCGGGCACAAGGCGCATTCGCCGCCGGCACGCCGGCGGAGGCGGCCCAGGGCGCCAACGTCGTCATTACGATGCTCGGCGATCCCTCATCGGTGAAGGACGTGGCGCTTGGCGCCGGCGGGGTAGTGGAAACGCTCCATCCCAATCAGGTGTATGTCGACATGACCACGGTGGACCCGGCAACCGCCAGAGGAATCGACTGCGCGTGTCGCCGGCGAGGGGTCGCGTTCGTTGAGGCGCCGGTCACCGGGAGCAAGCTCGCGGCGGCCAAGGGCGAGCTGGTGTTAATGGTCGGCGGGCCGGAAGAGGTAGTCCGGAGCCTCGATCCGGTCTTCAGCCCCCTCGCGAAACACGTCGTCTACATGGGGGACGTGGGCTGCGGCTCGACCATGAAGCTCGTCAACAACTTGGCCATCGCAGGGTCGATACTCGCGCTCTTCGAGGCGTTGACCCTCGGTCGTCGAGCCGGTCTTGCCGATGAACGGATGATCGAGGTGCTCAGCCACAGCGCCCTGGCCTCGCCGTTGCTGGCGCTCAAGGCGCGAGCGGTCGCCGAGCGGGATTTCGAGCCCCACTTCGCCTTCAAACACATGGCCAAAGACATCCGGCTTGTCGTGGCGGAGGCCAAGGGGCATGGGGTTCGGCTGGCGCTCGCCGAGTTGCTCGACTCGCTCTTTGCGGCGGGTTTGGAGCGGGGCTACGAGGACGAGGATTTCGCCGCCCTCATCAAGGTGGTGGAGCAGGCTGCAGCCGCAGAGGGCTTGGCGGTCGGTGATGCAGGCGCCACGCGCAACACACGGGCCGAGCTTTGAGCGCAGGCGCTCGATTCTCTTTTTCGCGGTGGGCCGGCCTCGCGCTGGCGGGGCTGTCGTTGGCGGCATTGGGCCTTCCGCTCCTGGGGCGGTGGTTGTGGCTTGCGGATCTGTTCACTCACTTTGTCTTGCAGTACGCGGTGGTGGCGTTGTGCTGTGCGTTGGGCTTCTGGCTGGCTGATCGCCGCAGGCTCGCTGCGTGGGCCCTTGCCATTTTCCTTGTCGAAGCCATTCGGCTGGTTCCGCTGTGGTCACCGTCGCATGCGGAAGCCGGCCCGGCCGATCCGGTGCGGCTGACCGTTCTTCAGTTCAACGTGAACTATCACAACCGAGCATACGCACGCACGCTCGACTGGATCACGCGGCAAAACCCCGACGTGGTGGTGCTGGTCGAGGTGACGGATGAGTGGCGCGCCGCGCTCGACGCGCTGGACGAACGGTATGGAGCCCGGCTGATCAGCCCCGATCGGAAGGGACGCGGCATCGCGGTGCTCAGTCGCGTACCGTCCAGCACGCTGCGGCTGGAGTGGATCGACGCCCCGTGGTCCCCGACGATTGTGTTGACGGCATCGCCCTCTCCGGACTCCGCGCCCGTCACGCTGTATGCCGCCCACTTGGCGAGCCCCTCCACTCCGAGCGACGCGGCCGCACGGAATCGTGAGTTGGCGGATCTTGGACGTCGCGCGGCCGCCGATCCTTCCCGTCACACGATCATCGCGGGCGATCTGAACGTCACGCGATGGTCTCCCTGGTTCGAAGCGCTGACCGCCTCGACAGGGCTTCGAGACGGGCAAGAGGGCTTCGGGCTCCAGACGACGTGGCCCAGCCCCATTGGCCGATGGTTCGGGATTGCGATCGACCATACTCTTGTGTCGTCGTCCATCCGTGTGGTCAGCCGAACCGTTGGACCCGATCTCGGTTCCGATCATTATCCCGTGGTCACGACCGTCGAGCTGCCGACGCGTCGTTCAGTCGCTGAGCCTCCCCATCTCTGATCGCCGCTTTCTTCCGACGTTCACGCCGGCAACAAGGTCGGAAGGTGGGGCGTCAGCTCCGGCAGGGTGGAGACAATGAGGTTGGCGCCGGCGTTTGCCAGCTCGTCCGCCGCATGGGCGCCGCACGTCACGCCGACCGCTCGCACGCCGGCCGCGTTCGCCATCTCGATGTCGAAGGTGGTGTCGCCGACCATGATCGCGCGGTCGGGCGGGAGACCGAGCTCGTCCAAGATTTGAAGAATCATATCGGGGTCCGGTTTGGGACGGCAGATATCGCCCGTCTTGATGATGGGAAAATGCTGGGACAGGTCGTGTTCGGCCACAACCCGCAGTGCGCCCGCCCGGCTCTTTCCAGTTGCCATCGCGGTCCATCGTCCCTCCTCGTGCACGGCGTCGAGAAACTCGCGGACGCCGTTGTACAACGGGTTCTTCCCCGTCACGTCGAGGGCGTACCGCGCGCGGTACGCGTTGATGAGCCCTTGGCGCCGCGGCTCCGGGCAGTCGGGCAGCAGACGGCGTAACGCGTCATCGAGCGACAACCCGATCACGCGGTACACCGCTTCGGGCGCCATCGGACCATAGCCGAAGGAAGTGATTGTTTCGTTGAAGACGGCGGCGATGTGTCGCTGGCTATCGACCAGCGTGCCGTCGCAGTCGAGAATGATCACACAGGGGCGCATGTCGGCTCCTCATTGTCCCGGCAGTATACTCCATGTGCTTCTTGGCGCCCACGCCGAAGTAGCTGCCGGTGGTGTTCCATAGAGGAAAATGCGTTTTGTTAGCATTGTTTTCACATAAGGTGCACATAAATTTCAAAAATTTATTTTTTTCTTGACTTGGCTCTCTGCCCCTGTTAAAGCTATCCACCAATCTATCCTCGAGCCGTCACAGAGGACGGATTGCAGGTCGCTCCCGATCTGGGCGTGGCGATCTATAAATTCACCGGGGCCATGTTCGTCAATCCGGACCATTTTGGTGGCGGCGCCGCGCCGGTCTCCAGCCCGGCTCCCGGCAACAGCGGCGGTACTGACGGCGACCCGGTGGACCTGAGCACGGGGCTGTTCGTCCTGGAGAAGACGGACCTGCTCTTGCCGGACCTGATCCCGATTGCGCTGACAAGAACCTATCGGCCGAACGATACGTTCTCCCGCCCGTTCGGGATCGGGACGACGCACCCCTACGAGATGTTCTTAATCGGCGACGGCGATACGAGCACCTATAGCTACGCCGATCTCATCCTCCCCAACGGCGGTCGGATCCATTATGTGCGTACGTCGCCGGGAACAGACTATACGACGGCGGTCTTCGAGCACACCGCAACGCCAACGCCCTATTACGGCTCGACGATCGTGTGGAACGGCACGGGCTGGGATCTGACGCTCAAAACCGGAACGACCTACATCTTCGGCGACCTGGCGCCGCTCCAGGCCATCCGCGATCGTTACGGCAATCGCCTCACGCTGACGCGTGCGAATGGCCAGACAGGCAATCTGACGACCATCACGTCGCCCAACGGTCGGACGGTTGAGCTCACCTACGACGCCGGCAACCGCATCACCCAAGCCAAGGACAACCTGGGGCGCGTGATCACCTACACCTATGACGCCAGCGGGCGGCTGGTGACGGTCACCGATCCCAACGGCGGGGTCACCTCCTACACGTATGACGCGGCCCACCGGATGCTCACGCTCACCGACGCGCGGGGCATCGTCTTTCTCACCAATGCGTACGACGGGAACGGCCGGGTGATCCAGCAGACCCAGGCGGACGCGACGACGTATCGGTTCGCCTACACTCTCGATGCGTATGGCAACGTGACCCAGACCGACGTGACCGACCCGCGGGGGACGGTCCGGCGAGTGACGTTTAACCCCAACGGCTACACACAGCCCAGCGGCTACATCCTGACCGATACCCGCGCGGTCGGCATGCCGGAGCAGCAGACGACGACCTATGCTCGACAGGCGGGGACCAATCTGGTGTTGTCGGTCACCGATCCCCTGGGCCGGCGGACCGACTCCACCTACGACGCGAAGGGCAATCGGCTCAGCGTCACGCGCCTGGCCGGGACGCCCGAGGCCGTGACGACGACCTCCACCTACGAGCCCACGTTCAACCAGATCGCGATGCTCACCGACCCGCTGAATCACACCACGACGTTGACCTATGACCTGAGCGGCAATCTGATCCACACCACCGACGCGCTCGGCCAGCAGACGACCACGGCCTATAATCTCGCCGGGCAAGCGACGTCGGTCACCGATCCCTTGGGGAACGCCACGCAGATGGCCTACGACTTCGGCGACCTGGTCAGCGTGACGGATCCGTTGGGCCATCGGACGAGCCGCTTTAGCGATCAGGTCGGGCGATTGTTCAGCCTCACCAACGCCCTGGACCATCGGACCCAGTACGACTATGACGCGCTCAACCGGCTCACCACGGTGACCGATCCCGTGCAGGGCACGACCGGGTTTGGCTATGATCCGAATGGCAATCTGCTCCGCGTGACTGACGCGCGCACGAACACCACCAGCTACACGTATGATCCCATGGACCGTTTGGCCACCCGCATCGACCCGTTGCTCAAAGCGGAAAGTTACCAGTACGATGCCAATGGTAACCTGCAGACCGTTACCGATCGCAAGGGCCAGGCCACGAGCTACGCCTACGACGCGCTGAACCGGCGCACGCAAGCGACCTACGCCGACACCTCAACGATCCATTACACATACGATGGCGGGAATCGGTTGACCCAAATAGTTGACTCGGTCTCCGGAACCATCACGCGGACGTACGACGGTTTGGATCGGCTGATGTCGGAGACGACTCCTCAAGGGGCGGTGAGCTACACGTATGATGCTGCGGGCCGGCGGACGACGATGACCGTAACCGGGCAGCCGACCGTGAATTACAGCTACGATAACGCTAATCGGCATACGCAGATCACCCAAGGGACAAACACGGTGAGCATCGGCTATGATGCCGCCAATCGGCGCACGAGTTTGACCTTGCCGAATGGAGTTGTGACGGAGTATGCCTACGATGCCGCCTCACGGCTGACGGGGCTCACGTATCGGACGACCACAGCCGTGCTGGGGACACTGACGTACACCTACGACGCGGCAGGGCAGCGCACCACGGTGGGCGGGACGTGGGCGCGGACGGGGATTCCCCAAGCCCTGGCGTCGGCGACGTATAATGCCAACAACCAGATGGTGACGTTCGGGAGCCAGACGCTGACCTACGATCTAAACGGCAACCTGACGAGCGACGGGGTGACCACGCATACCTGGGATGCGCGCAACCGGCTTGCCGGACTGACGAGCCCCACGACTACGGCGAGCTTCCAGTACGACCCCTTCGGTCGGCGCATGACGAAGACCATCAACGGTACGACGAGGAGCTTTCTGTACGATGGGCAGAACCCCGTGCAAGAGTTAGCGGGGACCACCCCGACGGCGAATTTGCTGACGGGGCTCGGGATCGATGAGTACTTCACGCGCACGGATGCCGCAGGATCTCGTTCGTTCCTGACCGATGCCTTGGGGAGCACAATGGTACTGGCCGATGCCGGAGGGGCCGTCGCAACCGCGTACGCCTACGAGCCGTTTGGCAAGACTACTACTGCTGGAGCGGCGAGTTCCAACGCGTTCCAATACACCGGCCGCGAGGATGATGGGACTGGCATGTATTACTACAGAGCCCGTTACTATAGCTCCACATTGCAGCGGTTTACTAGCGAGGACCCGATTGAGTTCGCGGGAAGGAATGTCAATCTCTATGGCTACGTATTTAATGCCCCGATCAACTTGATCGATCCTAGTGGGGAACTGGCGCTTTTGATGCCCCTTCCCCCACATTGCCGTCCTGGTGCAGGACGTAAAGATGGACTCCTTTTGGGTTTCTGGCGAAGCTTCGCCTGTGATCCCTCGAATATAATTCCAGGGCCTGGGATTATAACCAGTTCCGAGCGTGCTATCGCGATTGAGTTGAGTAGATCGATTAAATCAATAAGAGACGCTATTCACGCAGTAAAAAATCAGGGTCTTTCTCGCGGCGGGCCGATCAGGAACCCCAATGTTGTTGTAGACACTGTGACCGGGGAAGTCTACCCAATAACTCCCGGGGGAGGTCGAGGCGATTCCATCGGTAATATATTTGACTTTCTAGACTGAGCGTCTTTCATCACTAATTAAACGATGCCATCTATTGAAATAATATGTCTGGAACAACTCCGACCAATCCATCTATCAGAAAGCCCATTCGCCGTCCTCGCAGAAACTTCTCTTATTTCTCATCGCAGCCCGCATCCATTATTCCAAGCGGACTTGAACCGATATAAGGGCTGTATCTACCACTTGGGTGACCCTAAGTTTCGAGACCAGTCTTCCAAAGGGATATTTTCTGCGTATCGTCTTTTGAGCGCTAAATGCCGCGAGCAGGAGCAAATAGTGTTTTTAGAATTTGCAGCGGAATTTGTGCCGGCGTTGAGAGGGTTACTCCATGATCTGCTGACGGCCTCTCCAGTCGGGAGGCTGCTCTTCATGAGCGACTATCAGTTTGGGCCAAGTGCCGAAAGGCGAAATGAGTTGATAGGTGAAAAGCAGTTTTGGGAGGTTCATAGGGATTTTAAATTACGTTTCAACTGCTTGTATATGATTGGCAAAAGTTCTGGGGACACGGCTGACTAGCGTTTTTTGAGGCAAACATTCGCACGCATAGCTGGTCGCATGCCAACCGCCTCAGAATGCCTAGACGAGTGCCTAGACGGGGTCAGAGTACCTTTTTCTTGACACCACCACTCTCGCTTCCATAAGATAAGATCCCGCCTATTCAAGGGGAGTTCCGATCATGGCCCGCCGCCCCCGCCGCGCCGTCCCAGCGCTTCCCCACCATGTCATCCAGCGCGGCAATAACCGCCAACCGATCTTCTTCACCGACGCCGACTATCGGTTTTTCCTCGCCTGCCTGGCCAAGGCGAAGGAACGTCATCGCTGCCGCCTCTACGCCTATGTGCTGATGACCAACCAAGTCCATCTCGTGCTCGTGCCGCGTTTCAGCAGGAGATGGAGTCCGTCGCGGGCCGACGCCTAGTCGGTGAGTCGCGCGGGCGGCCACGGAAGGTATCGGGAAATGTACTCTGCCCCCGTTTTGCCGTAGCATTGACAATATGTAGCCGATAGGCTACACCTTCCTCATGATTGAAATTCGCAAGACCGATATTTTCGCCCAGTGGCTCGACCGCCTGCGCGACATTCATGCCAGGGCGCGCGTTCAAGCCAGGATCGAGCGCCTGGCGGCGGGAAACGCGGGGGATGTCAAGCCGGTTGGCGAAGGCGTCTCGGAGTTGCGGATCGGTTACGGGCCGGGATACCGGGTGTACTTCACGAAGCGCGGGCGTGAGGTGATTATTCTACTGGCGGGTGGTGACAAGAGCACTCAATCCAGCGATATCAAAGCCGCCTTGCGCCTCGCACGCAAATTGTAGGAGCATACGATGAGAAAAACCACGACCAGTCGCTACGATGTTGCCGAGCACCTCCGAACCCCAGAGGAAATGGCTGCCTACCTTGAAGCGTGTCTTGAGGAGGCCAACGGCGATGCAGCCTTCATCGCCAAGGCGCTGGGGGACATTGCGCGCGCTAAGGGCATGGCACAGGTCGCGCGCGATGCTGGCCTCTCCCGAGAAAGTCTTTACAAGGCGCTCTCCGGCGAGCGCAGCCCCGGCTTCGACACAATCCTCAGAGTAGTCGCAGCGCTAGGATTGAAGTTGCATGCTGAAGCCACCCATAGCTGATTATTCGCCCAACAATTCGCCGTGGGAAATAAAATAATTGGGGGCAGCCTCCCATGGGGCGCGGCGCCACCATGGGAGGCTGCCCCCGCTTTGTGCTTGATTTGATTCTAGGCACGTCCGAGGCGATGTACATCACGCGGTAAACAGGTTCTGCCCCCGCCCCTTCCCTCTGGACTCGCGAGCCCCTTCATGTTTGACCAATTCTCGGTGAGCGAGGCCTGACGTCGTCAGCCAGAATTCCCCTGAACGTTGGCGCGGTTCCTCGCGCTTGATTCCCCTCGTTCGAGAGGAGTAGACTACCGCGCGGTGACGAAGGTGAGGGGCGATATTTATCGCGCGCAGCGGGCGTATTTTGAGCGGGCCTATGAAACGGGCGAGCATGGCTGGCCGACGGATGGTGTTTCGCCGATGGTGGCGCGATTTCTCCGAACATTTCGGGGTCGTGACCGCCGCGTCCTCGACATCGGGTGCGGCGAGGGGCGCCACACCCGGGCGTTCGCCGGCGCGGGGGCGCTCGCCGTGGGGGTCGATCTGGAACCGAAGGCGTTGGCGCGGGCCCGCGTCTCCGTGGATCGCGGCTCGGTACGCGGTCTTGGGTTCGTCCAGGCCGACGTCTTCGCGCTGCCCTTCGCCCCAAAGACGTTCGACGTCGTCCTGGACTACGGCTGTTTGCACCACGTTCGGCGTCGCGACACCGGGCGGTATCTCGAACAAGTCGTGCCGCTCCTCAAGCCCGAGGGCTCTTTCCTCCTGTCGTGTTTCTCCACCAAGTTTAAGCACCACGCGGGCGAACGGAGGACGCGCGATTGGCTCGTCCACCGCGGACACTATGATCGGTTCTTCCGTCGAGCGGATTTCGACGCGATGTTCGGCTACGAGTTTGACATCCTCGAGGTGACGGAAGACCGCGACGGGTTGTACGTGTTTCACAACGTGCTGATGCGGAAGCGGAAGGGCGGAAAAGGTCATCGCGCAGCCTCGGGCCGGACGATCGGCCCGGCGACGCGCTAGGCCAGCGCGGCTATGCCCACGATTGCCTTCGTGAACGGACGGTTTCTCCCGATCAATCGGGCCACGGTGTCCATTGAGGATCGGGGGTTCCAATTCGGTGACGGCGTGTATGAGGTCGTGCGGAGTTACAACGGGCGTCTGTTCCACCTCGACGCCCATCTCGACCGCCTGGAGCAGAGCGCGCGCGGCATCCGATTGCCGATCCGGTATTCCCACGCGTACTGGCGTCGCCTCGTCACGCGGGCTTTCGCGATGAGCGGTTTTGCCGACGCCAAGGTCTACCTCCAGGTCACGCGCGGGCCTGCGCCGCGCGAGCACCGGTTTCCGAACACCGTCCGTCCGACGGTGGTGGTGACGGTGCGGCGGCTTGATCCGCTCTCGGCGTCGGTTCGCGAACAGGGGGTGACCGCGATCACTGTGCCGGACCTCCGGTGGGGGCGATGCGACGTCAAATCGCTCAATCTGCTGGCCAACGTGCTGGCTCGGGAGGAGGCGCGCGCGGCGGGCGTGTTCGAGGCGATCTTGGTCCGCGACGGCGTGGTGACCGAAGGGGCGATCAGCAATTGCTTCGCCGTGATCGGGGGCACCGTAGTGACGTCCCCCACGGATCCCTCGATTCTGCCGGGCATTACCCGCGCGGTCACGCTCGAGCTCATCCGTTGTGAAGGCTTCCCCCTCGAACAGCGGGTCGTGACCGTCGAGGAATACCGCCGCGCCGACGAAATCTTCCTGACGGGGACGACCATCGAGATCGTCTCGGTGGTGTCGCTCGACGGCGCCAAAGTCGGCACCGGGAGTCCGGGGCCGGTGGCGCAGACGCTCTATCGCCGCTTGGGAGACGTGATCGACGCGGAGTGTCCCCGCGCCGTCGTCCCGCTAAAGAGCCGCAATGCGGGGAGGCGAAGGCGGACATGACCGGCCGGCGAATCGCTTGCACTCTCCCGATGCGCTGTGGTAGACTGCCCTCGCTTTTGCGTCCGGTTGGGGAAACGGAAGGTGCGCGGGTCGGACCGAAGTGGGCAGTTGGTAGCCCACTTTTTTTGTTTCCGGCGCAGGCGGTTTCATCATGATGAAGAAGCTGACTCAAGGCATCGAATGGCCTCGAATGCCGTCTGAGGGCGCGCGCTCGCAGCCATCGGAGGTGGCGGACCGCGTCACGCGGGTCGCCGCGCCGATCGCGGCGGCGCTGGGGATCGAAGTGGTGGCCGTGCGATACGGCGGCGGGAAGACGGGGGGGACGGTTCGTATCACGATCGACAAGCCGAGCGGGGTGACGCTGGACGAGTGTGCGCGAGTGAGCCGGGCGGTGGGCCACGCGCTGGACGTCGAGGACCCCATCGAGCATCGCTATACGCTGGAGGTGTCGTCTCCGGGCCTTGACCGCGCGTTGGAGGAGCCGAGCGACTATCAGAAGTCGGTGGGCCGGCTCGTTCGCGTCAAAACCCGCGCCCCGTGGGAGGGACCCCGCGTGGTGACTGGACGCCTCAAAGGGATTGAAGCCGACTCGGTCTGCGTGGCGGATGAGATGGGTCAGGAGTGGGCGATCCCGTGGTCGGCGATCGTCCAGGCCCGGTTGGAGGTCGAGTGGTGAACGGTGAAGAAAGGCGATAAAGCTTATCGCAGCCTCGGGCCGGGGAAACGGGCCCTGCGTTACTTCGTCACCTGGAAGGAAGTGACGCTTTACATTCCGCGCCTCTGGCGCGGTGCAGGTTGCGCCACGCAAGCGAGGTTGTCAGGGAGAGGCGGTCCATGAATCGTGAATTGCTGTCTGTCATCGGACAGATCGAGCGGGAAAAGGGCATCAAGGGCGAAAAGATCATTCAGGCCGTGGAGTTGGCCGTGCAAACCGCCGCGCGTAAAAAGTACGGCGCGGGAGAGAACATCCAGGTGCACATCAGCCCCGAAACCGGCGAGATCGAGGTGGTGTCGCTCAAAAAAATTGTCGAGACGGTGACCAATCCCAGGGCGGAGATTGCCATCGAGGACGCCCTCCTGATCGACCCCGGCGCCGAGTTGGGCGATGAGATCGGCGATCTGATGCCGATGGAGGATTTCGGCCGGATCGCGGCGCAGACGGCCAAGCAGGTCATTTTCCAGCGTGTGCGCGAGGCCGAGCTCGAGACCGTCTACAAGGAATACTCGGTGCGCCAAGGGGAGATCATCAGCGGGATGATCCTCGGCCAGGAACGCCGCAACTACATCGTCGATCTGGGCAAGACCGAGGCCTTGCTGCCGGTGAGCGAACAGATCCCCCGCGAAGGGTTTCGGCGCGGCGATCGCCTCCGGGCGTATTTGCTGGAGGTCAAGCCCTCGTCGCGCGGCCCTCAGTTGATCTTGTCGCGGGCGTGTCCCGAGTTCGTGAGCAAGCTGTTCGAGCTCGAGGTTCCCGAGGTGGCGGAAGGGATCGTCACGGTCCGCGGTGTGGTGCGCGAACCGGGGGATCGGACCAAGATCTGCGTGTCCTCGCGGGATAAGGCGGTTGATCCGGTGGGAGCGTGCGTCGGGGTCAAGGGCGTTCGGGTCCAGGCGGTGGTGCGCGAGCTCCGCGGGGAGAAGATCGACATCATCACGTGGACGGATGACCCCCGGACGTTCATCGGGGAAGCGCTGAGTCCGGCGGTGGTCGAGAAGGTCGGCATCACCGAAGCGGAGAAGTCGGCGATCGCGGTCGTGGCCGACCATCAGCTCTCGCTCGCCATCGGGAAGAAGGGCCAGAACGTCCGACTCGCGGCCAAACTGAGCGGCTGGAAGATCGATATCATCAGTCAGAGCGAGTACGAGAAGGAGCGGGTCAAGGATCGCGACCGCGAGATCCACGCCGCGATCGCCCACGAACAGGCGGTTCGTGAAGAGCAAGAGGCCCGACACGCCGCGGCCGGCGCCCCCACGCCGTCGGAAGGCGCGGGCGATGAGCCTCAGAGCCCCACGGCGTGAGCGCGGAGATGTCGTCGACGGTGGACCGGAAGGGATCAGCCATGAGAGTGTTTGAACTTGCCAAGCAATTGGGGAAGACCAGCAAGGAACTCCTGGCGGACCTCGCGAAGCAGGGCGCGGTGCTCAAAAACCACATGAGTACGCTCGACGAGGATCAGGTCCAGGCTCTGGTCCGAAAATACGAGCCCAAGAGGGAGCAAGCCGCCGAGTCCGCCGGGCCGAAACGCGGGCACGTGTTGATCAAGAAGCGGGTCCAGCCGGAACCGCCGTCCATCGAGGTGTTGGCCTCCGCGACTCCAGCGCCCGCGGTGTCGGAGCCCTCGATTCCTCCGACGCCGAGCCGGCCGGTTCCCGAGGTCTTCCGTCCCCACGCTCCGGTCGTCGTGCCCCAGCCCCCGATGCCGGAGATGATCAAGCCCGTGGCCCCCGAGCCGACGATCGTGGCTCCACCGCGCGCGCCGGTGGTCATCGGCGAGTCGACCAAGGACAAAGAGAAAGAGAAGGACCGACTCAAGAAGCTCAAAAAGACCGGCAAACGGGAGAAGGAGGCGGTGGCCCCGGTGCAATTGCAGCAGGACGCGCTGGTCTGGCAGGATTTCAAGCCGCTGCATCGCCGCGACGAACGACTCCGCGCGCAAATGAAAAAGGCGCATCACCCCTCGTCGGTCTTGGAGGCGACGAAGCCCCGCAAGAAGATCGTCAAGCTCCGAGCCGGATTGACCGTCAAGGACCTGGCCGATTTGCTGGGCGTGAAGGCTCCGCAGGTCATCGGGCAGTTGCTGTCGATGGGGACGCCGTCGACCATCAATCAAGCCGTGGATCTGGACGCGGCGGTGCTGGTGGCCGAACACTTCGGAGTGAAAGCCGAGGGGATCGCCGATCGCACGGAAGAGGAGATGATCGAAGCGCTCCCGGACGATCCCACGCTCCGCGTTCCGCGCCCACCGGTCGTGACGATCATGGGACACGTCGACCACGGGAAGACCTCGCTGCTGGACGCCATCCGCACGACCAAGGTCACCGAGCAGGAGGCGGGGGGCATCACCCAGCACATCGGGGCCTACACCGTCAACGTCGGGGGCAAGTCGGTGACGTTTTTGGATACGCCGGGTCACGAGGCGTTCACGAGTATGCGGGCGCGCGGCGCCAAGGTGACTGATCTGGTGGTCTTGGTCGTTGCCGCGGACGACGGCGTGATGCCGCAGACCGTTGAAGCGATCAACCACGCCAAGGCCGCGGACGTGCCGATCATCGTCGCGATCAACAAGATCGACAAGCCGGAGGCCCAACTGGAACGGATCAAGAGCCAGCTCTCCGAGCACGGACTCATTTCGGAGGCGTGGGGCGGCACGACGATTTTCGCCGAGGTGTCGGCGAAAAAGAAGATCGGTCTGGACACCCTGCTGGAAATGATTCTGCTCCAAGCCGACGTCCTCGAACTGACCGCCAATGCGGCCAAGCCCGCGTTGGGCACGATCATCGAGGCGCGCTTGGACAAGGGACGCGGGCCGGTGGCCACCGTGCTGGTGCAAGACGGGACGCTGCACGTCGGCGATCTCTTCGTGACCGGCGGCCAAGCCGGGAAGGTGCGGGCGCTGCTGGACGATCTGGGGCGCCGGACCGACCAGGCGGGCCCTTCGATGCCGGTCGAGGTGATCGGACTGGAAGGGGTCCCTCAGGCGGGGGACGTCTTCCAAGTGGTCAAAGACGATCGCACGGCCAAGGAGATCGTGGCGGCCCGGCTCGAAAAGGGCCGCGGTCCGGCGCAGGCTCCGCCCCGCAAGATGACCCTCGAGGATCTCTACGGGAAGATCGCCGAGGGGGGGGCCAAGGAACTGACGATCGTGCTCAAGGCCGACGTCCAGGGTTCGGCGGAGGCGCTGAAGGGCTCGCTGGAGAAGCTCTCCACCGATCAGGTCCGTCTGCGCGTGCTCCACGAAGGGATCGGCGGGATCACCGAAAGCGACGTATTGCTGGCGGCTGCCTCGAACGCGGTCGTGATCGGGTTCAACGTGCGGCCGGAGAGCAAGGCCCAAGCGGTCGCGGATCGGGAGAAGGTCGATATCCGAACGTACCGGATCATTTATGAGGCGGTGGACGACGTTCGGTTGGCGATGGAGGGCCTCCTGGCCCCCACCTTTAAAGAGCAGAGCCTGGGGCGCGCCGAGGTTCGGCAAGTCTTCATGGTGCCCCGCATCGGCGCGATCGCGGGGTCCTACGTCTCCCAAGGGGTCATCTCGCGCGCGAGCGCCGGTGCTCGGGTGGTCCGGGACGGGATCGTCGTCTATCAGGGCAAGCTGGGGTCGCTGCGCCGTTTCAAAGACGACGTGCGCGAAGTGCAGACCGGCTACGAGTGTGGGATCGGGGTGGAGAATTTCAACGACCTGAAGGTCGGCGACGTCATCGAAGTGTTTGCGATGGAAAAGATCGCGGGGAAACTGTAGCTGCAGTCGCATGATTGTTGGGGTGTGCCGGATGGAACTGTACTTGGCGGATCGCCATTCGCTAAAGGAAAAACGGCAGGTCGTGAAGGGCTTGAAAGACCGGTTGCGCCGCGGGTTCAACGTGTCGGTGGCCGAAGTGGACGCGCACGAATTGTGGCAGAGCGCCGTGTTGGCCGCGGCGTGCGTCGGTACGGATCGCGCCTACGTCAATGGCGTGCTGGATCAACTCCTGCGTGCCGTCGAGCGCGAGCATGATCTTGAGTTGGTCCGATCCGAGTTGGAGTTCGTGTGAGACCGGGATGCGAGCCGCTTCATCGAATCAGGGTATGGGGTATCAACGGACGGAGCGCGTGGGCGATCTCATGCGGGTGGAAATCGCCGACCTCCTGTTGCGGAAGGTCAAAGATCCTCGGATCGGATTTGTCACCGTCACGGGGGTGAAGGTGAGCCCGGATCTTCGGCACGCCACGGTGTTTGTCAGTCTGTTGGAAGAGGGACGGATCGCCGAGGAGACGTTGAACGCGCTGGGACGGGCGGCGGGCTTCATCCGGACCGAAATGGGACGGCGTCTGCGGTTGAAGTACACGCCGGAGCTGGTGTTCAAAGAGGATACGACGCCCCGTCAGGCGGCACATATCGAAGCGGTGCTGGACGAACTGTCCGGGGACCGAACCGACGCAGCGAAGGGACTCGACGATGGCGACGAAGACCGCACCTGACGCCCGGGCCGTGGTTGAGGCGATGAAGGCGTTCGACACCTTCGCCGTCTCGACGCACGTCAATCCGGAAGGGGACGCCTTGGGGTCCGCCATCGCGCTGGCGTTGGCCTTGCGCGCCGCCGGCAAGAAGGCCGACGTGGTGATTCGCGATCACGTGCCGGCGTATCTCGACTTCCTGCCCTATCACGGCGTGGTGGTCCCGCAGAATCGGACCCTTCCCTTGGGGTACGACGTGTTGGCGGTTGTCGACTGCGGGGATTTGGATCGAACGGGTCTCTTCCCGAGCAGTCCTCCGCCCGTCAAGCTGGTGGTGAACATCGATCACCACATGACGAATCGCGGATTCGGCGGGTTGAATTGGGTTGTCCCGGACGCGACCGCCTCCGGCCAGATGGTCTATGAATTGATGCTGGCATGGGGGATACCCGTGTCGCGAGACATGGCCCTCTGTCTCTATACGACCTTGTTGAGTGAAACGGGGTCGTTTCGATATTCCAATACCAAGCCATCGACCTTGCGGGTGGCGGCCGATCTCCTGGAGTGCGGGGTGGAGAGCGCCAAGGTGGCGCAGGCGCTCTATGAACGGAATTCGCCGGGCCGCCTTCAACTCTTGGGAGAGGTCCTGCGGAGTCTGGAACGCCACGAGGGCGGAAAGATCGCGTGGGTGACGGTGACCCACGAGTCGTTTCGAAAGACGGGAACCTCCGCGGAAGACACCGAGGAAATGGTCAATTACCCCCGATCGCTGAAAGGGGTTGAAGTGGCCCTGTTGTTCCGGGAGGTGACGCCGACGGAATACAAGATCAGTCTCCGGTCTCAGGGGCGGGTCAACGTGGCGACGGTGGCGGAAGGGTTTGGCGGGGGCGGACATCGCAACGCCGCCGGCTGCATGGCCCAGGGCGATTTACAGTCGGTGCGGGCGCGCATGTTGAGCGCGGTCGCGGCCGCCACCGCCCGCGAGGCCCCGTGAGCGCGGGGCGCTAATCCGAATCGGTATGGACGGTTTTCTCAACATCAACAAACCTCCGGACTGGACCTCGCACGACGTGGTCGCCAAGGTCCGCGGCCTGCTCAAGCACGCCAAGGTCGGGCATACCGGGACCCTGGATCCGATGGCGACCGGCGTTCTCCCCCTGTGCATCGGGCACGCCACGAAAGTCGCGCACTACCTGGTCGACGCCGACAAGGACTATCGCGTCGTGATGCGGCTCGGCGTCACCACCGATACCCAAGACGCCACGGGCCGCGTGTTGTCGCGCTCCGAGGTCCGGGTGAGCGCCGACGACATTCTCCGCGTTCTCGGCGGCTTGGTGGGGCCGTTGATCCAGATCCCTCCGATGTATTCGGCCGTCAAGGTCAACGGTGAACCGCTGTATAAAGCCGCGCGCGAGGGGCGAGTCGTGGAGCGGCAGCCGCGCACGGTCACGATCAGCCGCTTGGAGGTCCTGGGGATCGCCGACGGCGACGTCACGTTCGACGTGACGTGTTCGAAGGGCACCTACGTGCGGACGCTGTGCGTCGAGGCGGGGGAACGCTTGGGGGTCGGCGCGTCCCTCCAGGCCCTGGAGCGGCGGCGGGTCGGGCGATTCCTCATCGCGGACGCCCGCACCGTGACCGAGGTCGAGGCGGACGTGCGCGCGGGAGAGACGGGACGTGGGCTGTTCGCCATCGACGAGGTCTTGAGCGATCTTCCCGCCGTTGACGTCGACGCGGCGACGGCCGAGCGCGCGTGTCACGGGGTCGCGCTGACGGCGGAACGGGTGGAGACCTGGGTGGGGATCTGTCGGCGCGGGGATCTGGTCCGGATCAGGACCGCCGGCGTGACGGTCGCGCTGGCGACGGCTTTGGCCGATCAGGCGGACATGAGGGGTGGGGGACGGGCCGGCGTGTTGAAGATCGAACGCGTCTTGGCCGATCCGTCGGTGAAGGAAACGGGCGGATTGCAGGGCGCCGCGGGCGCAGGGCGAGGCCTGCGACGATAGCGGGGATCAACAGGAAAGGGGAAGCACGATGTTGCAGAAAGAGGTCAAACAAGGGGTCATCAACACCTTCAAGCGCCACGAGAGTGACACCGGCTCGCCCGAAGTTCAGGTCGCGATCTTGAGCAAGCGGATCGCCGATCTGAACGATCATTTCAAGGCCCACGCCAAGGATCATCATTCCCGTCGCGGCTTGATCATGATGGTGAGCCAGCGCCGCAAGCTGTTGGACTACCTGAAACGGACGGACGTGGAGCGGTACAAGAAGATCCTCGGCCAATTGGATATCCGGCGCTGACATCGGCCGGAGATTGTTCACTCACCCCGAGCGCGTACGCGACGGCGGCCGATCGGTGCCGGCGTACGTTCGGAACGGTTCAGGAGGGACACAGTGAATGACACATGGCGACCACCGCTCGAAGACGGGGATCGTCAGGTCTCATTGACTGTGGATCGTCCGGAGCCGATAACGCGACCTCGACGAGGCGCAGCAAGGAGAACGCATGGTTGAACGATTAGAGATGGACGTGGCGGGACGGCGATTGACGATCGAGAGCGGTCGGGTCGCCAAGCAAGCCGATGGGGCGGTGTTGGTCCAGATGGCGGATACCGTGGTCTTGGTGACCGCGGTCACCGCCAAGGCACCCAAGGCGGGGGTTGATTTTCTCCCCTTGACCGTCGATTATCAGGAGCGGGCGTACGCCGCCGGGAAGATTCCCGGCGGATTTTTCAAGCGCGAAGGGCGCCCGGCGGAGCGGGAAATTCTCTCCAGCCGGCTGATCGATCGGCCGCTGCGGCCGCTCTTCCCGAAGCGGTTTTACCACGAAACCCAGGTGATCGCCTCGGTGCTGTCGGCCGATCAGAGCAACGCCACGGATTTTCTCGGGATCATCGGCGCCTCGGCCGCGCTCTCGATTTCTTCCTCCCCGTTTCAGGGTCCGGTCGCGGGTATCCGGATCGGACGGGTTGATGACCGCTTCGTGGTTGCCCCGACGTTGACCGATCTTGAGCGGAGCACGCTGAACGTCGTGGTGGCGGGCACGCGCGACGCGGTGATGATGGTGGAGGGCGAAGCCTCGGAGGTGTCTGAAGAGGTGATGCTCGAAGCGATCATGCTGGCGCACGATGAGATCAAGAAGATCATCGCGCTGCAGGACGAGTTGGTGAAGCGGGTGGGCAAGCCGAAGCTCGTCGTGCCCAAGACCGAGCCCGACGCGGCCCTTGTGGAGGGCGTCCACCGCGAAGCCGTGGAGCCCGTCCGCGACGCGTTGCTCATTCCGAACAAGACCGAGCGGTCGGAGCGGATGGCCGCGATCCTCGATGGCGTGTTGGCCAAGGTGGGGAGCGCGGATGCGCCCGAAAGGAACCGCGCGATCAAGGAGGTCTTTCACGACCTCGAGCGCAACCAGATGCGGCGCATGATCCTCGACAAGAAGGTCCGAGCGGACGGACGAAGCCCGGTCGGTATCCGGCCGATCACCTGCGAGATCGGGGTGTTGCCCCGCACGCACGGCTCGGCGCTCTTTACCCGGGGCGAAACCCAGAGTCTTGCGGTGGTGACGCTGGGGACGTCGGACGACGAGCAGCGCATCGACGCACTTGAAGGCGAGTCGACCAAGACGTTCATGCTGCACTACAACTTTCCTCCGTTCTCGGTGGGCGAAGCCCGTCCGATGCGGGGGCCGGGTCGGCGGGAGATCGGGCATGGGGCCTTGGCGGAGCGCGCGCTCAAGCCGGTCATCCCCTCGAAGGAGAAATTCCCCTACACGCTGCGCATCGTGTCCGATATTTTGGAGTCGAACGGCTCCTCCTCGATGGCGACGGTCTGCGGCGGAACGCTCGCCCTGTTGGACGCGGGTGTGCCGATTGCCGCGCCGGTGAGCGGCATCGCGATGGGGCTGATCAAGGAGGGCAACGACGTCGAGATCATCTCCGATATTCTCGGCGTCGAGGATCACTTGGGCGACATGGACTTCAAAGTGACCGGCACCCGAACCGGCGTGACCGCGCTGCAGATGGACATCAAGATCCAGGGGATCAACCGCGACATCATGGAGAAGGCGCTGGCCCAGGCCAAGCTTGGGCGCCTGCACATTCTGGACAAGATGGCTGAGACGATCTCGGAAACCCGCGACCGGCTCTCGGCCCACGCGCCGCGGATTCTGACGATGAAGGTCAAACCGGACAAGGTCCGAGAAGTGATCGGGCCGGGCGGGAAAGTCATTCGTGGGATCATTGCCAAGACCGGCGTGAAGATCGACGTCGAGGACGACGGCTCGATCTCAATCGCCTCGTCGGACGAGGCCGCCGCTCAGAGGGCGATCGAGATGATCAAGCAGATCACCGAAGACGTCGAAATCGGCAAGCTCTACATGGGCAAGGTGACGCGCATCATGGAGTTCGGGGCGATCGTGGAGATCGGCCCCGGCGTCGACGGCCTCGTGCACATCTCGCAACTGGCGCCCCACCGGGTCAAATCCGTCACCGACGAGGTGAAGGAAGGCGACGAGATCCTGGTCAAGGTGCTCGAGGTGGACCGCCAGGGCAAGATTCGCCTCTCGCGGAAGGAAGCGATGGGGGCGACGCCGCAGGGAACCGAGAAGGCATAATGCGCGAGGGGCACAACACGTTGTGCCCCTCCGTATTTCCTGACGTCTCGAACCGAGCCGCCACGTTGTGAAAACCACGCCGCGCAAGATCATTTTGGACACCGGGATCCGGGTCGTCACCGAACCCATGCCTGCGGTGCGTTCCGCGGCGGTGGGGATCTGGGTCGACGTGGGATCGCGCGATGAGGGGCCCGGCGAAGAAGGGCTCTCCCACTTCCTCGAACACATGTTCTTCAAGGGCACCCGTCACCGTTCGGCTCGGGAACTGGCCAAGGAAATCGACGTCCTGGGGGGAGAACTCAACGCGTTTACCTCCCGCGAGACGACGACGTTCTACACCAAGTCGCTGGACGAGCACCTGCCCAGGGCGGTCGCCCTCTTGGGCGAGATTTTCCTCGAGTCCACGTTCGCCGCGTCCGAGTTGGAGCGCGAGAAACAGGTCGTCCTCGAAGAGATCAAGATGATCGAGGATGATCCCGAGGAATATCTCTACGATCTTCATACCGACTACGTCTGGCGCAACCACCCCCTCGGCCGGCCCATCCTCGGCGAGCTGAAGACCATCGAGACCATGACCCGGCGGCGTCTGACCGGCTTCTTGGCCCGCCAGTATCACCCGGCGCGGACCGTGGTCGCCGTCTCCGGGCGCTTCGATCCGGAGCGGCTGGAGGACCTGATCGCCAAGACCTTTGCGCCCTTCGAGGGATCGGAGCACCCTCTCGTGCCCCGGACGCCGCCCAAGACCCGCGGCGGCGTGTTGCTCAAGCGAAAGGCGCTGGAGCAGGTGCACATCTGTCTCGGAGCGGAGGGGCTCTCGCAAACTCACGATGATCGATACGCCCTCCACGTGCTGAACGCGATCCTCGGCGGGAGCGTCAGCTCGCGGCTCTTCCAAGAGGTCCGGGAGCGAAGGGGCCTCGCGTACTCGATCTACTCCGGCATGGCCTCGTACCACGACGCGGGCCTGTTTTCCATTTATGCCGCCACGGGCAAACCCGCCGCCCAGAAGGTCATCAATCTCTGTCTGCGGGAATGCAAGAAACTTCGCTCGCAGGTCGTCGCCAAAGACGAGCTGACGCACGCCAAGGACCATCTCAAGGGCAGCTTGATGCTCAGCCTCGAAGGGACCGGCAGCCGGATGAACCGACTGGCCAAGGACGAACTCTACGGCGGACGCTACATCACGCTCCCCGAGATGATCAAGGGCATCGACGCCGTCACGCCGGACGACCTCCTGCGCGTGGCAAAGACCTGTCTCGCCCCAGAGACGATGGCGCTCACGGTGTTGGGCCCCATGCAACGCCGCGACCTGCCCTCGTCGTTCTGACCCGCTGTTCAGCATTTCCAACCTCCGGCTCGTCTCACAGAACCGTTCTTGCGCGTTCCGCCAGGCTGGTATTTTGTTGATGGATTCGGCATAATCCGTCCCACGCGGATGTGAGGTTGGCATGAAACGAGACGTCAGGCAACGAGAATTCAATGTCGTGATCGAGCGTGACCGGGAGGGATTTTTCGTCGCGAGTGTGCCGGAGCTTCGATGGTGTCACACCCAGGCGAAATCTCTTGACACGCTGATGAAACGGATCCGGGAAGCGATCGAGCTCTGTCTCGAGGGTGAGGGAATCTCGCCGAAGTCCTCCGAGTTTATCGGCGTTCAGCGGATCGTCGTCAATTCATGACCCGGCTGCCCCGCCTGACGGGCCGCCACTTGATCGCCATGTTACGGAAGGCCGGATTCAGAGTCGATCGCATCAAGGGGAGCCACCACTTTCTTGAGCATCCCGACGGACGTTGCACCGTTGTTCCCGTTCATACCGGAGAAACGATCGGTCCCGGTCTGATGACCGCCTAGTGCTGAACCGCGGAGGCCGTGGCGAATTATGTTTGGGCGGGCGACCCGTCAGTATTCTGACGACCCTTAGGACTAGACGATGGCAATCACAGATCGCGTAATTGATCAGGCATTCTCGGATCTGAAGAAGAGTTGCGGCGGCGTTCGCAACGACTATTTCGGTCTCTTGTATCTTGAGCAGGAGTTCGGCGTCGAGCGAGACCAAGCGATCACGCAGGTCGCGTTCGGCGGGCATGACTACGGCGTCGATGGGTTTCACTTCGACGGCGAGAAGCGCAATCTCTACCTGTTCCAATTCAAGTACTCGGACTCTCACGCCCAGTTCAAGCAGTCGTTCAATCGGCTAACCGAGGCCGGGATGGAGCGAATCTTCGGAGCGCGGACCCAGGACCAGCAGCAGAACCAACTGCTGCTCCAGCTCAAGAGTTGTCTCATCGAGAACGAGGCGGTGATCGACCGTGTTTGCGTTCACTTCGTGTTCACTGGCGATCCGGCGGAGGCGGAACGAAGCCAGGTGCTCGACAAGCTCCGCGAGGACTTGGAAAACAAGAAGTACCTAATCGACCAGCGCCTCGGGCGGCCGGTGACAATGGTGATCGAGTTCCGCTCGGCGCGAACGCGCAAGGTCGGCTCGACGACGCATATCCGCAAGACCCACACCTACCCCATCCAACTCGACGACACCGTCACGCGCGCTGGCCCAAATGGCGAAACGATGACGATTGGGTTCATCAAACTCGTGGACCTTCACGCGATGTACCGAGAGATGAGCGAGCGGTTCTTCGAGCGGAACATCCGTGCCGCACTACCGGAGGACAAGGCCGTTAACCGATCCATCCAGCAGTCGTTCAAGCGCATCGTGCTCGACGGCAAGGAGGATGCGAAGGTCTTCGCCTTCAACCACAACGGCGTCACGCTCTTTGCCGAGGCGCTGAGCGCGACGGACGGGCAGTTCAAGGTCACGGAGCCACGCCTCCTCAACGGCGCGCAGACGGTTACGACCATCTCGAGATTCCTGAAAGCGAACGAGGGCAACAACCTCCTGACGGAAAGGCGAGACGCGCTGGAGAACATCCACGTGGTGTGCCGCATCATCACGGATGCCGTTCCCGAGTTTGTCACGACCGTCACGATCAACAACAACCGCCAGAATCCAGTCGATCCGTGGAACCTGCACGCGAACGACATGATACAGCTTGAGATTCAAGACAGGTTCCAAGACGACTTGGGGATCTACTATGAGCGCCAGGAGAGGGCGTTCGAGAACCTGAGCGACGAGGATCTAGAAGAGCGGAGGATTACTGAGCACAAGGCCATCGAGTTGCCCCGACTCGCGCAGACGTTCCTCGTGAGTGACGGCGAGATCGACAAATTCACGCGCTTCCGGGAGGTATTCGAAGATGACCGGATCTACGGCCAGGTGTTCAACCAGGGCCGGCTTAAGGCGGACTCTCGCCAGATCGTCCTCTGCTACAAGGTCCAATTCCGGCTCCGGCGCCTTGTGAAGGACATTGTCGAGAAGGGCGCGCGCAAGTACGACTATGTGCAGCGCGCGAGGAATTTGCTGTGGGCGCTGCTCTGCCAGGCGATCCTGAATGACCCGAACCTTGAGGAACGCGCCGAGGCCTTCGGCCGAGGGCTGAGCCTTGAAGCCCAGTACACCGACTGGCTTTCCGGCTTTGCCACGATGCGGTGCCGCTTCATCCTCTCGGACCTCGCCGCGGACAAGCTCTACGAACCCAAGGCAGCCGATGGAAACTACAGCTTCATGCGGACTAACGCCGCCTACAAGCGTTCGATGGAGATTGCGCACAGGCGCTGGGGGTGGGTCGAGAAGCGCCTCAACAAGTGAGTTCCACCCAAGATGCGCCTACCTCACAGACTATTCGCGTTTGGTGTCCCATACTGCCGCCCAACAACCGGTTGTAGCGGACGGCGCTGAAGCGCCGCCGCTGAACCGAAGCGTCATACGTCACAAACAAGAAAAGGGGACAAAACAAGAATGACGGGGGTACCTCACCCTATAGGAAATATGGTTTGTTGATGAACAAAAAACGACCTCCCAGGATGCCCTGTATTCGACGATCGCATACCCGGGAGGGGTCAAGGCACCCCCTAAAAACGGTACCGGTGAAGTCGAATCGGGTTTTCCTACAGCCTCGTTAGACCTACAACGGGAGCATCATCGCATGGGGAACAAGGTTATTAAGCAGTTGTTGGCAGTGCCAGGACTCAGGATTGAATGCCCCAATTGTGATGAGGCCTTCTCAATCAAGCGGGCCAAGCTATTTGGTATGTACGACTCGTACCCGCCGGCAGTTCAGCGGATGCTTCGTGAGCGGTTTCAAGCAGCAAACGAGGTAAGAGACGAGTTGAAACAGCGAAAGAAGACCCTCGCAGAAAATAGGAAGAAGAAACCCGAGAAGATCACGGTCTCTGCACAGGCAAGCAACTTCGGTCAAATCAGTGAACTGAGCTTCCCCTCGAGTTTCGTCTTCCAAGGATCACGTACAATGGACGTCACCTTGGAGGCGAAGATGATCAAGATCCCGAAGCAGGAATACACGGCTGAGTTCAAGACACAGGC
>JACQCD010000131.1 GCA_016201825.1 Nitrospirota bacterium | reverse complement strand
GTCGCCGGGATACGCCTCGTCCAGCGTGGTGCGCTCCTGCGCCACCAGGCTGTGGGGCCGCGAGAGTCGGACCTCGGTCCCCAGGCGGTGGTGTTTGACCACCATGTCGCGTGTGAATCGCCCGGAACACACCCGGAGAAACGCCGTGCTGTCACGGTGGCGCGGGTTCATATTCGCCTGGAGCTTGAAGACGTACGCGCTAAACGGTGTCGCGATCGGGTCTACGCTGGTTTCGGCGCCGTCAGCCCGATCCGCCAGACGAGCGCTCGGGGGCGGTGCGAGGTCCACGAACGCGTCGAAGAAGTTTTCGATCCCGAAGTTCGTCAGCGCCGAGGCAAAGAAGACCGGGGTCACGGCGCCTTGTAGAAACCGCTCGCGGGAAAAGGGATTGCCGGCGACCTCCAGGAGCTCCAGGTCGTGGTGGGCCTGCTCAAGCAGCTCGGGTGAGACGAGCAACTCCAACTCGGGTGAGTCGAACGGGATCCGTCTGAGCTCGGCCTTGGCCGCGCCCCCGACGCTCGCCTTGGTGAAATGCAGCAAGGTGCGGGTGGAGCGGTCGACCACTCCCACGAACTCTCTGCCCGAACCCACCGGCCAATTCACGGCGCTGGCCTCGATGCCCAGGACCTCTTCGACCTCGGCCATGAGTTCCAGGGGCGGACGCCCGGGGAGGTCCATCTTGTTGATCAGCGTGAGCACGGGGATCTTCCGCAGCCGACACACCTCGAACAGCTTGCGTGTTTGGACCTCGACGCCCTTGGCCGCGTCGATGACCATGATGGCGCTGTCGGCGGCGGTGAGGGTCCGGTACGTGTCCTCGCAAAAATCCTGGTGTCCCGGGGTGTCCAAGACGTTGATCACGGTGTCCTTATACGCGAATTGCATGGCCGAGGCCGTGATGGAAATCCCGCGCTCTTGCTCCATCCCCATCCAGTCGGAGGTCGCGAGCGTGCCGCCCTTTCGTCGGCCGACCATCCCCGCGGTCCGAATCATGCCCGAGTAGAGGAGGAGTTTCTCGGTGACGGTCGTTTTCCCCGCGTCGGGATGACTGATGATGGCGAACGTCCGTCGCCGCTCGGTCGCGGCGCGCAGTTCATTCACGCTCTGGATGGTCTGGACGGACATGGGGGGTCGCGAGGCGAAAGAACACTCCTCGAAGAAACGCTCCTACGCGTATGGGTGATGGAATGGGAAACGAGATATCACGGGCACACTGTGCGAATTGCTCCGCCACCCGGCAAGATGGTGAGGGTTTTCAATCCGCGCCCTCGGCGCGGTGCGGGTTGCTCCGCCACCCGGCACGATGGTGAGAATTCTCAATCCGCGCCCTCGGCGCGGTGCGGGTTCGAGCGACCAAATTGCTTCGATGATACGTGTTTCATGGATCGGCAGTCAAGGTGAGCGAACCGGAATCGAGCTCAAATACATCCCGATGGCTCCGCACCCCGCGACATTCAACGATTCCGCGCGGTCGCGGCGAATGGGAATCTTGAATCGATAATCCGATATCCCGATCAGTGCTGACGACGGACCGGAGGCCTCGTTGCCCAACGCGAGCATCAGCTTCTCCCTGCCGCACACGATGGACGGCTCCTCATCGCCGTTCAAATCGGCCGATACGACGAGATGCCCCCCGTCTTTCAGCGCCTTGACGAGATCGAGATACCCCCCAGTCCGTCTCATCCAGACGGACAGCACGGTCCCGGCGGCGGCCTGCACGCTCTTGGGGGAGAGCGGATCGGCACACTGGTCGCTCAACATGACACCCGAGTACCCGAAGGCGGCGGCGGTCCGGATGAGCGTTCCCACATTCCCGGGATCCTGGATATCTTCGAGCAGCAACACGTGCGCGCCAACCCTGTCCGGAAGGCGATCCGTATAGATGCCCGCCGGCTGGCGCACAACGGCCATCACGCCCTGGGGAGTCTTGGTCAAACAGATCGACTGAAACTGCTTTGGGGTGGCGATCCTGACGGGATACTGACCGTAGAGGGAGACCTGTTCCTCGGTGGCGATGATCTCGACGATCGCATCCGGATGGCTCGTGATGATTTGCCCGATGGCCCTGTTCCCCTCGACAAGAAAGAGGCCCAGGTCGAGCCGCCCCTTTTTCGTGGCGAGGGTCTTATATCGTTTCAGGAGGTTGAGCGAAACCGGGCCAACCCGGCTAGGAAGCGGCATAGTCGCCTATAAAGAGCCTCGCTCTCAGTTCAGGTGGCCACGTCCGTGCGGCGTCGTGAGATCCTGGGCGGGGCCGAGGGGCACGATGCGGGTGGGGTTAATCTCATCGTGGGTCATGTAATAGTGTCGCTTGATGTGGTCGAAGTTCACGGTGTCTGAAATGCCGTCGTATTGATACAGATCTTTGAGGTAGCCGAACAGGTTGGGGTAATCGACGATTCGCCGGATGTTGCACTTGAAGTGACCGTGGTACACGGCATCGAACCGGACGAGGGTCACGAACAGTCGCCAGTCCGTCTCCACGATGCGGGAGCCGAAGAGATAGCGCCGGGTGGACAGGCGCGCATCCAGCGTGTCGAGGGCCTCGAACAGGCGCCGCACCGCCCTCTCGTAGACGGCCTGCTTGGTGGCGAAGCCGGCTCGGTACACGCCGTCATTCACATTCTCATAAATGAACGTGTTCAACGGATCGATTTCCTCTCGAAGATCCTTCGGGTAGAGGTCTAATGTGCTCTCGGTAAAGCGGTTGAACGCGGAATTAAACATGCGCATCATATCATCGTCGGAGTTGCTGACCATGCGCTTCGTGACCGTGTCCCACAAGACGGGAACCGTGACGCGCACCTGGTAGTTTGGATCGGTCGCCGCGTAGGCTTCGCTGAGAAACTGAAAATCGTTGACGGGATCCAAAGCATGTCCCGGCCCTTCGCGGAACGCCCACCCGCGTTCGTCACGGATCGGGTCCACGACCGTCATCCCGATCACCTCCTCAAGCCGTTTGAGCTTCCGAACGATGATCGTGCGGTGCGCCCAGGGGCAGGCCAACGACACGTACAAATGGTAGCGACCTCGCGCCGCGGGATAGCCGGAAGCCCCATCCTCCGTCACCCACCCGCGAAACGCATCGTCCTGTCGTTTGAATTCACCGTCTTCGGTGTGTTCTTTGGGAAATTGGGCTTTTTGTCTGGTCACGGTATTCTCCCCCTAACACTCTGGAAAGCGAACAGACTGCTAAACCGACTCCCCGGCCGCGTGCCCCGAGGACCACGCCCACTGGAAATTGAAACCGCCGAGATGACCGGTCACGTCGACCACCTCGCCGATGAAGTAGAGGCCGGGATGGGTGTGGCTGGCCATGCTCTTCGACGACAGGTCGTGGGTGTCCACGCCGCCGACGGTCACCTCCGCCGTGCGATACCCCTCGGTCGCGGCGGGTCGTAATACCCACCGGCCGAAGCGTCCGGCGAGCTCGGCCATCAACCGACCTGGCAGCTCGGCGAGCGACTTCTCGGCCCACTCCGGCCACCACAACGCCTCCAGCTCCGTCACCAAGCCCTTCGGAAGATACTGAGTCAATCCTGTGCGTAACAGGGTCTTGGGATGGGTGTGCTTCAGGGTGTTCAGAAGGGCGAGCACATCCCGATCCGGCAAGAGATCCACCTCGACCGATTCGCCCGGCTGCCAGTAGCTGGAGAGCTGCAAGACCGCCGGGCCGCTGAGACCGCGATGCGTAAACAGGATTGAATCCGTAAATGACTGCGCCCCGGTCGTGACCCGCACCGGCACCGAGAGCCCTGACAGCCGTGACGAGAGCTCCCGGAAGGCATCCGTGAAGGTGAACGGCACCAAGCCGGCCCACCGGGGCAGCACGCGCAACCCGAACTGCCGGGCGATCTCGTACCCGAAGCCCGAGCCCCCCAAGCTGGGGATCGACAACCCACCGGACGCCACGACCAACGCATCGGTTTGGAACGTGCCCTGATTGGTGGCCAGCCGAAAGCCCCGATCGGCCTCGATCCGTTCCACCTCACACCTGGTTTCGATCCGCACACCGGCCCGGTCGCACTCCTGCAACAGCATCGCCAAAATCGGCTTTGACGACTCATCGTAAAACAACTGACCCTGAGCCTTTTCGTGAAACGCGATGCCATGGCGTTTCATCAGATCGATAAAGTCCCACTGGGTGTACCGGCTCAGCGCCGATTTGCAGAAATGGGGATTGGCCGAGAGAAAACGGTCCGGTTCGATATGCAGGTTGGTAAAATTGCAGCGCCCACCGCCGGACATCAGAATTTTTTTCCCGACCTTGTTCGAACGCTCCAGCACCAACACCCGCCGCCCGCGCCGGCCGGCCGTGAACCCACACATCAACCCGGCGGCGCCACCGCCGATAATCGCGACATCGAACGCGTTCAACGATTCAGACCATCACGCGGTCAATAAGTTTTATCGGTCGGCTTCTCGTTCGAGAATGCTGAGGCAGTATTTGAGCACGTCCTGCTCGGAGAGCATCCCGACCAGCGCCCCATCCGAATCAACCACCGGCAGACCGCTGATCTTGTGTTTAACCATCACCGCGATCGCATCCTGCGCGGATTGACGCTCCCTGATGGTGATGACGCTCAAGGTCATCGCCTCTTCAACCGGCAGTTGCAGATAGGCGTCATCGCGATCGCTTCTCGGCAACTTCACGCTCGGTCGACCGCCCATTTGCCGCAGATCCCGGTCGGAGACAATGCCCACCATTTTGCCATCCTTCATCACCGGCAGCCGACGGACGTCGTAGCGGGCCATCAACTCCATCGCCTTCCCCACGGTTTCGCGATGCGCGATGGTGATGGGGTTCGTCGTCATCAGTTCACTCACAGGTGTGCGTGCCATCTTCCCCCTCTCTCCGCTCTGGAAATAAATCCGCCCCGCGTTCTCGATCAGCTCACCGGGCGCGGTACGGAGGGAGCGCGCGCCCTATTAGGGCACTCACTCTCTCACGGCCTGCTCAGAACTCGTTCCTGACACCCCGGCCGTCTGCATCATGCGGCTTGGCCTTTCGGTTTCCGGCGCCGCGATCGCCGGCTCGAAGACGGCGCAAGCTCGTCGAGGCTGATGTCGAGTGCTTTGGCAATGGCCCGCAGCGCGGTGACCGTCCCCACCCGCTTGCCTGCCTCGATCTGCGAAACATACGGCGTGCTGAGCCCCGCCGCTTTTGCCAGCACCGCCTGCGTCAGCCCGCGATGCTCCCGCCAGACCGCTACAGCCGACTCGCCATCCAAAATCCGATTGATGACACCGGCCGGAACCAATTCCTCCTCCGGCATCGCCTTCGCTGCCCGATAGACCGCCACATCATCGGACACCTCCGCGGCATCCAGCAACCGCCGATACTCATCGTAAGGAAGCACGGCCCACTCCGGCTTCCCGCCCTTTTTGAGAATGTGCGCACTCACCGGTAGACTCCCCCTCTCGCTCCAATCCGCAAAACGAGAACGATCAACTCGCCGCGCTGCAATTCATAGATCACTCGCCAATTCCCCACCCGTAACCGAAAGGCGTGTTCGCCCTGGAGCGGTTTGACGTTCGGATTGGAACCGGTCGGGTCCTGCGCCAAACCCTCCAGCTTCTCCCGGATAAGCAGCGCCGTGTTGCGAGGCATTTTGAGCAGCGCCCGCGCCGCTTCCTTCCGGTATACAATCCGATACACCAGAGCACATTAGCACTTTGCTAACCACTAAAGCAAGCGCCGGCGCCCACACCAAACGAACATTTCAGGGTTCATCCGGGAATTCCGTGGGTTGCCGGATAGAGTTGGAGGCCGCCACAGTGGAAGTAGATGGCGGTTTTGAAGTGCTCCTTGTTCCGAAAGCCACAGGCGCGTTTCTTGATGGTTTGGATTTTTGAGTTGAGGCCCTC
>JACQCD010000130.1 GCA_016201825.1 Nitrospirota bacterium | reverse complement strand
TAGGAGCGTGCTGGGTGGCGGGATCTGGGAATAATTTCATCCTCGTTGGGTCGACGGGCTCTGGTAAGACAACGATCGGTCGCCGTCTGGCGGAACAGTTGCGGCTGAAGTTCGTGGATACCGATGGTTTGATCGAACAGGCAGCCGGTCGGTCGATCGTCGAGATTTTCCGCGCCGGAGGAGAACCCAGGTTTCGGGCCCTGGAACGCCGCGTGATCGGCCGGGCGGTCAAGGAAGCCGCCCAGGTGATTTCGACCGGGGGCGGGTCGGTCCTGGATCCCATCAATCGCGCTCGATTGAAACGTGCGGGACTCACGATCTGGCTCAAGGCGCGCCCGGACGTTGCGGCGGCGCGGCTCGATCGTGCGACGGATCGTCCCTTATTGGGGCAAGGGGACCGCTCTCAGGCCATCACCACGTTGCTTCGGGAACGGGAGGCGCACTATCGCGAAGCGCTCCTGCACGTCGACACCTCAGACCGGACCACGGATGAAGTCGTCGCCGGCATCGTTCGCCGGCTCCGCCCCGCGTCGACCAGCGTGCCTGTGACGGCGGGTCAAAACAAATATGACGTCGAAATTGGATGGGAGACGCTTCCGCGGGTGGGGGAGCGGCTCGCCGCGTTGGGGCGCAGCGGACGGGTGGGGGTGATCACCAACCCCCGCGTCGCCGCACTCTATGCCGGATCAGTCACGCGCAGTTTGCGCGCCGCCGGTTTCCAATCTTTTCTGATCACGATTCCTGACGGCGAGCGATATAAGACGTTGCGCTCTGCGAGCCGTGTCTATGATGAATTGGTCGGGCGGCGATTCGAGCGAGGGGATACCATCCTGGCGCTCGGGGGTGGGGTGATCGGCGACCTGGTGGGATTCGTCGCGGCGACCTACCTTCGTGGCGTGGCGTACTTGCAGGTGCCGACGACGGTCGTGGCGCAAGTCGATTCGAGTATTGGTGGCAAGACCGGCGTCGATCATCCCCTGGGCAAGAATCTCGTCGGCGCGTTTCACCATCCGATCCTGGTGTATTCCGACGTCTCGACCTTGTCCACCTTGCCGCGGCGAGAGTTGGTTGCCGGCCTGGCCGAGGTCGTCAAATATGGAGTCATCGCGGATGCTTCGTTTTTTGCCTTCGTCGAGGATCACGCCGATGCCATTCTGGGCGGGGTGCCGGACGTGTTGACCGAGGTCGTGCGGCGGTCGGTGGTGATCAAAGCGGACATCGTCAAACAGGACGAGCGAGAGGCTGGGTTGCGGAAAATCCTCAACTATGGACATACGGTAGGACACGTCGTGGAAACGTGCACCGGGTACTCGAAATACCGACACGGAGAAGCGGTGGCCATCGGGATGGATTTCGCGGCGCGACTGGCTCAAGACCTTGGCATGTGTGATGGACAACTGGTGCGCCGTCAACGCGGGTTGTTGGAACGGCTCGGCCTTCCCTGGGTGTTGCCACCCATTCGGCCGTCGAGCGCCATCCGAAGCATGTCTCTCGATAAGAAGGTCAGGCAGGGGCGCATTCACTTTGTCCTCCCGCAGGGTCTTGGGCGGGTGAACGTTGAGCCGGTGGCCTCGGAGCGAATCCTGGCGACCTGGAAGCGCGCGGCCGTTGCCAAAGAAGGGCGAAACGGTATACTTATCGATCGACGCCGTGTCGGCGCGTTGTCTGGTTGACATGGGGAATGGCGTGATCTGCGGGTTGAGCAAAAGGAGGTCCGGAGTGAAGACGATGGGGACGATGCAGCGTGTGGCCATGTACCTTTTGCTCACGATGGTGCCCCTGACCGGCTGCGGCGACGATTCGGCGGCAGTTGGGACGACGGTTGCCGCCCCCGGGGGTCTCACCGTCATCTACACGAATAGTGGGGGGGGAACCGCTGGGACGGCGGCTCCGCTCGAATTCCGGGTTTCCGATGCGAACGGAAACCCGGTGCCGGGAGTTAAGGTTCGGTTCTTCGGCGGCGGGGCAATACAGAGGCTGATGGATCGGAGCGGTAACGCCCTGACATCCACTGATGTGACGTTTTTCGAAACCACCACGGATGACCGGGGGCTTTCCCCGACCGATGTTTACGCGCGGTGGTCGGTGCCCGTCTGCAATGCGACTGCAGACGCGACGGCAACGGGGTCGGTCGAAGCCACAATCGGGGTAGCGTCTGCCACGTGGACGGTCTCCATTACCGCGTCAAAATGTTAGAGCACTGTCTGGTGGCGCGTGTCCAGCCGTAGTTTCTCAGCGGTGTTGTGCGTCCACCTCCCGCGGACTTGATCCCCGTTACGGCGCTTGTTTGCCCGAATGGCCTGTGGTAGAGTCGGCCCGTTGAAGAGACCTTGGAAGGAGCGCTGATGGAGCCGTTCTCTGTTTTTACCAGTAATGATCTCGAGTTGGTTAAACGATACGAGCAGCTTTCCCTCAACCTCGGCCGTATCCTCACCATGATCTTCACCAACTTGGCGATCGATTTCAAGATTTCTATCTTGCGGAGCCAGGATTGGAAGCATTTCAGAGGGTGGCATTTTAAGTTTAAGGAGCATAAGTGTTGGTACGGTGTGTCCTTCGCGTCTGCGACCTTTCTTCGAACTCGGTTTCAGGTCCTTGTCGATGGGGATTGGCAAACCATGCGCGATGGGCTCAAGGCTAAAGGGTATACGGAGCTGACCTGGAATGATAAAGGGCCGTGGCTGGCCAAGGAGCAACCGACCGACGCCGTGACTGTTGCCGACCGGGATCAACAGATTAAGATCTTTACGGAAATCGTCAAGGAACATCTAGGGATTGTAGAAAGCCTCGAGTTTCAGCCTCCCGGTACGCTGAACGTCGTTCAATAAGGGCGGTCACCCTTCAAGCGGAACGGTCCCACTACCTGGCCACCGCGCCTTGCGGCGGCTGTTGTCCAGATTCCACAAACAAATTGACACCATCGGAGGCCCTCTGTTACGATGCGCGTCGGGCCGAAGTGGTGGAACTGGCAGACACGCTAGGTTCAGGGTCTAGTGGGCTCACGCCCGTGGGGGTTCAAATCCCCCCTTCGGCACCACGTGTTCTTCCTTCCCGTTTTCACTCCAAGGAGTACTTCGCGGGCTTTCGATCGCGAAGTATCCTTGACGCGGCATGGCGGTTTGCTATGTTTGACATGTCGCCACCCTGATAAGGAAACCAAGCCGATGAAGATCAAACACGCTGTGATCACGATGTGTGCGGCAGGAATCGCATGTCACCTCGGAATAGCAGAAGTCCTCGGCGCGGAGGGGGAGGCCACCCAGCCGGATACGCCGCTCGTGGCAGATTCTCCGCAGCAGGATGCGGTTTCTGTGGAAACGGTGACGCCTGAAGAGAGCCAGTCTCCTGACCAGAGTCTCCAGAGTGATGTAGTGTCCGGCGATACGGAGGTTCTGGGCCAGGAAGAGAAACCGGAGGCCTCGTCCACGGTAGAGGTCAGCGGGCACCTCGGGCTGGCGGATGCGATTCGGCGTCATCTCAATCCGGTCGGAGAAGTCATAGGCAGTCCCGATGAAAAAGTGCTTCTTTCCGAGGGTGACGTTGTCTCGCTACGGATCGCGTCATCCATCGATCCGAAACCGAATCAAACGTTTGCCCTGGTCCGGTCTGCTCAGCGAGTCAAGCATCCAAAGACGCGCCGTGACTTAGGGCGGTTGACGAAAGTCATCGGCACGATCAAGCTCGAAGAAGCGTTCGGCCAATTCTGGAGTGGTCGAATCATGCGTTCATCTGATTTCGTGGAGTCCGGGGATCTGGTGGTTCCATTTGAAACGGCTGTGGCGACGGGTTCGTCCGACCGATCCCTCACTCCGGATCACGGATACATCGTTGCAGTGCCGGACGAGGCGGTCCTGACTGCGGCATTTCAGACCGTCTACACGGATCTGGGGCAGGGCGACGCGGTGGAGACCGGACATGTCTTGGCTATTATCCGTGAAGGGAAAAGCGGTCGGCGAGGCGGGCCGCCGAGGAAAATCGGAGAAGCCAGAGTGCTGAGGGTGGAGCCGGACTCGTCGGCGGTTTATATCACACAAAGCAGTGAACCCATTCAAATCGGTGACCGATTGGAGCCCGTCTCCGGCGAGAGTCCTCGCTGAAATGAGTCTTTCATGAGGAGAAGTCTGGTCGTCCGCGTCGTCCGCGTCGTCCCTTGACATCACCGTACCGACTCGATATGCTCCGCGCCGATGGGGCTGTAGCGCAGTTGGGAGCGCGTCAGACTGGCAGTCTGAAGGTCAGGGGTTCGATCCCCCTCAGCTCCACCATACCCCGCAACGCGGGCTGCGCAACGTAGGCGCTTAGTCCCGCGCCGAGGCTGCGAGACGATTCTGATTGTTCCCGCTCTGATTGTCCCATTCGTGTTTATCGATACCCACACGCACATCCATGGTTCTGAATACGACTCTGATCGCGAAAGCGTCCTCGATCGGGCGACGTCCGCCGGGGTCGAGGTCTGTATGGCGATCGGCACTGATCTGACAACCAGTCGGCTGGCGGTTGAAACCGCTCAACGCTTCGAGGGCGTCTACGCCGCGGTGGGCGTCCATCCACACGAGGCGATTACGCTGGATGCCCCGGTGTACGACGCGCTGGACCAGCTTGCGCGCGCGCCACGAGTGGTGGCGTACGGCGAGATCGGCCTTGACTATTACTATCTGCATTCGCCCAAGGCGATCCAACAAGCGCGTTTTCGCGAACAGATCGAACTGGCCGAGCGGCACGGTCTTCCCCTCATCATCCACACGCGCGACGCATGGGATGACACGTTTGAGATCCTTGATCGCCAATCGCATACGGGCGGGGTCTTCCATTGTTTTACCGGCGATTTCGTCCAGGCCGAGAAGGCCATTGCGAGGGGCTTCTTCGTCTCGTTTTCCGGGATCGTTACCTTTCCGAAATCTCATGATCTCCAAGACGTGGCCCGCAAGATCGATTTGGACCACGTGCTGATTGAAACTGATTGTCCCTATCTGTCTCCCTCGCCCCATCGCGGCACGCGGAACGAACCAGCCCACGTGGCGCTCGTGGCCAACAAGATTGCGGAGCTGCGCGGGCTGTCGGTCGAGGTCGTGGCCCGTCGCACGTCGGACAATGCTCGCCGCTGCTTTCCACGACTCAACGGCTGACCCTCCTAATTTCCCCCCGGTTTTGACACCCCTCCGAGCGGATGCTACCTTTCACGGGGACGCATCCAATGGATCTTCCAGCGCATTTTGGAAAATACTTTCTCGTCCATCAATTGGGGATGGGGGGCATGGCCGAGTTGTTTCTGGCCAAGCAGTCGGGGCTCAAGGGCTTCGAAAAGATCCTTGCGATCAAGAAAATTCTTCCCCATCTGACCCAAGATCCGGAATTCGTTTCGATGTTCGTCAACGAAGCCAAACTGGCGGCACTGTTGACCCATCAGCACATCGTCCAAATATTCGATCTCGGGCACGTCGACGGCGCCTATTACATCGCCATGGAATATGTGATGGGGAAAGACGTGCGGTCGCTCGTCGGAAAAATCCGCGCACAAAACGGGCGGCTTCCGGTGGAGCCCGCGTTGTTGATCGTGAGTCAAGTGGCGTCCGGCCTTGATTATGCCCATCGGAAAAAGGACTTGAACGGGCGGGATCTCAACATTGTGCACCGTGATGTGAGCCCGCAGAATATTTTGGTGTCGTACGAGGGCGAGGTCAAGCTCGTCGATTTTGGCATTGCCAAAGCGGCAGGGACGGGGCAGGAAACCCGGACCGGGATCCTCAAGGGAAAACTCGCCTACATGTCTCCGGAACAGGCCGGTGGGCGGATGATCGACCGCCGTTCCGACGTCTTTTCGTTGGGTATCGTCCTGTACGAATTGTTGACCGCTCGGCGGTTGTTCAAGGGCGACAGCGATCTGAGCACGTTGGAGCAGGTCCGGACGGCGCAAATCGAACCGCCCCGGCGGTTCGATGCGAATATCCCGGAGGCTCTCGAAGCGGTGGTCTTGAAAGCCTTGGCCCGAGAACCCGAGCATCGCTATCAAACCGCGTCGGACTTTCAAGCGGCGCTGGAACGGGTCATGACGGACCGAGGTCAGGGATTCAGCAGTCTCCATCTTGCGCAGTATCTCGGGACGGTTTTTGCCGACGAGCTGCGAGTGGACGCGGAGCGGTTTCAGTCGGCGCACCACGAGACCGTCCGCACGGAGGCGAAGAGGCTCCGGCCTACGGTCTTGCCGGGACGCCGTTCGGAGCCGTCGCGTCCGGTGACCGCAAAGGCGCCCACGCGTCCCGCACCCCCTGCTCCGCGCCACGGATTTCGAACGGCCGCGCTGGGGGCCGTGATGCTCTTTTTGCTCGGAAGTCTGACGGTCGTCTCGACCCCATCCGCTCTGAGTTGGATGCGGACCCAGAGCCCCGAGGTCAGCCGGCTGGGGCAGCTCATCGAAGAAGGGCTCGAAGGGGTGGGGCTGTATGGGTTGGTTCCGGCGCCGCTGTCTGCTGCATTGAGTCGTGTGCCGTCGCCGCCGGTTGGAAACCGGCCTGCCGACGTCGAGCATGATGCCCCGAGGCCGGCGCCGCTCGTGGTCTCGACGCCGGAACTGCCTGCCGCCCCGTCTTCCGACGACGCAATCGAAACTCCGCCCATCTCGTCCGAGCCGCCGGCAGGCGTGGGCGCTTCGAGTGCGCAGATCGCTCCGGCCGAAACCCACCGGAGCCCACCGGGCAACGACGAGGGCAGGCAATTGTTACGACGGGCCAAGACATTGTATGCCGAAGGACGACTGGACGAGGTGGAAGACGTGCTGCGGACCGCGATCGAACGAGAGCCCAATTCCCCGCTGGCGTACCATCTCTTGGGAACGGTCTATTTGGAACGAAAGGACGAAGAGAGGGCGTTGAAGGTGTTCTCGGAGGCGTCGCATCAATTTCCGAACCATGCGGCGCTGCACTATGACTTGGGGTTTCTGTACGCTCAGCGCGGGCTGGGTACTTTGGCGCGCGAAGAACTTGCCAAGGCCGTGGGGCTCCAGCCCGAGGGGGGGCTGGCATCGCGCGCGCGACAGTTTTTACGAATAGGAATTGCTGGCAGGCCGAGTGGCCAACCACCGGCGGCCCCCGCACCGCTTGCGCCGTCGGGCGAACCGGTTTTGAAGGCGACGGACGTCCGCGCGGTGAGCCGTGCGCCCGATGGGCCCCATCAATCGGACATCGGGTCGCAACAAAAGGAGCAACCATGAAGATGACGTGCGACGCCTGTCAGACCAATTACGAGGTCCCGGATGAGCCTGGGGCCAACGCGTCGTGCCCGTGCTGTGAGCACGTTAATCGGCCTCGGGGCCGCGTGGAAACGATCGCGCCGACCACGCTCTCGCCTGAAAATACCGCCCAAGGCGAAGACGCCCCGATCAAGACCATGCTCTTTCCCGCCGAGGGAGAGCTCCACGACACCGGGATCACCGATGTCCAGCATCTTCGCTCGAACAGCCGACACGGCTTGACGGGGATGACGCTCGGATTGATCGTGACCGAACAAGGGAAGCCCCCACGGCACCATCCGATTGAAAAGGCCCGGCTGATCATTGGACGCGGACGGTGTGATCTTCGGGTCCACGACCCCGAGGTGTCTCGGGAACACTGCGCGATCGAAGTCTACGATGGAGTTCCGATTCTCAAGGATCTGCAGAGTGCCAATGGAACGGTGCTCAATGGCCACCTGGTTCGGGAACACGTTCTTCACGACGGGGACCGCATCTGTCTGGGAACGACGGTCGTTGAAGTCAAGGTGGTGGTGGCGAAGGGTGCCACGGCGGCCTAACGATCGATCGGCGTGTGACCTTGCTCTCCCGGGCGGTGCTCTCGTATGATGGAGTAAAGGTGATGATGTGATGGGAGGTATCCATTCCCGCAGTCTCAGGTAGTGTCACTGGCCTCAAACCGGCCCAGCGGAAGCGAATTGCCGGCCTCGCGCGTCGGCGCGTGCCGCCGGATCTCCTCGTCAGCCCGGAGTTAGCGAGGGCTCTCACCGAGCTCTCCGCCGAGATCGGTCGTCAGCTCGGGGTGTTGATCAGCCGCGCCGGCACGATCGAAGCCGTCATGGTGGGCACGGAACGCGAGGTCATCGTGCCAGACCTGCCCAATTGGAAGCTGGGGCGAAAACGCTTGCGCGGTCTCCGCATGGTTCATACCCACCTCGGGGAGGACACTCTGACCCAGGACGACCTGGCGGACTTGGCGCTTTTGCGGCTGGACGCGATGCTGGCCCTCTCGATTCAGGAAGGGGGCTTGCCGGCACGCTGTTCGTGGGCCCACCTCGTGCCGCCGAACCCCGACGGCCGCGTGTATGAGGTCCATCCGTCGGTTCCCCTCCACCGTCTTGAGTGCGACCTTCGCGCGTTCTTGTTCGGTCTCGATGCGCAGCTCGCCAAAGCCGACAGCCTCTACGACGTGCGTGATGGGCGAGAACGCGCGATTCTGGTGAGCGTCTCGACCCAGCCACGGGCGATCCAGGAAGACTCGTTCGAGGAGCTGCGCGCGTTGGCGCGGTCCGCCGAGTTGGTGGTGCTCGATGCCGTGATGCAGCGCCCGCACGCTATCCATCCCCGGTACCTGCTGGGACAGGGGAAATTGCGCGAGGTGGTGATCAAGGCGTTGCAGCACGGCGCCGACCTCTTGGTCTTCGACCAAGACCTCACGCCGTTGCAGGTCAAGGCGATCGGGGAAGTCACCGAGATGCGCGTGATCGATCGGACGCAGCTGATCTTGGATATTTTCGCCCGTCGCGCGCAGAGCCGCGACGGCACGGTCCAAGTCGAGCTGGCGCAGCTTAAATATCGGTTGCCGCGACTGGCGGACCGCAGTACCGCCCTGTCCCGCTTGACGGGAGGGATCGGCGGGCGGGGGCCCGGCGAGACGCGGTTGGAGGTGGATCGACGCCGCGTCCGGGATAAAATCGCGCACTTGGAGCGCGAATTGGCGGGCCTGAGTCGAGCCAGAGCGCAGCGGAGCGCTCGGCGGACGGCCAACCGCATTCCCATCGTGTCGATCGTGGGGTATACCAACGCCGGGAAGTCGACGCTGCTGAACACCTTAACCGACAGTCGGGTGGCCACGGCGGATCAGTTGTTCGCCACCCTGGATACGACCAGCCGGCGTCTCCGGACGCCTCGCGAGCGGGAGATCCTGATTACGGATACGGTGGGATTCATCCGGGCGCTTCCTAAAGATTTGCTGGGCGCCTTTCGCCCGACGCTGGACGAGCTGCGGGACGCCGACCTCTTGCTCCACGTGGTGGATGCGTCGCACCCACAGGTCGAGCGTCACATTGAGTCCGTGGAACAGATCGTGGATGATCTCGGCCTGGGGGCGATCCCCACCGTGTTCGTGTTCAACAAGACCGACCGTACGGACCCCGACGTCACGAAGGCCCTGCTCGCTCGATACGGCGGCATGGCGGTCTCGGCGCTTGACGCGACCTCGCTGGCGCCGCTGCTCCAGGAGTTTGACCGACGCTTCGGGTGCGAGGACGTCTTGCCGGAAGCGGTCTGCGAGGCCTCCGACGGTGCAGTCCCCACGCCCGAGGTCCTGTCTTCGCCGCATTGATCTTCGTGCCGGGGCTTCTTATAATGGCGCCCTGTGGCTCATCTTACCCCCACGGTTTCGGATGCTGCGGCGCGAGCCGCCCAACGGCGGCGGATGGCGCGGATCCTCGCGGAACTTGACCGTGCGTTTCACGGCCGGGGGATCGAGTTGGGCGCCTCCGGGCCGTGGGAACTCCTGGTGGCGACGATTCTCTCCGCCCAGTGCACCGACGATCGCGTGAATCGCGTCACGCCGCCTCTCTTCGCGGTGTACCGCACCCCCGCGGATTTTGCGTCTGCCGACCGCGACGTGCTGGAACGCTTGATCAAGTCGACCGGTTTCTTTCGGGCCAAAGCGCAGCACCTGATCGCCTGCGGGCGAGCGGTGGTGGAGCGATTCGGCGGTCAGGTTCCCCGGACGATGGAGGAGTTGGTGACCCTCCCGGGGGTGGGTCGAAAAACCGCCAATGTCCTTCTGGGCAACGCCTTCGGCCAACCGGCGATCGTCGTCGACACCCATGTCACGCGCGTGGCGCGACGGTTGGGCCTGACGCGGTCGGCCGATCCCGTCCGGATTGAGGCGGACTTGCAGGACGCCATTTCCCGAGCGCGCTGGACCACGGGGTCGCACCAGCTTCTTCTGCACGGGCGCTATGTCTGCGTCGCCCGGCGCCCCCGTTGCGAGCAATGTGCGCTCTACGCGCTGTGTGACGCCCAGGAGAAACGTGCGGTGGCGCCGCGCGAGCCCCGGCGCACGATCGAACCATCGGCCTCGGGTATCGTCCGCCGTGCGACGCCGCGGACTCGGATGGAGAAGCGAGGATGAGTCGCGACCCGGACGACGTGGAATCCGAGCGGCGCACGCTGATCTCCGAGTTTCTCCCCCTGTTTTACGACAAGGGATGGGTGGCGGGAACCGGCGGAGGAATCTGCGCCGTGCTGGACGACCGGACCATGCTGATGGCGCCCACCGGCGTTCACAAGGAACGCGTCGCCCCCGGCGATCTGTTTGTCGTCGATCGAGACGGCCGCGTGGTGCGTCCCCCACAGAACGCGACGTTGCGCCTGACCGAATGCGGCGCGGTGTTCTGCGCGGTGGTGAACCGGCGCAAAGCGGGTTCCGTTATGCACAGCCATGCGCTCTCCGCCGTGCTGGCCGGCGATCTGGCCGAGGGGAAGGATCGCATCGTGATCCGGGATCTCGAAATGCTCAAGGGGATCCAGGGCGGTACGAACGCCGATCACCATGCCGTGCCGGTGATCGAGAACACCGCCCGCGAGCCGGAACTGGTGGGCCGGATTCTCGACGCGCTCGACCGGCCGGAGTTTGGGAAGGCCGCGTGCGTCTTGGTGAGAAACCACGGGGCCTATATCTGGGGCGATGATCTGTGGGACGCCAAACGACACGCGGAGGTCTATCATTTTCTCTTCGAGGCCGTGGTCGCTCGGACTCGCGTCGGCGGGTCCCTTCGTTGACTTGCCTACCCCGACCCGCTATAATCTCGCCTCATTCGGCCCAGCGCCCCATGATTGCCAGCATGACCGGATACGGGAAGGCTGAGGCGCCGCTCGGCGATCTCATGGTGGCGGTCGAAGTCCGGTCGGTCAATCATCGATTCTGCGAGGTGGCCGCGCGCGTCCCGAAGTCGCTCGCGGGATCCGAAGCCCGTTTTCGGAAGGTGATCCAGCGCCGGGTGGTGCGCGGACGCATCGATCTGGTCGTCGCCGCGGGCGGGGAGCACCAGGCGAGGACGATCGAGGTCGACGCCGAACTGGCTCGGCAGTATTACGACGCGTTGAAATCGCTTCAGCAGCAGTTGGGATTATCGGGGGAGATCACCGTTCAGATGGTCGCGATATCCCGCGACGTCCTGACGTTTGTTGAGCGGGAAACCGACAGTGCCGCACTGGCCGATCACGTGGAGACGCTGATTACGCGAGCGATCGATGAGCTGGACGCGATGCGTCGCCAGGAGGGGGAGGCGATCGCCCAAGATCTGGGGTATCGCGTACGTGAGATCGCGTCGAGGGTGGAAGACGCCGCGCGCCGAGCCCCGCTGATTGTTGAAGAGTACGCGACGCGGCTCCGCAGCCGGGTTCGGGTGTTGGCGAACGGGATCGACCTCGATCCGGCGAGGTTGGCGCAGGAGGTGGCGCTCCAGGCCGAACGAAGCGATTACACCGAGGAAGTGACTCGCTTGCGAAGCCATCTGACGCAGTGCGAGACCATGTTAAAAAACGGGGGTGCCGTGGGTCGAGCCCTGGATTTCTTGTTTCAGGAGATGAATCGCGAGATCAACACGATCGGTTCCAAGGCCAACGACGCCGAGGTGGCCCTTGCCGTCGTGGCGATGAAGAGCGACCTTGAGAAATTGCGCGAGCAGGTCCAGAATGTGGAATGAGTGTTCAGAGGGCTTTGGCCCTCTCGGAGGCTGGAGGGCTGGTCCGCACCGGCGGTCCGACACGCTGGTCAGCGGTCAGGCCGTGGGGGAAGGGGAATGACGACCGGAGCCGGGAGCCCCAGGCAAGGGAAAGGCCTCCTGTTTGTGGTCTCCGCTCCATCGGGGGCGGGCAAGACCACGCTGTGCCGGGAAGTCGTGAACCAGTTGCCGGGGTTGCGGCATTCGGTGTCGTACACGACGCGCAAGCCGCGGCCGGGCGAGGTCGATGGTCGCGATTATTATTTTCTCGATGAAGGCGGCTTCCGCAAGAAGGCAGAGCGAGGGGAGTTCATCGAATGGGCCGAAGTGCACGGCCACCTCTATGGGACGTCTTGGGATCAGTTGCTCCTCCACAGTGAACAAGGGGTGGACTTGATCCTCGATATCGACGCCCAGGGCGCGATGCAGCTCAAGAAGAAAGAGGTGGAAGGCGTGTTTATTTACATCCTTCCCCCGTCGTTTGACGTGTTGAAGGCGCGTCTGATGGAACGACGGTCGGACTCGCCCGAGGAGATCAATCGTCGCCTGCGCAAGGCCCGAGAGGAGATTTGGAGTTATCGGGAATACTCGTACATGATCATCAACGACGATGTGAAGCGCGCGCTGTCGGAGCTGCAGGCCGTCATCGTGGCGGAGCGGATCCGAATGAAGCGGATGAACTTTATGTGGATCGAAGAAACCTTCATCAAGAATAAGGAGGTGTTTTAAGTGGAGATTATCGAACTGCCGATCGAGCTGAAGGGCGATCAGTTGGACTCCAAATACCGGTTGGTCATCATCGGGGCGCAGCGCGCGCGGCAGTTGATGGAGGGCGCGCGGGCCAGTGAGGATACCAAGTACCTCAAGGCCACGACCGTGGCGGTCGAGGAGTTCCTGGAAGGCGAGCTGCAGTACCTGACCGGGAAAGAGGCGCGCGTCGCCCAGCGGGACGCCAGGAAAGTGCGCGAAGAGATGCTTCGCAAGCGCGCCCTGCTCGAGCGCGAGGAAGAGATCAGCAATGAAATTAAGAAGGATTTGTCGGTGTACGTCGATGATTCCTTGCGCCAGGCGGAGTCCACCGGCCTGAGGTAGCCTTAGCCCGGATTATTCATGAACCTTCTGCTGCACCCGCGGATACGCCGCTGCAACAGGCGGTCTCGCCGCTCAGTCGGTCAACGTACTACAGAGAGTACGCCTCCCTCCTTCGCGGCTCCGAGCGCCTGTTTCGCTGGCGTCTGCGCGGGTTCGCGACGAACCTTCGTGAATAACCCGGGCTAGGGACGGTGGGATGCTGACTGGCCGACATGTGGTGTTGGGGGTAACGGGCAGTATCGCCGCCTACAAAGCGGTCGGTCTCCTTCGGCGATTGACCGAACGTGGGGCGCAGGTGACGGTCGTGATGACCGCCGCCGCCAAACGGTTCGTCACCCCCCTGACGTTTCAGGCCCTCTCCCGCCGGCCCGTCTACGACGATCTCTTCGACCCTCGCGACGAGATCCTTCACCTCTCGCTCGCCCAAGCGGCCGATCTGTTCCTGATTGCGCCGGCGACCGCCAACACCCTCGCCCGGTTGGCGGCCGGTTCAGCCAACGACTTGCTTTCGAGCCTCGCGCTGTCGGCTCGGTGTCCGGTTCTGCTCGCGCCCGCGATGGACGCCGTGATGTGGGAGCACCCGTTGGTGCAGCGCAACCTGGACGCGCTGCGAGGGATCGGGGTGGGCATCATCCCCCCGGAGTCGGGTCCGCTCGCGTCGGGCCTGGTCGGTCCGGGCCGACTGGCTGCCGAAGACGTGATTCTCGCCGCCGTTGAGGCTCGTCTCGAGTCGTCCGGTCCGTGGGTCGGGGCACACGTCGTGGTTACCGCAGGGCCGACGCGCGAGGCAATTGACGCGGTCCGGACGATCACGAACCGGTCATCGGGGAAAATGGGTTATGCGCTGGCCGACGCCGCGCGGGTGCGCGGAGCGATGGTGACGCTCATTACGGGGCCGACCGATCTTCCCGTCCCGGTGGGGGTCGACGTCGTGGCGGTCGAGACGGCTGAAGAGATGCGGCGCGCGGTGCTGGATCGGATCGACAAGACGACGATACTCCTCATGGCTGCGGCCGTTGCGGATTATCGCCCCAAGGTGTCGTCGCCCGGCAAGCTCAAGAAAAGCGGGTCGGCTATCGCCATCGAGTTGGTTCCCACCCCCGACATCCTCGGCGAGGTCGCGGCGCTCCGCACCGAGACGTTTGTCGTCGGATTTGCGGCTGAGACCGATCGGCTCGTCGAGCGGGCGATCGAAAAACTCCACCGAAAACAACTCGACCTCATCGTGGCCAACGATGTGTCGCGGCCCGGTATCGGTTTTGGGGCGGACGACAACGAAGTCACGATGATCGACCGAACCGGAGCCGTGATGCCCCTTCCTCGGCTTCCCAAACGGGTGTTGGCCGACCGCATCCTCGATCACATTCACGCGATCCGTCTCCAGGAACGGCCCTCGCCTCCTCCCTCGACGTAGGGCCTGCTCCGTGGTGCAAACGGTCTGTCGGCCGGTCGCTCATCGGTGGGGGGGCTCCGAGGCTCGAACGATCCGATCTGGTTGACTTTCTTAGGGGATTTGTTAAGATGAGGGCGCTTTTTTCGTCCGTCGGCTTCCTGCTCGGCGGGGCGGATCAGGGTAGATCTCCACGATGCGTTCCGGGGGCGAGGACAGGGAGGGTTTCTTGCCGAACAAGGAAGGCGGTCAGTCTCTAGAACTACAAAAGCTTGCCGAGAAGTTTCGGAAGGACCCCACGAGTAAACTGTTCTACCCCCTGGCCGAAGAGTACCTCAAGATCGGCCTGGTGGATGACGCGATCCCATTGCTGCGGGCCGGCATCCGAAGTCACCCAGGGTTGCTGAGCGCCCGTGTCGCACTGGGAAAGGCCTTGCAGAGTCAGGGGCTTGAGGCCGAGGCGCGGGCGGAGTTCGAGCAGGTGATCACCGCCAACCCCGACAACATCATGGCCCACAAGAGGCTGGCGTCCATCTATTTGAAGGCCGGAGAAAAGCTCAATGCGCTGACATCGTGCCAAGCCGTGTTGGCCATTCATCCTTCGGACCCCGAGATCCTAAAAATCAAGGACGAAGCCGAGCGACTTCCCGACCCGTCCCCGCAGGCGGTGAGCGCAGAAGGCAGTGCCGCCGAAGACTCTTCGGCGGAGGTTGACGCGATCGAGAGTGAACCCACGGTGATCGGGCCGACGGTCAGCGATGCGTTCGACGTCGAACCGACGGTGGTCGATGCGGCAGGGGCCGAGCCAACAGTGGTCGGGCCGGCGCTGATCGATTCGTTCGACGTCGAACCCACGGTCGTTGATGCGGTCTGGACCGAGCCCACCGTGGTGGGACCAGCCCCGGTGTCGGAGGGGTCCTCCCAGTCCTCTGGCGCGAATCCGATCGGGGACCTGTCGTTCGAGGAAGATGCGGTTGAGGCCGAGACGGGGGCGGATCTTCCGGTGGACGACCTGGCCACCATCTCTCTGGCGGACCTGTACGTGGCGCAGGGACATTATCAGCAGGGGATCGAGATCTACCGGAGGGTGTTGGATCGGTTCCCTGGGCACGCCGATGCCATGGCCAAACTCGAGAACGCGCTGACGCTCGACCGGCTGTTGACCTCCCAGCGTTCGGGTGGAGACGCCCTGAAGAGGGAGGTGGTGCAGCGCGTCGTGGGTGGCTTTGATGAAGCACCTCGCGACGAGATCCAGGCCGAAGCCGTGGAGTCGGAACCGTCGTTGGTCGGGGCTTCCGTCAAGCGTTCCAAGCACGTGGCCACGATCGAACGCCTTGAGGCGTGGCTGGCCAGAATTGCGGAGAGACGGCGGACATGAGCTTAGCGGCATCGTTGCAGATGATTTTGGATGGGGTGGAAGACGCCGAAGGCGTGGCGCTCATCGGCTTGGATGGTATCGTCGTCGATGAAGCCAAGCGGTCGCCCACCCTGGATCTCCAGTCGCTGGCCGCCGAATACTGCAACGTGTGGCGCGAGATGGACCGGGTGTCGGGCGGCCTGTCGCTGGGCACGACTCAAGAATGCTCGATTTCCAGCGACGCTCGGACCCTGATCTTTCGCCGGGTCACTCCGGAGTATTTTCTTGCGATGGCCCTGGCGTGCGACGGGAACACCGGACGAGGGCGATTTTTCCTTCGCTACAATGCGCCGCATGTGGCGAAAGAGTTGTAGCGCGTGCCAAGCAGGTTCGGCGCGATCGAAGCGTAAGCATCACTCGTAAACGCTCCCGCAGGAGCGGGGTGGCGGAATCCTTCATGGTTCGTATCTTGGTCTTACATGGACCGAACCTCAATTTGCTGGGGCTTCGGGAACCCGACGTCTACGGGTCGCTGACGCTGCCGCTGCTGGATGAGATGATCCGAGCGACGGCCAAAGAGGCGGGCGTCGAGGTCGACATCCGCCAATCCAACGCCGAGGGCGAGTTGGTGACGTGGATCCAGGCGTCCCGCGAACGGTACGATGCGCTCGTCATCAACGCGGCGGCGTACACCCATACGAGTATCGCGATTCGGGATGCGATTGCGGCGGTCGACATTCCCACCGTCGATGTGCATCTTTCGAACATCCACCGTCGGGAACCGTTTCGTCACCGGTCCTATATTGCCCAGGTGGCCATCGGTCAGGTGAGCGGGTTTGGCGCTCACAGTTACGTGTTAGGCCTTCAAGCCGCCGTGCACTATCTGCGCGGCCGCAAGGTGGTTCCCCAGCCCACCGCCTGATCGGGCTTCCATGCTCAGCGGTCGTGACCAGAGGAGATAGGGTCGTGATTACCACAAGCGATTTTCGCAATGGATTGAAATTGGAAGTGGAAGGCGTTCCGATGGAAATGATCGACTATCAACACGTCAAACCGGGGAAGGGCGGCGCCTTTGTGCGAACCAAGATGCGCAACCTTCGAACGGGCAACGTGCTCGAGCGCACGTTTCGATCCGGCGAGAAGTTTGAAGAGGCGCAGGTCGAAGAGCGACAGATGCAATACCTGTACGCGCAAGGGGACGAGTACCATTTCATGGACGTGGCCTCCTACGAACAGTTGTTCTTGACGAAGGCCCAGTTGGGCGACAGTTGGCAGTTCTTAAAAGAGAACATGCAGGTCGACATCATTTTTTGCAAGGGGAAGCCGCTGGGTGTGAATCTTCCCCTGTTCGTGGAGTTGAAGATCGTCGACACGGCGCCCGGCATCAGGGGAGACACCGCCACGGGCGGAACGAAGCCGGCGACGTTGGAATCAGGCGCGGTGGTCAAGGTCCCCTTCCACATCGACCAAGGCACCATCATCAAAGTCGATACCCGCACCAAGGCCTACGTCGAACGGGTCAAGGGGCCATGAACCTCAAGGAATTGAAGGAACTGAAAGAATTGATCGATCTGGTCAAGAGCAGCGAGCTGACGGAATTGGAATGGGAGCGCGCGGGCGTCAGGGTCCGCATCTGTCGCGGCGCCCCCCCAACCGCGCGCCACGCTCTCCATGAGAGCGCCGTCACGGTGGGCTCGGACGCCGTCCAGGGCGCGCCGGTCGATCGGCGCGAGGCGGAAGGGGAGCCACCGCCAGAAAGCGGCGTGGTGATCCGCTCGCCCATCGTCGGCACGTTTTATCGCACCGCGTCGCCGGGCGCGCCCCCGTACGTCGAGGTCGGTGATCGTGTGCGGCGCGGTCAGATTCTCTGCATCGTGGAAGCGATGAAACTCATGAACGAGATCGAATCGGAAGTGGACGGCGTGGTCGCCGAGGTCTGCGTCGACAACGCCCGGCCGGTCGAGTATGGCGAGGCGCTCTTCCGGATCGAGCCTTCGTAGGAGCCCGACCATGAATGGCCATCTGCTGCGTTGTCGCTGTGCTTCCGGTGCTCACGTACGCACAGAGTACGCTCCGCTCCGGTTCTCGCTCCGCCTTGCATCTGGCGCATTCCTGGTCGAGCTCGACTGGCCTGATACTTGGACGGGCTCCTAGTGTCCTGTCCAAGAGATTCGATGAAGAATGTCCTCGATAGATTTCGTGGCTTCATTCAATGAAAACAGCATCGGGAATCCCATTTAATATTCGCCGAACTTCAGGGACAGGATACTAACGGCGTATGGCGGGCTTGTTTAAACGGATCCTGGTGGCCAATCGCGGGGAGATCGCGCTCCGCGTGCTGCGGTCCTGCCGGGAGATGGGGATCCAAACGGTCGTGGCCTACTCCGAAGCCGATGCCGCCACGCTGCCGGTCCAACTCGCCGACGAGCGGGTGTGCATCGGCCCGGCCGACAGCGCGCTGAGCTATCGCAACATTCCGAACATCCTGAGCGCGGCTGAGATCAGCGGTGCGGAGGCCATCCATCCGGGGTATGGCTTCCTGGCCGAGAACGCCCAGTTTGCCGAAGCCTGCGAAGCCGCCGGGCTGACGTTCATCGGCCCCTCACCGGAGAGCATCGCCTTGATGGGGGATAAGGCCAAGGCCCGCGAGCTCATGATGAAGCGCGGGGTCCCGGTGATCCCGGGAAGCCCTGGAGCGGTCAAGGACGAGCAGGAGGCGCGCGAAACGGCCGGCCGTATCGGCTATCCGGTGATCGTCAAGGCGTCGGCGGGCGGGGGCGGGCGGGGGATGCGGGTGGTCAACGAGGAAAGCGAACTGACCAAGGCGCTGCAGACCGCGCAGCTCGAGGCCAAGACGGCCTTCGGCGACGATGCGGTGTATGTGGAGAAGTACTTTGTCGATCCCCGGCACATCGAGGTGCAGATCCTCGCGGATCGGAAAGGCCACATCATCGCCCTCGGCGAGCGGGATTGCTCCATCCAGCGCCGCCACCAGAAGCTCTTGGAGGAGTCGCCGTCGCCGGCAGTGAGCGAGGACCTGCGCCGTGAGATGATCCGGGCGGCGATCGAGGCGGCCAAAGCGGCGCGCTACGTGAACGCCGGAACGATCGAGTTTTTGTTGGACAAGCACGGGAAGTTTTTTTTCATCGAAATGAACACCCGCATTCAGGTCGAACATCCCGTGACGGAGATGGTGACGGGCCTGGACCTGATCAAAGAGCAGATCTTGATCGCGGCGGGGCGCTCGCTCGCGCTGCGGCAACGCGACGTCAAACTGCACGGTCACAGCATCGAGTGCCGGATCAACGCGGAGTGCCCGGAGCGGTTCACCCCGTCTCCCGGCACGATCACGACCTATCGCGTGCCCGGAGGGCCGGGTGTGCGGGTCGATTCCGCCGCATTTGCCTCGTGCGTGATTCCTCCCTACTACGATTCGCTGGTGGCCAAGCTGATCGTCCACGGCGACACGCGCGAGGACGCCATCGCGAAGATGCGCCGCGCGCTCGACGAATTCGTGATCGAAGGGATCAAAACCACCATCCCGCTCCACCGTAAGATCATGGAC
>JACQCD010000129.1 GCA_016201825.1 Nitrospirota bacterium | reverse complement strand
TGCGTTACGGCCTGCTATTTCGCTGTGTGGAAACTCACGACCCCGCGTTACCGCGACGCCGCTTCCTCATGCTACCAAGGCGTACGGACAACTCCTTGGACGGGACTTTAACCCGCTAGACGTACTGCTGTTACTGCGAACAGTCGGGTCTTGCATTGATCCACCGCTCACGGTACTCGCACCTACTCAGGCGCCAACGACAATAGCCACTTCACCAGAACTGTGTGCGTGCACGATCCATAATTGAACGTGGCGTCGGCGCTAGGTTTTCACCTTTCGTTTTAGCCGTCGCTCCACACTCGCGATCTTGGAATCGAGCCGTCCCTTCGCTCCTTTGCGGTAATCGACCTTGATGCCGACCGAGATGCGCGGACAATCCTTCCGCATCCGCTCGTAACACCGCTTGACCACGTCGAACACCTCGTCCCATTCCCCTTCCAGGACCGTGCCCATGGGGTTGAGGCGGTACGGCACCCCGCTCTTGTCGATGATGTCCAGCGACCGCGCCACGTACTTCCCGACGCTTTCACCCTTTCCTAATGGAGACATGCTGAATTCGAGCAGAACCATGTGAAGGCTCCCATGTATTGTGAAGGATTCTCTGTTCTCTAACACCAACACCCGGTGGCCGAGACCCTGCCGCGATGTTACGCCGCCAAATACCGGTCCAGGTGATCGCGCTTGACGGCGGAGTTCCAGCCCAGGAGCGTCCCCATGCGCTCGGCGACTCTCCTGATCACCTCCGGGTCGCGGCGATGCGGCCCCAACGCGATCGGCAATCGCCGCCGCAGCACGTCGTCGACGGTGCGGGCCAGCTCCTGCTCCACGGCCCAATCGACCTGGGCGACGATCCACGGAAGCCCGGGGTGAAGGCGCTCGGCACCCCGCTCGGTGGCCAGGTCCAGCAGCGCGCCGAGGCGGGCGCCGTAGGTCCGGCTCAATGCCTCTATTTGAGTGGCGTCGAGTCCCAACCCGGTGGCGCGCGTCGTCCACGCCTCGCGCTCGTCCGAGGACACAAGTCGCCCTCCCCCCAGCGGCGTGGTGGCGGTCCGGCACTCTTGGAAACGGGAGGACCCCAATCGTTTCGCTGCAAGGTCCACCACCCGTTCCGCCACCGCGCGCGCGGTGGTGAACTTGCCGCCCGCGATGGAGATGAGCCCGTTCGGGCCCTCCTCGATGAGATCGCCGCGGGTGACCGCGGAGGCGCTGACGCCCTCGGCGCTGACCAGGGGGCGCACGCCGGCGAATTCGGCGAGCACGGCACTTGGCTCCACGGCGGCGTCCGGCAGCACGCGGCGCGTCTCTTCAATGAGGTAGGCGCGCTCCGCGTCCGTGCAGGCCACCGCGGCGGGATCACCGCGGTAATCCTGATCGGTCGTGCCGATCAGGGTGAGTCCCTGCCACGGCAACACAAAGAACGTCCGGCCGTCGCGTTGCGCCGAGAGCACCAGCGCGTGCCCACGCAATAGGGGAAGAAGGATCAGGTGGGACCCGCGGGTCGGCCGCAGGCGCCGCCCTCGGTCGTCGGCCATCGCGCAGACGCGATCGAGCCACGGTCCCGCGGCGTTGACCACCATGCCCCCGAAGACCTCCCGCGACCCGATTCGAACACCGGCCACGCGGCCGTCGCGGACGATCAGGCCGTCCACCGCGGTGTACGTCTCTACGCGCGCCCCGTCCCCGCGCGCCGCGAGAACCACCTCCAGGCAGAGCCGGGCGTCGTCCATCTGCGCATCGAAAAACCGCGCGGCCCCGACCAGCCCCTCGGCCCGCAGCGCGGGCTCGAGCTGGCGAGCCTCATCGGCCGTGAGCATGTGGTGCGGTTCGACGTTCCGGAACAGGGCGAGGGCGTCGTACAGCACCATTCCGAGTCGGACCTTCCAACGGGATGGTCCGGACCCGCGGTAGATCGGAAACAGAAACGGCAGCGGTCGGACGAGGTGTGGGGCGATCTGCAACCACACGGCGCGCTCGCGCTGCGATTCGGCGACCAGCCCGAACGCGCCCTGCTCCAAATAGCGTAGGCCGCCGTGCACCAACTTGGACGTGCGGCTGCTGGTGCCGCTCGCGATATCCCCTTGCTCGAACAAGGCAACCCGCATCCCGCGCGCCGCGGCGTCGCGCGCCACCCACGCGCCCATGATGCCGCCGCCGATGACGATGAGGTCGAATACATCTGATTGGGATGAGGGAGCGGGCAGGGAATTCATTCCAGGTCGAAGGTCCTCGATGCGGCGCTCTGCAGCGCGCGTCAGAACGGGGCTACTATACCACGGCGTGCCGGACCCGTCGACGGAGCACTCGGAATCGCCGATCACGACTCGGGATCAGTCGATCGCGAACCCGACGCGCCGGTCGAAGTCGGCTCGTTGCTCGGCTGACATGCGGTCACGCGCGAGGCGGATCGTGTAGCCACCCACTAGCATCCGGTTGTCGATGACCATCCAGTCGGTGATCTCGCCGGGGGCCACGGTGATCGCGTCACCGTGCGTGACCGTGGTCAGCGCGAAGGGGACGTTGGCAACGGTGCCCTGAAATTGGACCCCGTCGTACGAGAGGCGGGAGACCCAGACGTGCTCGGCCCGTTCACCGTCGCGGAGGAGAGTTTTCACGGCAAAATAGGTTTGGGTGGGAGCGGGCGAGGATAGTGCCTCGATGAACCGTCCGATCGACCGCTGGGCCTTGGCTTCGGCGATCCGCATCTCGTAATCGTTTTCCGCGAGCCGGACGACGTCCGGTTCGGACGGTTGGGGCGCGGCGGTCTGAAGCGGTCCACCGGTCGCGGCGCACCCCAGCACGAGCCAGACCAGCGACATCGCACGGAACGCGATCGCGCTAGGTCTCCAGCGCGCGACCGAGGTCATCGAGCAAGTCCTCCGTGGCTTCGATGCCCACCGAGAGCCGGATCAACCGGTCGGCAATCCCGAGGCGGAGCCGAACCTCCGGGGCGAGTCCCGCGTGGGACGTCGTGGCCGGACGCGTGATGAGGGTTTCAATGCCGCCCAGACTCGGGGCCCTGATCGGCAGCGTGGTCCGGGCGATGAAGCGATCCGCCGCGTCGACCCCGCCCTGGAGTTCAAGACTCAGCACACCCCCGTAGCCAGCGAAGAGAGAGCGCGCGCGCTGATGCCGCGGGTGGCTCGCGAGGCCGGGGTAGTAGACGCGCTTGACCGCGGGATGGCGCTCCAAAAATTCGGCGAGCCGCAAAGCACTTGCGTTCTGATACGTCAGGCGCACCGCCAGCGTCTTGATCCCGCGGTGCAGGAGAAAGCACGCGTGGGGATCGAGCGAGCCGCCGAGGTGGTTGAGCCGCCGCGTGATCGCGGCGACCAGCGGCGATCGGCCGATGACGGCGCCCGCCACGAGATCGGAGTGGCCGTTGAGATACTTGGTGCAACTGTGCAGCGAGAGGTCGAAGCCCCGCTCCAGCGGCCTGAAATTCAGCGGACTGGCGAACGTATTGTCGATGAGCGACACGAGGCCGTGCGCTCGGGCGAACGCCGCCACCGCGTCCAGGTCGGCGACGTGCAGCAGCGGGTTGGTCATCGTCTCGACGTAGATCGCCTTGGTGGCCGGGCGGAGCTTGGCTTTCCAGGACCCGGGATCGTCGGCGTCGATGAAATCAACCTCGATCCCGAACGAGGCCAGATCGTTGGTGATCAGGTCGTGCGTCCCACCGTACAGAGAGTCCTGGGCCAAAAAATGGTCGCCGGATGACAGCACGGTGAGCAGACTCGTCGCGATCGCCGCCATCCCGCTGGACGTGACCAGCGCGGCTTCGCCGTGTTCGAGCGCCGCCAACTTCTGATGCAGGGCAAGGTGATTCGGCGTGTTGTTCAGCCGGATGTAGGTGAGGTCGTGATAGCCGGCCTGACCGCCGTATTCAAACGTCGCCGACTGGAAGATCGGCATGACGACCGCACCGCCCACGCGCGGCGAGGGTTCTCCGGCGTGGATGAGCTTGGTCGCGATGTGCTGATCGGCGTTCGCCATGTCCCTCTCCTGCAGCCGGATCGAGAACCGCTCGTAGTCTACCGGGTTGGGCGCCGAGCTTCAAGGATGGCCCGTTCGTTTCGCCTCCTCTTCATTGACACCATTAACAGGGCCACGGTAAGATGCCGCTTCGGAGGGCGGAATGGGGCACGTTGAGCATCGGGCGCAGGGGCCGCGCGAGATCGCCTGCTTCGTCGTCACGTGCAGCGATACACGGACACCCGCCGACGATCGGTCGGGTGACACGATCCGGGCCTTGCTGAAATCCCACGACCATCGGGTGACGGGGTCGGTCGTGGTGCGCGATGATCCGGAGGCGATCACGGAGGTGCTTGAGCGCGTGGCGGGGGACCGCGAGACCCAGGCGATTCTCCTCACCGGAGGCACGGGCCTCTCGCGGCGCGATTCGACGTTCGAGGCCGTCGATCGGCTCTTGGAGAAACGGATCGACGGGTTCGGGGAGCTGTTTCGCTGGCTCTCGTTTCAGGAGATCGGCCCCGCCGCGATGCTGAGTCGGGCGACGGCTGGTCTCTATCGGGGCACGATCGTCTTCTCCCTTCCGGGTTCCGAAGGCGCCGTCCGTCTCGCCATGGAACGCCTGATCCTCCCCGAGCTGGGTCACGCCGTGTGGCTCGCGGGTCGCTGAACGTGCTCTTCGCCATCATCGGCACCGATGGACCACGCGGTCAGGCGCTGCGCCCCGGCCTTCGCGCGGCGCACCTGGCCCGCCTCGAGGCGCTGGAACGCAACGGCCGCCTGGTGCTTGCGGGCCCCTTCGCCGACGGAAGCGGGAGCTTAATCGTCATCGCCGCCGATTCACTGGATGACGCGAGGGCGTTTGCCGAGGCGGATCCCTACGTCACCGGCGGGGTTTTTCAGGCGCTCGACATTCGGCCGTTCGTCAAAGTCCTGCCCGCTTCTCCGGCCATCGCATGACCGACGCCCGGTTCGCGACCCCCGAAGGCACCGCCACCTACGCCGCCCGTCGTCGCGCCGAGGGCCTCAGCGACGCCGGGCGCGGGTTCGACGGCTTGACGCTGTCGTCGGTCGGCCTCGGCACGTATCTGGGCGCCAACGACACCGTAACGGACCGCATTTACGAAGCCGCGATCGGGCGCTCGCTCGAGCTGGGGTGCAACGTCATCGACACGGCGATCAACTACCGTTGCCAGCGCAGCGAGCGCGCCGTCGGCCGTGCGCTCGCGACCGCGATCGCGGCCGGCACCATCCGCCGCGACCAGGTGTTTGTGGCCACCAAGGGCGGGTACATCCACTACGACGGGGAGCCGCCGCCCGACCCCGCGGCGTACTTCCGCCAGACCTTCGTGCTGCCCGGCCTGGTGGCTCCGGAAGAGGTGGTGGCCGGATCGCATTCGCTCGCCCCCGCGTTTCTTCAACACCAACTGGACCACAGCCTCGCCAATCTGAACGTCTCCTGCATCGATCTGTACTATCTCCACAACCCCGAAACACAGTTGGAGGAGGTGCCCACAGACCGCTTCTACCGGCGGATACGCGCCGCGTTCGAGACACTCGAGCGCAACGTGCAGGCCGGGAAAATTCGATGCTACGGCGTGGCGACGTGGAACGGCTTGCGGGCCACGGCGGGCGCGGGGAGTCTCGTGTCGATCGAACACCTGGTGACCCTCGCGCGCGAGGTCGCGGGCGACGGTCACCGCTTCCGCGTGATCCAACTGCCCTACAGCCTGGCCATGCCCGAAGCCCTCACCAGAAAGAATCAAGCGGTCAACGGCACTCTGATGACCCCGATCGAGGCCGCCCGGGCGCTGGGCGTCTACGTCATGGGCAGCGCCGTGCTGTATCAGAGTCGGTTGGCGCAGAATCTTCCGTCCGAGATCCGCACTCACCTCGTCGGGCTGAAGACCGACGCGCAGCGCGCCATTCAGTTCGTCCGCTCGACGGCCGGTGTCGGCACGGCCCTGGTCGGGATGAAACAGGTCAGCCACGTCGAGGACAACCTCGCCACGCTGACCGTCCCGCCGCTCGCACCCGCCGTGGTCAACCGCTTACTCGCCAAGTGAGGATGCGGATCGGCAGCGGAGCGGTTGATCGAGTCGATCCGCGTTCGCCTCATGACGCTGCCGGACGACGCGCCGGTCATTCCCGGACACGGGCCTCCCACGACGATCGGGCGGGAGCGACGATCCAACCCCTTTCTCACGATGGACACTGTCTAGATAAAGGAGACCGCATGGAGGATACGGGAGAGTTGGTCAACCTCAAATCAGCCACCGAGGCCAATTGGGACGCCTTGGTCATCGGGTCGGAGATTCCGGTTGCGGTGAATTTTTATGCCGCGACCTGCGAGCACAGTCAGAAACTGGCGCCCGTCTTCGCGTCGCTCTCGCATCGCTATGTGAACAAGATGCGCTTCGTCAAGGTCGACGTCGCGGCAGAGCGCGGCCTCGCCGCCCGGTACGGCATCCAGAGTACGCCGACCCTTCTCTTCTTCGCCCAAGGCCGACCCTATTTCATGACGATCGGAGAGGCGCCGAAACATCAGTTCGAATCCGAACTCGATCACATCTTGGCTCAGCACAAGCGCTGCGTGGCTCGGTCCTCCCCCCTGGCGTAAGACGTCGCGGGTCGCGCGCTCCGGATGGTCTGCTATACTCTGCCCCCGACAGCGGGCCGCCGTCAGCCCCAACCAGCCAGGGAGGTACGTGTTATGCCAGGGTCCCAGTTCTCAGCACCGCCAGCGGAGGAGAAGGTCCCCACGATCGTGTTCGTGGGCGGCATCGATCAATCCACGTTCATTCGGGCCCTTGAGCACGAAGGGTACCGCGTCGACACCGCGCCCCCGGGCGCTGATGTGGTGAAAGGGGCCGTCGAGGCCTCCGCGTCCTTGGTCATCCTCGATGTCTCCCCCGGCAACGGGGAGAGCTTGGAGTGGTGCCGGAGACTCAAGCGTGACCAGCAGGCGCACGTGATCCCAGTGATCGCGCTCGTCCGGCAGGCCACATGGGAAGCGCGGATGGCCGCCGCACAAGCCGGTGCCGACGCTGTGTTCGCCCAAACCATCGAGATCGATCGGATGCTGCACAAGATCGACGAGTTGATCGGTGGTGGTTTCGAGGCCGAGACTCCCCTGGTCTTAGCGGTTGATGCCGATCAAGGGTTCCTCGACCGTCTGTCCGCCGTCCTGCAACAGACCGGGTTTCGGGTTCTCGCGTGCCGCGAACCGGAGGCGATCTTCCCGTCCCTCGGAACGTCCATCCCGGACGTCGTGGTGGTGGGCGCGCAGTGCAAGGGGATGACCGGCTTGGATCTGTACGCCGCCCTCAAGCGCCAAGACGGGCTCCACCACGTTCCCGCGTTTTTCGTCCCCGAGAGTCCTAACCCCGCCGAACGTCTGGTCGCGTTAGGGCTGGGGATCGACGATTACGTGTCCCGCGCCGATCCCAACGAGCTGGCCACCCGGATCGCCACGCGGGTCAACCGCACGCGGTTTTTCAAAAAGGTCGCCAACCGCGACGCCCTCACCGGCGTGTTGAATTACCGCGCCTTCATGGACCGCATGCACCACGAAATCGGACGCGCCTCGCGCTACGACCTGCCATTCACGCTGGTGTTGTTGGACATGGACGGGTTCAAGCAACTCAATGATCGGTTCGGGCATTTGGCCGGGAATCGGGCGTTGCAGGAACTGGTCGTGTTCCTCCGACGCCGGGTGCGAAGGAGTGATTTGATCGCCCGCGTCGGTGGCGACGAGTTCGCGGTCTTGATGATCGAGGCCTCGAAAGACGCGATCGGCCCGAAGTGGGAGACCCTCCGCCGGGCATTCTGCGAGACCCCGTTCCAACTCCGCAACGACGGTGACCCCGCGCAACTCGGCTTTTCATTCGGGATGGCCTCGTGGCCGCAGGACGGCGACGCCCTCGAACTGCTGATCGCCTCGGCCGACTCGGAGCTCTACCGCCAAAAAGAACGGCTTAAGCCCGCGGCGTAAGCGCCTCAATCGGCCGTTAGGCTCCGCGTCCGAGTTCGCGGGCGCGCCGCGCGGCCGCCTCGACCGCCGTGATCACCGCCTCGCGAAACCCCGCCGCCTCCAGGACCTGCAAACCCGCCTGCGTCGTCCCCCCCGGCGAGACCACCTGCTCGCGAAGCGCCGAGGGCTCGGTGTGGGTCTCGGCAACCAGACGAGCCGATCCCAGAACGGTCTGAACCGCCAATGCGGCCGCCGTCTCGCGGGGCAGCCCCAGCTTCACGCCGCCCTCCGTCAACGCCTCGATCATGAGAAAGACGAACGCGGGACCGCTGCCGCTCAACCCGGTGACCGCATCGAGCAACCGTTCGGGAACCGCCACGGCCAGGCCCACCGCGCCGAAGAGCGCCGCGACGGTGTTCCCGTCATCGGGAGAGGCGTGGTCTCCCATCGCGTACGCGGCGGCCCCGGCCCCGATCAGCAGCGGCGTGTTGGGCATGACTCGGGCGAGGCGACAGCGCGCGGGAAGGCGGGCCGCCAACCGGGACAGCGGCACCCCCGCCGCGATCGACACGACCAAATGAT
>JACQCD010000122.1 GCA_016201825.1 Nitrospirota bacterium | reverse complement strand
GCCGACGCCATCGACGGACTGGATTTCCAGGCTGAAGTTTTTGACCTCAACGAGGCGTTCCTCGACCTCGTCGATGAGCTCAGCGATCAGCGACTCGGTCAGCGCGAGCGCCTTCCACGCGGCGGGCTGGATGCGGGGCACGAACTCGTCGCCGCTGAACCCAAACCCGCTGGCTTTGATCAACACGTCGGCGAGATGCACCACGGCGGTCTTGCTCCGGTGTGCGACGGATCGCTCCACCTCGTGGTGGCACGTGATCGGTTCGACCAGTTTCTCGGGAAGAAGCCACGTCGTGGCCAACCACTCTCCGACCTCGGCGTGGTCGGCATGAAGCCGTTCGCGTTCGGCGTCGACCATCGAGAGCCCGCCGTCGGTGACCCGCGACTGGAGCGAGGCATAGTCGTCTTTGAGGTGGAGCTTGATAATGACCCGTCCGAGATCGTGGAGGAGGGCGGCGGTCGAGATTTCCTCCGGTTCTTGGAGCCCCAGCCGCTTGGCGATCAGGTTCGCGGCGACGCCGGAACCCAGAGAATGCTCCCATAGTCCGACTACATTCCGTTCCATGATGTCGAAAATCGACGAGCTCAGGACAAGGCCCTTGACGACGTTGACTCCGAGCAAGATGAGCGCATTGGATACGGTCGAGACGCGCCCCGGGAATCCATAAAACGGCGAGTTGACCAGGCGCAAGACCTTGGCGGATAGCACCTGATCTGCCGACACGACCCGGGCCATTTCTTGGACGGAGGCTTTGTCGTTGTCCGCGAGCGAGCTGAGTTTGGAGATGATCCCGGGCAGGGTGGGGAGCGAACGGAGGTCCTTGGTGAACTGTTTGAGATTGGTCCGCGGGTCGTCCATGTCCTTGGCCGCCCTCAGTCGGTCATCGCGCGAATGATCTGCTTCCGGTACAACTCTTTGATCGTCATCATGAGCGGATCCTCAGCGACCCGCTGAAAACGGCGGTCCAGCGTCCCGAGCTGGTCCTCCAAGGTCTGCTCGTCTTCGATCGCCACCGGATGGCCCTCCACCACGATCGTTGCGACCTGCATCCCGGTCAATCGCTCGATCAGCGACCCGGTGAGCGGAGTGCCCTTCCCGCAAATCGGCGGACCCTGGGGTTGGTTGGGTCGCTTCACGTCCTTGGCCAGCACCATGCCGGCTTTGGCAAACATGAGAGGGATATGTTGCACGGCAGCCTCCTCCACTATGGGATACCATGGGTCGTCGCCGCGGTGGACGACCGGCAACCCATTTGTATATAGCACGATCTCTGCCGGTCGTCGCCCCGCGGCGTTCCGGCGAACGACTCTCGGCCGCCTGCTAGAGTCGGAGTTTGTTCAGCCCGTTCAGCGCGGCGACCTTGTAGGCCTCGGCGAGAGTCGGGTAGTTGAACACGCTGTGGACAAAGTACTCGATGGTGCCCCCGTGGGCGATGACCGCTTGGCCGATATGCACCAGCTCGGTGGCCCCCTCGCCGATGACGTGGACGCCGAGGAGCTCGCGCGTGTGCTGGTGGAAGATCAGCTTGAGCAGTCCCTCGGTTTCCCCGATGATTTGACCGCGGGCGATCTCGCGGAACCGTGCGACGCCGGTCTCATAGGGGACGCACTGTTCGGTCAATTCTTGTTCCGTCTTTCCGACCACCGAGATCTCCGGAATCGTGTAGACGCCGTACGGAAGGAGGTTGGGGAAGGAACTCGCGGGATGTCCGAACATATGGCAGACCGCAAGCCGTCCCTGGTCCATTGAGGCCGAGGCCAGGCTGGGGAATCCGATGACGTCGCCCGCGGCGTATACGTGCGGCAGGGTCGCCTGATAATGGTCGTTTACCGCGATATGTCCGTCGCGCTCCTCCGGAATCCCGATACCGGCAAGGTTTAAATCATGCGTCGCGGCGGCTCGTCCGGCGGCGCTCAGGACCGCCTCGGTGTGGATCGTTTTCCCGCTTTTCAAGCGCGTAATGACGCGTTCCGCGTCAACAATTTCAACTGATTCAACTTCCTCGCCGAGCTTGAGCGTTGTGCCCATGTCGCGCATGTGGAAACTGAGAGCGGCTGTAATTTCCTCATCCATGAACCGGAGGAGGTTCTGACGTCGATCGACAAGCGTCACCTTCGTCCCCATGGCCGCAAAGATGCATGCATATTCGCATCCGATGACCCCGCCCCCGAGGACGGTGAGTGTCCTGGGAATGCGGTTGATCTGCAAAATCGTCTCGCTGTCGAAGATCGGCGGCTCGACCCGAGCAATGTATGGGGGATGGAGGGGGCGGCTGCCGGTGGCGATTAAGAGGTAATCGGCGTGGAGGGTCGTTTGCTCTCCCTCGGGACCGGTGATACAGACCGTATGAGGATCGAGGAACCTCGCGTGTCCACAGATGACCTGCACATCGTTCCGCATCAACTGGTCTGAAATGATCGCCCGCTCGTGCGCGATGACCGTATCCTTCTGGTACATCAGATCGGCCAGTGTCGCGGCCTTATCCATGTTGCATGAAAGCCCGCGCAACATGCGCTTGCGGAAACCTTGATAAAACATGACCGTTTCACGCAACGTCTTGCTGGGTAGCGTGCCGGTATACAGACAGATACCTCCGGGATGGCGTTCCTTTTCCGCAATGATGACCGACTTCTTCAACTTGGCGGCCTGTACGGCCCCCTTTTGGCCCGCCGGACCGGCGCCGATCACGATCAAATCGTAGTGTCGCGGCATCACGTATCCATCCCGAGCGCGATCACTCACCGCCGCCCGGTGGCGAGTTGCTCGCTGAGGCGGGCGGCTTTCACCGCGGGGAGACCGGTGAGGATTTTGGCCGTGGCTTTGGGTTTGGCCGCGGCAAGGATCTTGAGCGCCACGGCTTCATTCATTTTATCGATGCGGGCGGCGGCGTCGTCGGGGGCCATCTGTTCATAGACCTTGGCCAATTGGCCGAACCGGTCGTCGGGGCCGCCCTGATTCTGTGGTGCATTTTGTTTGGCGTTTTGTTTGGCCTTCAGCTCGACTTCATCGCGCAACTTGACGTACTTGTCGACCATCGCCCGGATGTCCTGTTCAAGAATCTTGAGCCGTTCTTCTTTTTTCGCGAGGTCGTCGGCGCGTTGCGCAAGTTCGGTCTCGCGTTGCTGGATGGCTTTGATCAGTCCCTCCGGTGTTTCAGGGACATCGGCGGGTTGTGCCGGCCCAGTGGTGTCTTCGGCCGCGGGTTGGACCGCCGGTTGGGCCGCGGCGTGCGCGGCGACCAGCACAGCGAACGCACAGAGGACACCGATCGCGCGGATGCGTACCCACCGGCCGTTGGTGAGTCCCTTCTGACGTTGCGGGGTGCTTTGCGGAATGCCTTCAGCCATTGCGACTCGTCTTCAGCACCGTCCGGTACGAGGCCAGATCGTCGAGGGCGTGCTGTTCCTGTTTGGCGAGGATGCGGCGAGCGGTCTCCCGGTTGGAGCGTTCGACGGCCGCGATCAATTGCTCGTCCTGTTTGGCGTGCACCAAGATGGCGCGTTTCGTCTCGCAGTCGGTCCGAAGGTCGGTGAGCGCCTCCCGCCGGTCCTTGACTGCCGCGGCCTGATGCGCGATGAAGCGGTAGTAGGCGTCGAGTTCGTTCGGCTGCATGTCCTCGTCCTGCCGTCTCGCGAGCTCCAGCAGGGTGTGAGTCAGGACTTCGCGCAGGCGTTCGCACTGGGTTTCTTCGTCGCGCAGGCGGCTCATCATGGCGGCGTACTCGTTGCGGATCTCCTCGACCCGGCGTTGACGCTGGCGATGGACCGTTTGAAGGTTCGAGCGGGATGCCGACATAAGCGCTCCTCGGCGGCCGAACCGGCCGCAGGCCGTTCGGGTGTCAGGACTCGAGTAACCGGTTCATGTCCCGGATGCTGGTTTGGAGATCCACACGTTCCCCAATGCCCTGGGTGAAATACGCCCGGATGCCGTCCCATTTCGCGATCGCCCGATCGACCGCGGCATCGGTTCCGGCTTTGTACGCGCCAATGTGGATGAGGTCTTTGGTGTGTTCGTAGGCGGCGACCAGATCGGACAGTCGCCGCGCCTGCGTCAGGTGGTCCGCATCGACGACGTCGATCATCACCCGGCTCGTGCTGCGCAAGAGGTCGATCGCCGGGTATTGGTTCTGCGCGGCGAGGTCCCGCGAGAGGACGAGGTGCCCGTCGAGAATGGCTCGCGCCGCATCCGGAATCGGATCGTTCAGGTCGTCGCCCTCCACCAGCACGGTGAAGAGCCCCGTGATGGTCCCGGACCCCGCCGACGTGCCCGCTCGCTCCAAGAATTTCGGAAGCAGCGAGAACACCGATGGCGTATAGCCCTTGGTCGCGGGAGGCTCCCCGACGGCCAGGCCGATTTCGCGCTGCGCGTGGGCCAAGCGGGTGAGGGAATCCATCATCAGCAGGACGTGGAGCCCCTGGTCGCGGAACGACTCGGCGATCGCCATTGCGGTGAAGGCCCCGCGCACCCGAACGAGCGGGGGTTGGTCGGAGGTGGCCACGACGACCACCGATCGGCCCAACCCCTCCGTCCCCAGATTCTTGTCCACGAAATCCTTGACTTCCCGTCCGCGTTCGCCGATGAGCGCGATGACGGTGACGTCGGCGGCGGTGTACCGCGCGATCATGCCCAACAGGACGCTTTTCCCGACCCCGCTGCCGGCGAAGATCCCCACACGCTGCCCTTTGCCGCAGGTCAACAACCCGTTGATCGCGCGGATGCCGAGATCGAGGGGTTCCACGATCCGTCGACGCCGCAAGGGGTTGGGCGGAGGGGCATAGAGGGGATAGGCCGTCCGTGCGTCGATCGGCGGGCCCCCATCGAGCGGGCGGCCGAGTCCGTCGAGCACTCGTCCCAACAGGTCGTGTCCCACGGAGACGGCGGCCGGCGCGCCCGTGCCCGTGATGTGGCTGCCGGGGCCGATCCCCGTTAGATCGCCGAGCGGCATCAGGAGGATTTTGTCGTCTCGAAACCCGACCACCTCCGCCAGGAGGGACGCGCCGCGTTCCGGCGAGGTGATCTCGCAGACTTCGCCGATGGTGGAGATCGGGGCGTGTCCCTCGAGCACGAGCCCGACCGCGCGGGAGATCCGGCCGTGCGCGGGCCGAGGGTCGGCGCGCTCGATGGCGTCGAGGAGATGGCTGATGGACAGGGTCATGGGCGGCCTCCCGTGCGGCGCAGCTCCCGCTCCATCGCGGCCAGTTGGCTCGGGATCCGCGCATCGATCGTCCGCTGGGGGCTTTCGGCGATACATTCTCCCGGAGCGAGACGCGCATCGGCCTCGAATCGCAGCCAGGCCTCCTGCTCGGCCTGTTGAACGAAGGTCGCGGATTCGAGCGCCAGGCGCTCGAGATCGCCGGGATGGACCTTGATGACGATGCCGCCGGATCGGCCGAGTTTGGCGATGGCCTCGCGGACGTACGCGACGGCCGTCTCGGGATGGCGCGGCAATTCCTCACCCAGCACCTTGCCGGCGACGGCGAACACGATGGTGATCAGATCGTGTTCGTAGGTCGTCAGCAGCTCGTTCTTCAACGAGGAGAGTTCCTCGGTGAGCGCGGTCAGGATCCGCCGCGTGGCGTCGATTTCCATCAGCCCGAACTCTTGGCCCGCTCGTTGTCCCGACGCGAACCCCCGTTCATACGCGTCGCGCTCGATCGCGGAGAGACCGTCCCCGATGCGCTCGGGTGGGACGCGCCGCTCGGCGCCCGATCCCGAGACCTCGCGTAAGTCGTACGGTTCGACCGCCGGACCCGAGGCAGGGTCCGGCTTGACGACTTTAGACCATGACGTCTGCGTCACCTTTGCCTCCGATCACGATCTTGCCTTCCTCGGCCAATTTCTGGGCGACCTTCAGGATACCCTGCTGAGCTTTCTCGACCTCGCTGAGTTTCACCGGTCCCTTGGCCTCCATATCCTCCTTGAGGATCTCGACGGCGCGGCTGGACATATTCTTGAAGATCTTGTCTTTGACGGTTTCCTTCGCGGCTTTGAGAGCGACCCCCAATTGTTCCTTGGGGATGTCCTTGAGGATCTGCTGCATGGCTCGGTCGTCAAGCGTGGCCAGATCTTCGAAGACGAACATCATCTGGCGGATTTGCTCGGCCAACTCCGGCTGGCTTTGCGAGATCGAGGCCAACACCGCTTCCTCCGACGAGTGGTCCAATCGGTTGAGAATGTCCGCGACGAACTTGACCCCGCCGACCTTCATGACCGAGGTCGTTCCGACGCGGTTCAGCTCGTGTTGCAGGACCTCGCTCACCTCTTTCATGATGCCGGGCGGGATCTCTTCCAGCGTCGCCATCCGCAGCATCGCGTCGCTGCGCATGGCGGGCGGCAGATGACGGACGACCTGGCCGCTTTGGTCGGGATCGAGATGGGTGAGGATCAGGGCGACGGTTTGCGGATGCTCGCCGCGTATGAGGTTGGCGATGGCCTTGGCGTCCATCCACTTCAGCGCCTCCAAGCCCCCGTCTTCCGAGGCGCTGAGCGTTTCGAGGACGCGCGTGGCTTTGTCTTTCCCCAGCGCCTTGTTCAAGACGTTGTGGATGTAGTCTTTCCCCTCCATGCTTAAGCCCAGTCCCTTCGCCGCCTGTTCGGAAAACTCCTGCAGCACGACCGTCACGTCTTCTTCGGGGACGTCGGACAGTTGGGCGATCATCCCGCCGATCTTTCTGATGTCTTTGGGGTCGAGATTCTTCATGACCTCCGCGGCCATGTCTTCACCGAGGGTCATCAGAAAGATCGCCGTCTTGTCGGGGCCGCTAAGTTTTCGAGCCATGGGTGGGTCTTAGACGGCCATGCCGTCTAGGATTCCTTCATCCACTTTTTCACCACGAGAGCGGCCGCCTGGGGATTTTGCTTGGCCAGTAAGAGGGCGTCATCTCGCCGGGCGGGCGCGACCTGCCGCGGTCCCTCGCCGCCATCTTGAATCTGAAGCGGCGCGAGCCCCCGAGGTGCGCTCGGCGCCGCCAGGAGCATCGCGAGGATCGGTCGCACCACGAACAGGACGACGATGAGCGCCAGCACCAGCCCGGTCCCGTAGCGGGCGTAGGGAGCCCACTGGGTCAGCGCGGAGGACGGGGAGGCCGGCGCTTCGCCGCCATCGGAGAGGGAGTCGGTCTCGAAGGGCACGTTGAGCACTTGAACCTGATCCTGACGCGCGTCGGAATATCCCATGGCCTTCTTCACCAACTCGCCGAGCTTGGCCAGCTCTTCGTCGGTTCGGGGGATGTACTTGCGCTTCGCGTCCGCTCCTTCGCCCTTGGCCGTTTCGTAGGTGCCGTCGACCAGGACCGCGACCGAGAGCTGTTTGACGGTGCCGACCGGCTCGATGATGCGGCTGACGGTCTTGCTGATCTCGTAGTTGATGACCTCGTTCTTTTTTGAGGAGGCGTTCTGGTTCGCCGGACCGCTTGACGGCGCGCCCTTGGAACCGGGGGGGACGTTCGACAGCACGCCCGGGATGCCCGACGGCGCGGCGGACTCTGACGAATCGCTCCGGTTTTCCTGCGTTCGTTGCTCGCTTCGAACGACCTGGGTATCCGGATCGTATTTTTCCTCGGTCGACTCCACCTGCCGAAGATCGAGGACGCTGGAGACCCGGACCACCGCCTTCCCGGCGCCCACCACCCGTTCGAGCATCGTTTGGATGTTGGTCTCGAGCGCCTTCTCGAAGTGGCGTTGATAATCAAGCTGGTCTTGGGGGAGTTCGCTCGGTGCCGATCCGTCCGACGACTGTGACAAGATCTGGCCATGGTTGTCCACGACGGTCACGGCGTTCGGGGTCAATCCCTCGACGCTGCTGGCGACCAGGTGGATGATGCCCTGAACCTGTCCGGCGGAGAGCTGTTTGCCGGGGCGAAGATTGACCACCACCGACGCGCGCGACGGCTCCCGATGATCGGCAAAGAGGCCGCGATCGGGGACCACCAGGTGGACCCGCGCTGAAGCGATCTCGGCGAACTGGCCGATCGTCCGGGCCAGTTCCCCTTGCAACGCGCGACGATAGTTCAATTTCTGGACAAACTCGGTGGTGCCGAGGGTCGTGCGGTCGAAGAGTTCGAATCCGACGCCACCGCCTTGGGGCAGCCCTTGGGTGGCCAGTTGTAACCGCGTCTCGTGAACCTGCGTTGCGGGGACGAACACGGCCGAGCCGTCGGCGGACAACTCGAACGGCACGCGGCTTTCTCTCAGCTTCGCGACGACCGCTCCCGCATCATCGGTGGAGAGGTTGCTGTAGAGGACTTGGAGATCCGGTCTCTGGAGCCAGAGCCAGAGGACGCTCAGCCCGGCCAGGGAGGTCGCCAGCGTGACGAGCAGAAAGACCTTGCGGCCCATGCTCATGTTCGCGAACCCCTGATTGAGTTGCGACAGATACTCGGGCATCACGCGACCTCACGCCGCGGCGAGGGGAGTCCGCTCACATCTGCATCCGGCTGATTTCGTCGTAGGCCGCCACGACCTTGTTGCGGATCTGCAGCATCAACTCAAAGCTCAGGTTGGCCTTTTCGACGGCGATCATCGTCTGATGGAGATGGTCGGCTTTACCGGTTGCCAGGGCCGCGATCGCTTGGTCCGCCGCGCGCAAACTCTGATCGACCTGGTCGAGCGACGCCGTCAGGGAGGCGCCAAAGGTCGCTCCCTCGGGCGATGAGCGCGGCGCCGGCGAGGCGTGGGGGCTGGTGAGCTGGGGACCGATCGGAGAAACAGCCATCGTCTTCCCTCCTTTTTCGAGTAGATGAGCCCGTTCAGGAGTGGCCAGATGCAAGGCGGAAGGAGGACTTGCGCGCGGAGCGTACTGGTTCGTACGTGAGCACGCAAGGCCGACTGACAACGCAGCAGATGGCCATTCATGGACGGGCTCCTACGTGGTTATCTGCCGATCTCCAACGCCTTCATCGCCATCGTCTTGGTTGCATTAACGGCGGTCACGTTGGCCTCGTACGAACGAAGCGCGGACATCATGTTGACCATTTCCTCCATCGGGTTGATGTTCGGGTACTGGACGTAGCCGTCTTGGTCGGCGTCCGGATGGCTCGGGTCGTAGAGCGTCTTAAACGGCCGTTGATCCAGCACCACCGCCGAGACCTCCACCCCGCGGTCGAGATCCCCCAGTTGGGACGCCATCGCATCGTCGAACGGCTCCCCCTGCGGAGCGGCGGTCAATACGATGTCACGCCGCCGATAGGGTCCCCCCTCCGGGGTGCGGGTGGATTGGACATTGGCCAGATTACTTGAAATGACGGCTAGTCGGGCCCGCTGGGCATCGAGGCCCGATGCCGAGACGGCAAACGCGGAATCTAAGCCCATGGGTTATCTCCCTTCCATGATGGCGTTTTTGAGCATCCGAAATTTCGCGGAGAGCAATTCTGTGCCGGCTTGGTAGAGCAGCGTATTTTCGGCCAACTTGGCCATCTCATGCTCCACGTTGACGGTATTCCCGTCGAGCCGGTTCGATCGACCAGACGACGTGTGCGTCACCACGCCCACTCCCTCCGACGGGCCTTCGGTGGAGAGGTGCGCGGCGTGGGTGGTCACCGGAGCGAGCGACGAACCCGATGCGGAGTTCAATGTCTCCTGAAAGGAGACGTCCACTGCCTGATACCCCGGAGTATCCTGGTTGGCCAAATTGGCTGCGATGGCCTGATGCCGCGCTCCACGGGCGTCCAGGAGTCGTTCCAGCAGGCCGAGGGTCTGATCAAACATGCGGAGCGGCATCGTTATCCTCCCACCACCCGTGGCAACCAGAGCTGGTCCGCATCGGCGGTTTCGCCCGCGGCATCGGGCAGGAGCGCGTCGTGTCTGAAGGCGTCGTCCGAGGGAGCAAGACCACGGTACAGTCGCAGCTTGTTCCGCAGCGTCCTGATGCTAATGCCGAGGATTCTCGCCGCATGGGTGCGGTTACCGCCGACCCGCTCCAACGTTTCCACAATCAGGCTGCGCTCGGCCTCCCACACCGTGGTCCCGGTGGAAAACGCGGAGAGCGGCCTGGCGTTGACACGGTCGGGGACGAGCAGATGGTCCGCGGTGATGGTGCCGTGTTCCGCGAGGAGCACGGCGCGCTCCACCACGTTCTGCAATTCGCGGATGTTCCCACGCCATTCGCGTCCCATGAGGATCGCCATGGCATCGGGCGTCACCGTCAACGCGGGTTGCCGGTGCTCGACGGCCCCCTGCTGGATGAAGTGCTCGACCAGCAGCGGAATGTCGCACGGGCGGTGTCTCAAGGGCGGCAGTCGGAGGGGAAAAACATTGAGGCGATAGTACAGATCCTCCCGGAACCGGCCGGCCTTGACCTCGTCCCACAGGGAGCGGTTCGTGCTGGCGATGACCCTGACGTCGAGCGCCACCGGTTTGCGTCCACCCAAGACATCGACTTCGCGTTCCTGGAGCACACGGAGCAACTTGGCCTGGAGGGAGAGGGGTAATTCACCGATCTCGTCGAGGAGTAGCGTGCCGGTGTGCGCGAGTTCGAACCGTCCCGGCTTCTTGGCCACCGCTCCCGTGAAGGCGCCCTTCTCGTAGCCGAAGAGCTCGCTTTCCATCAGGCCTTCCGGGACGGCGGCGCAATTGATGGCGATGAACGGCCGATGGGCGCGAGGGCTACGTTCGTAAATGAATCGCGCCAGCAATTCCTTTCCGGTCCCGCTTTCGCCTTCGATCAAGATCGTGGCTTGGCTGGCCGCCACGGTCTGGGCCATCTTGAGCATCTTCAGCATGCCCGGGTCCCGAGTCAGGATGGCGCCGGTGCCGGCTGCAGGGAGAGCGCACTCGAGGGGTGTCCCGGTCTGGAGCGCCCGACAGACGACGCACGTGAGCGCCTCCGGTGAGAACGGCTTGGCGAGATAGTCGAATCCCCCCGCCTTCATCGCGTCCACCGCGACTTCGATGGAACCGAATGCGGAGATGAAGATGACGGGAATCCCCGGCCTCCGCTGTTTGATAGTCCGGAAGAGGTCCATGCCGCTCATACCGGGCATCGTCATGTCGGTCACGACCGCGCCGACAGGGCACTGCTCGATCTGCGCAAGCGCCTCTTCGCCGTTCGCGGCGGCCACCACGGCGTGGCCCATCTGTCGTAGCGACAGGGTCAGCGTGGCGCGCATCCCGGGATCATCGTCGACGATCAAAATCGGTCGCTGGAGGGTGCTGGTCATCGTGCGTTCTCCGAGAGGTCTTGGATGGTGTGGGGGCGAGCAGAGGTCCGAACCTGATATCGAGGTATCTTGCCGGTCATTTCTGGAGTTCGAGGTCTTCAACGTGGAGCGCGGCGAATCGCGCGACCAGCGTGTCGGTGGTTCCGCCCGCGACCAGTTTGAACAGGGCAAGGCTTTGGTCCCGCTCGCCGATCGCCCGGTAACTCCTCCCTAATTGGAGCTGGAACCAACCCCGTTCGGCCTCGTTGGTGGAGGAGGCGGCCAAGGCCGCCCGATAGTGGCGGATGGCCTCCGCATAGCGACCTGCGGCGTACGAAGCGTCCCCTAAGGCGCGAGTCAAGCGGAGCGTGATCGCCTCCGCGTCCTGGTGATGGGGATAGCGGTCCAGCCACGTCCGATAGCGTGCCGTCGCGTCTTGGGTGCGGCCCTGCCGATCCAGGACGTCGGCAAGATAGGCGAGCGCCTCCGGAGCCCGGCGGCTTGCGGGATAGCGGGTGAGGAACTGCTCGAACCGCTGTCGGGCCTTTTCCAGATCACCGCGCCGACGGAAGGCGTCGGCGAGCAGGAAGAGCGCATCCTCCGCCTTGGGGTGAGTCCGGTTTGCGGCGATCGGGCTCGACAACTCGATCGTCTGGGCGAGCAACCCGAGACGGGCGTGGCTGTCGGCGATGGTCAAGCCGAGCGGCCCGTTCAGCATGGAAGGGGTGAATGCGGACCGGGAGCCGTAGAAGAACCGGATCACACTCAGATCGTCCCGCGCCTCCGCATAGCTCAGCACGGCGCTGCCCGCCGTCTCGTGCAGGACGGCGCTCAAGCGGTTGCGGATCGGTGAGGGGGGCAGGATCGCGACGATCTCGTGGTGGAGTTCCAGCGCGATGTCGAAGAGGCCGTGGCCCCGGAGGAACGTCGCGGCGTCGAAGACGAGACGACGCAGGGTCGGGTCGGTCGGTCGATCCCGAATCAGGGTTCGCGCTTGCGCCGCGAGCTCGTGCGCCAACGGTCGGGGATCCTGAGTCGGGGTGGCCTCGACGCGACAGGGGGCGTCATCGAATCCGGAGGGGATGGGGGCGCACCCATGCAGCAGCCGCTTGCCCATCGCCGCCATCAGGAGGGCCAGTGTTCCTCCCAGCGACTCAGCGGGTTTCGCAAGGATGTCGTCATACGTGAGTTCCGCGTTCCGCGTTTTGCCTTCGATGCGGAGGGTGTCGCCCACGTAAGCGTAGGCCACCGGGGCCAGGGGATCGCGCGAATAGATGTTGAAGAAGGAGAGGAACAGGTCGCGGGCATCGCCGTATCGCCCGGTGTGATATGCCGTTTCGGCGTAGCGAAACAGAGCCCGGGCATCCTCCCGTGCATGGGCCTCGGCCTCGCGGTACATCTGATACGCTTCTTCATAACGCCCCAACCGCGCCACCACGTCCGCGGATCCCAGCCTGGCGTGAATCTGGTCGGCCGGGGTCAGCGGAAGCGATCGGAGCGCCCGGTAGGCACCATCGGCCTCCGTCCAGAGTTCCCAACCGCGATACAGCTCGGCCAGATCGAGCTGGGCATACGCGGCATAGGGACTCTCCGCGTGGCGGGCCACCACGCGTTTGAAGCTCCCCACGGCTTCGTGTGAAAACCCCAGAGCGCTATAGGTCTGTCCGATTCGCCACAGTGCCCTGACGGCGTTTTCGGTGTGGGGGTAGCGAAGCCGAGCATCTTCGAACGCCTGTAGCGCGCGGCGGAGGTCGGCGGTCTCGCGGTGGTTCGCGCGCGCGGCGTACAGATCGCCCAGGAGAAACGCGGCGGTTTCGTCGAGCGGACCGAGCTGGAGCTCGGCTCGAATCCGCAGGGTCTCCTCGATCGCGTCGTCCCAGTGCTGTCCCTCGTACGCGTCCAGAATCGGTTGGAACACCGCCGTATCGTCTCGGGATGCGCCCCTCGGGAACAGAGGGAGGAGACGATGGTCGATCACGGCGGCCGCGGGTGATGCCGCCATCAATTCTACGATCATCCCCACAGCGAGTCCAATGAAGAGCGTGTGTTGCATCCGGCGTTTTCTCGCGAACAGTCTCTGCGCTCATAAAGCAAAAGCGATGCCACATCCGTGGGGAGAAAAATCTCCCTGGTTCTTCACTGGAGACGGTTGCGGAGACGGCTGGGGCGCTCGTTGACACCGTTAAATCGGGATAGACCTCCAACGGCTGTGGCGCTTGTTGACACCGTTCGGTATAGACCGCCAACGTATTGACGAGTCACGTCAAAATTTCCCCTGGTTCGAGGGGCGCTGTCGAACGCTGTCCCAAAAAGAGCGAGAGCTCCAGGAAAAATTTTCCGTCGTGGTAGGCAAGAACAGCCTCTTAAAATAGGATGCACTCGTTCGAGACCAGGGAGTGGTGGCAGGCGAAGACCTCGGTAGGCTCCATCCAACGGTGGTACGTGTCTTGCTAAAGACGCCCTTGCTCCAACAGTGCGGGGCGGGTGAGAAGCCGCATGAGGGATGTATCGCATGATTGATCGATCTGCAATGAGCACGGCATATGGCCCAGAGCGTCCCTCGACGGCTCGGGCACACCACGGACCATTTGAAATTTCGAGCCACACGGGGGCTGCGTTCGATTCGACGTGGATGCAGGTCCGCGAAGAACAGATGACAGTACGCCCCAATGGGCCTGAGCACCGCCACGACAGAGAGGCCGAACGGCACCACGCTTCCGTTGAAGAGCCAAAGCGCGCGAAACCGGATGGCGATGGACTGGCGACCGACCAGTCGGCGACCCCAGTTTCAGGATGTTCAAGCGGCAACGCTGGGATGTCTTCAGTCGCGGGCGCGGGACCGGGATGTCAAGAGAACGCCTGCGGAACGAAGGATACTGGTCAGGGGGGCTCGGCCACGGACCGCGTCTCTGAGTCTGAGGGGGTTCAATCCACTGCATCCAGTGAATCATTGGGATCCACCCCGTTGGCCGACCCTAAATCAGTCTCAGGGAGCGACACGCAGCAGAGTAAATCATGGGGATCGACCCCGGTGGCTGATCCTCAATTGGTCTTAGGGAACGACGCGCAACAAAGTGACGGTATCCAGATCTTGTCGTCCGGCAGTTCCAAGACGGTGGACAAATCGGGGTCCGGGGATTTGGCGCGCGCCGGCGGAGTGCATGCCCCTCTCTCCCAAGGAGATACGGAGAAAGACTCCGACACTTCACTCCATGGTGTCGCGCTCTCGGCTGGCTCCGCTGTTCGGACCGTGGCCGCGGCTGACCCCGGCACCGCGATCAGGGGGGACAACGACCGGCCGGCCGAAGGCGACCATCTTCGGGACACGGCCAACGGGATGGTGATTGAGAGGGGGGATCCGCTCGATCAAGCCCCTGTCGTTGGATTCGACCAGGTCTCCGGAGACGGGCCGGTTCAGGAACCGCGGGTCCCGAAGGAGTCCTTGATCCAGAATCTTGCACAGCGTGTCACGGAGCAGTGCGGTTTTCTTCGAAGCGCAGGAAGTCACTCGTGGACGGTGCACGTGGAACCGGACTCACTCGGTGCGGTCCGACTCGACATCTCCGTGCACGAGCGCGGCGTCACGGCGGACATCACCACCACCCATCCCATCATGAGAGAGTTGCTCGATCATCATCAGGGACAGCTTCGGCAGGCGCTGGCCGACCATGGGTTCAGCGTCGATCGGTTCTCCGTCAACGTGGGCGATCCTGAACAGCGGTCGTCGGGACAGTCCTGGGACCGGGGCGGACAATCGAGGCCGTGGGCCGGACCGCCGGAGCATGGGCCGGTCGTGCGGTCAACGTCCTCGGTTTCCCCGTTCCGGCATGTAAGCGAAGGCGGAGCACTGAACGTGGTCAACGTCTATATCTAAGGCGAAACAGCGCATTCATCTCGCGGCCTCGGCGCGGGAACGCGCGCCTGCGTTGCGCAGAAAGGAAGGGCGATGTCAACGACTGGAGTACAGGCATCTACTGGAACACAGGCATCTGGCGTCAAGGCCCTCGGGGAGCAGGCCTTCTTGCGCCTGTTGACGACCCAACTGCAATACCAGGATCCCCTGAAGCCGATGGACAACGTGCAGTTTGTGACGCAGTTGGCGCAATTCAGCCAATTGGAACAAACGACCGACTTAAAGAACCGGATGGACTCATCGCTTCAGTACCTGGCGTCGCTGAACACCTATGGCGCCGCCGGATTGCTGGGCCGCGAGGTGCAGGTGTCCGGGGGGGGGCTGTCGCTCGGTTCGGAGCGGCCCATGACGCTCCAGTACCGCGTCGCAGGTAACGCCAGGGTTGGCATTCGGGTCACGGATGCCACCGGCACGACGGTGCGATTCATCGATGCCGGAGCTCAGGCGGCGGGCGCACATGAAGCCGCGTGGGATGGGCGCGACAATCAGGGCCGTCTCCTTCCGAACGGGCAATATACCTATCAGGTTTCGGCCGTGGACACTGCGGGCGACCCGGTCACCAGCACCACCTTCACCGTCGGGCGCGTGACCGGGGTATCCACCGAGGGCGGGGCGGTCTCGTTGACCGTCAACGGCGAGCGGGTGGCGGCCTCCGACGTGGTGGGGATCGCTCCGTGAGCGGGATGTCGGGATGTGAGGCGAACGTTGTGATTGACGCGGGTGGCGCGGTGCGGGTTCAGCACGTTGAGAGGGGAGAACAGACATGGCGATTCTGACGTCGTTGTTTTCGGGGGTGAGCGGGCTCAATGCGTTCGGCACCGGGCTGTCCGTGGTAAGCAACAACATCGCGAATCTGAACACGATCGGCTACAAAGACAGCCAGGCCTCGTTCGCCAACATCATCGGGCAGAGCCTGGGTGGCGCGTCCGCCGGGTCGCAAATCGGCCGCGGGGTCTACGTCAACGACATCCGGACCCAGTTTTTGCAGGGATCGTTCGAGACGACCGGTAACGCGCTGGACATGGCCGTGGACGGTACCGGCTTCTTCGTGGTCAGGAATGCGGCCGGAGGTGAGTACTACAGCCGGGCCGGGCTCTTCCACATCGACCAAAACGGCTTGGTGAAGAACCCGGATGGCTTGACGCTTCAAGGGATCAAGGCCAACGCGGCGGGGACCTTGACCGGACAGGTCGGCGACATCAATCTCGCCTCGACGGTCTCTCCCCCGCTGGCCACGACCCAGGTCGATCTGATCGCGAACCTCGACTCGCGCGTGACGATTCCGGCGGCGTTCAGCGTGGCCAACCCCGCCGGGACCTCGAACTTCTCGACCAGCCTCACCGTCTACGACTCGCTGGGGAACGGGCATTTGGTTACCGCGTATTTCAGGAAGAGCGCCCAGGCGGCGACGGGTAACACCTGGCAATATGATGTCGTCGTCGACAAGAACGACTCCACGAGCGGCGCCACTGAGGTGCAGGCCCAGGGGACGCTGACGTTCACGACCGACGGCGCGCTCAACACCGAAAGCGCGGTCACCTATCCGTTGGCCAGCGGCGGGTTTAATTTCACCGGTGGGGCCACCCAGGGACAGGTCATCGGTCTTGATTTCGGCGCGAGCATCACGACCGACGCCGGGACGGGGTTGGACGGGGTGACCCAATTCGGCTCGACGTCGGCGTTGTTGCAGCAGACCCAAGACGGCTACGGGTCGGGATCGCTCCAGAACGTGTCGATCAACTCCGACGGCGTGATTACCGGTCTCTTCACCAACGGGAAGAACCGGACCCTCGGCCAGGTCGTGCTCTCCCGGTTCAACGACACCCAGGGGCTCACGCCGTTCGGTGCAAACCTGTTCGGGTCTTCGGCGGACTCGGGTCAACCCATCGTCGGCGTGGCCAATTCCGCCGGGATGGGCAAAATCCTCTCGGATTCCATCGAGCTGTCCAATGTCGATCTGGCCCACGAGTTCGTCAAGATGATCGAATACCAACGAGGATTTCAGGCAAACTCGCGTGTGATCACGACGACCGATGAGATCCTGCAGGAGCTGGTCAATTTGAAACGGTAAGCCGAGAGGCGTCGCGCAGCCCGCATTGCGGGGTTGAGGGGTCAAGGTCAAGGTCAAGGTCAAGGTCAAGGTCAAGGTCAAGAGCATCTCGCAGCCTCGGCGCGGGAACGCGCGCCTGCGTTGCGCAGCCCGCTTTGCGGGGAAGGGGGGATGATGGCTGAGGACGACAAGTCGAAGGAGGAATCGGCGGGTAAGGCGGAGCCGCCCAAGAAACGACGGTCCCTCGTGATGTGGATCGCGATCAGCGTCGCGGCCCTCGCCGTGCTCGGCGGAGTCGGGGGCTTCTTCTTCTTGAAGAAGGGCGAACCCGCGGAGGAGAAGGCCGCCGCCGAAGGGCACGCCGACCCGGCCCCGGCCAAGAAGGCTCACGGGGCCGCCGAGACGCCGAAGGAGGGGCAGAAAGCCGGGGTGATTTTTGACTTAGACCCCTTCGTCGTCAACCTCGCGGACACGCCGGAGATCCGCTACTTGAAGGTCAGCATCAAGCTGCAGCTCGCCGACGGAAGCGTTGCCGACACCATCACCGGTCGGCTGCCCCAGGTGCGTGACAGCCTCCTGCTTCTGCTGAGCAGCAAGACCTACGAGGAACTGCGCACTGTGGAGGGCAAAATGGATTTGCGGGAGGAAATCCTTCAGCGGGTGAATACGGTTCTCGGCGCGACGGTGGTCACCGCCGCGTACTTCACCGACTTCGTGGCGCAGTAGCCCATGGCGGAGAAGGTTCTCTCACAGGCGGAGGTCGACGCGCTCCTCAAAGGCGTCGCGTCGGGAGAGGTCGACACCGAAGCGGTGTCGGCCTCGGCGGATGGGGTTCACAACTACGACCTGACCAGCCAGGAACGCATCATCCGTGGACGGATGCCGAGTCTCGAGATCGTCAACGAGCGGTTCACGCGCCTGTTTCAGGTCTCGCTCTCGGCGATGCTCCGACGGACCATCGAGTTTGCGGCGGTGTCGATTCAGGCGACGAAGTTCGGCGAGTTCATGAAGAAGATTCCCTTGCCGAGCAGCATCAATCTCGTGAAGTTCGAACCGCTCAGGGGGCACGCGCTGATCGTGATCGATGCCACGATGGTGTACCTCCTCATCGATCACTTTTTCGGCGGGACCGGCCAGACGCACGTCAAGACCGAGGGGAGGGATTTCACGCCGATCCAGCAGCGCTTCATCAGTAAGGTGCTCGACCTGATGCTGGTCGACCTTCAGAAGGCCTGGACGCCGCTCCATCCCGTCCGCATTGTGTTCGCCCGGTCCGAGATCAATCCGCAGTTCGCCATGGTGGTGGTTCCCACCGAAGTCGTGCTGACGATCACCTTCCGCCTGGAGATCGAAGGCGCCGGGAAGACCGCGAGCCGGGAGATCTTTCTGTGCCTGCCCTATCCGACGATCGAGCCCATCCGCGACAAACTGTACAGCGGCTTTCAGAGCGACCAGCTCGACGTCGATCGACAGTGGACGACGCGCTTCCGGTCCCAACTCCAGCACTGCTCAGCGGTGGTCACGGCCGAGTTGGGCGCCACGGTCCTCAACGTCAACGAGGTCAGCCGCCTCGCGGTCGGCGATGTCATCGTGCTGGACAACAGGGTGAACGACGACCTCGAACTGAAGGTAGAGGGGCGGCCGAAGTTTTTCGGGAAACCGGGAATGCATCGCGGAAAACCGGCGTTTCAGATCAGCGGCGTCATTAGATCTCCGGAGGAGGTGGGTTATGGCGAATGAGGGAGGGAGCGCGGCCGCCAAGGCCGATCAACCGGAACCGGATCCCAAGGTGGTGCCGATTCAGGCCCATGGCGGAGCGGCCGGAGCAGCGCGCGCCGGGGGCGCCCCAAAGCCGGCGACGTTCGCACCCTTGCAGCCGCAGCCGGCAACCGCTCAGCCGGGCAATCTCGATTTCCTCCTGGACGTGCCGCTGAAGGTCAGCGTACAACTCGGCGGCGCCAGAATGGTCATCCGGGATCTCCTGCAGCTCGGGCAGGGTTCGATCATCGAACTGGAAAAAATGGCCGGCGAGCCGATGGACGTGTTGATCGGCGACAAGCTGGTGGCGCGAGGGGAGGTCGTCGTCGTGAACGAACGGTTCGGCATTCGTCTCACCGACATCGTCAGCCCCACCGAACGCCTCCAGCAACTTCAGAAAGGATGACCGTGGACCCCTGGTGGAGCCTCGTGAAAATGGCCGGCGCCTTGGCGCTGGTGCTTGGGCTGATGGCGCTCACCGCGTATCTCGCGAAGCGATACCTGGGATCCCGAATCGGATTGTGGGGGGGGCGTTCGCCGCTTCACGTGCTGGCGACGTTGCCGGTGGGCGCGAAAAAGCAGATCACCCTCGTGGCGATAGGCGAAACCTACCTGGTGGTGGGCGTGACTCCCACCCATATCTCACTCCTCACGCGCCTCGAACGGTCGGCGCTTCCGCCCGGCTTGACCCCGATGTCGACCGGGGAGCCGCCGACATGACTGCGTGCGGTGCGACGCGCCGCCTTATGGCGCTCGCCGTGCTGACCGTGATCCTGGCGGCCGGCACGCCGGAGGTGGTCGCGGGGGCCCAGGGGGGGAACGCGCCCTCCGTGACGATCGACCTCGGGAACGGCGACCCGGGCGGGATGTCCGTCGTGCTCCAAATCGTTCTGCTGCTGACCGTGCTCTCGGTCGCGCCCGCGATCCTGATCATGATGACCTCGTTCATCCGCGTCGTCGTGGTGTTGGCCTTCCTCCGCCAGGCGATGGGGACGCTGCAAACGCCCCCGAACCAGGTGCTGATCGGCCTCGCGCTGTTTCTGACGTTCTTCATCATGTCACCGGTCTGGGAACGGGTGAACGCCGAGGCGCTGCAGCCGTACCTCGCCCAGAAGATGACGCAGCCCCAGGCTTTTGAGCGCGCCGCGACCCCGATCAGGGAGTTCATGCTCCGGCAGGTCCGGGAGAAAGACCTCGCGCTCTTCGTCGACATTGCCAAGCTCCCGCCGCCCAAAGAAGCCTCGGAGATTCCGACCCAGGTGGTCATCCCAGCGTTCATGATCAGCGAGCTCCGCACCGCGTTTCAGATCGGCTTTCTGATCTATCTGCCGTTCCTCGTGATCGATCTGGTCGTGGCCAGCGTGCTGATGTCGATGGGGATGATGATGCTGCCGCCGGCGATGGTGTCGCTCCCGTTCAAATTGATTCTGTTCGTCCTGGCCGACGGCTGGTATCTGGTCGTCGGCTCCTTGGTAAAAAGCTTTGTCTAAGAGCCTGTCCATGAAGGGTCAGATGCAAGGCGGAGCGAGAACCGGACCGCAGCGTACTGGGTCGTACGTGAGGACCGGAAGCGCAGCGACAACGCCGCAGATGGCCCTTCATGGACAGGCTCCGGGATCGAGCTGAGATGACGACTGAGTTCGTAGTCGAGATGGGACAACGCACGATCGAGATGGTCCTGTTGCTGGCCGCGCCGGCCCTCGTGTTCAGCGTCGTGGTGGGGTTGGTGGTCAGCGTGCTCCAGGCGGTCACCCAGATCAACGAGTCGACCCTGACGTTTCTCCCCAAGATCCTCGCCGTCTCGCTGGCGTTCGTGGTGTTCTTACCCTGGATGATCTCGCTCATGGTGGGATTTACGACGTCGCTGCTGAGCAATATTCCGATGTACGTGAGGTAGGAGAAGGCGCGAGCCGCGTGAGATGGAAGCCGTCCACGTTCTGATACAGGGCGAGACCGAGTTTGTGCTGGTCCTCATCCGGGTGGCCGCGATGCTGGCGGCGATTCCGGTCGTGGGCGGCCTGGGCGTCCCGAACCTGGTGAAGGTCTGGTTCGCGGTAGCGATCGCGCTGGCCTTGCTTCCCGTGGTGACGATCCGGCTGGACTCGTCGCATGCCTGGGCGTTGGGCGTGGGGTTCGTGGGTGAGGCCCTGATTGGGGCCGCGATCGGTTTGGCCGTCCGCTTGGTGTTCGCCGCGGTGGACGTGGGAGCCGAACTGGCCGGACTGCAGATGGGGTTCGGCATCGCCACCGTCTTCGATCCGACATCGAGCCGCCAGATCTCGCTGATTGGGCAACTGTACGGGTTGGTGGCCATGCTCATTTTCTTCGCCGTGGATGGCCACCATCTGGTGCTCTACGCCCTGGTGGAGAGCTTTCGGGTGGTGCCCTCGTTGACGTTCTTCCCGTCGAGGGATCTCATCGAAGGGCTGATGCGACTGGCGGGCGCCATGTTCGTGACGGGTGTCCAGGTGGCGGTGCCCGTCGTGACGGCGATGTTGTTGGCGAGCGCGGCGCTCGGCATCATGGGCCGGGTCGTGCCTCAGATGAACGTCTTGATGATGAGCTTCCCGGTCACCATGGGGCTGGGCCTGATCGTGGTCGGGGCGTCCCTTTCGCTCTTTGGTGGGATCTTTGCGGAGCAGACCCGAGGCCTCGGGGGCACGCTCTCGGGCCTCATGGGAACGATGCACCAGGCGGCACCGTAAGCGGAGGCGGGTGTGGCGGACGACGACCAGGAACGATCGGAACAGGCAACCCCCAAGCGCCAAGAGGACGCCCGAAAGAAGGGGCAGGTCGCGCGGAGCCAGGAGGTCACCTCCGCGGTCCTGATCCTGGGAGCGGTCGGAGGGTTCGCCGTGATGGGGCCCTCGGTCATGGCAAAGACCCGGGATCTGATGGCGACCATGTTGACGCTGAGGGCGCCCGTTGCGATGACCGAAGCCGACGTCTACGTGGTGATGATGGCGGGGATGTCGGCGATCCTGACGGTGACGGCGCCGGTCATGGCGTGGTTCGCTGTGCTCGGGATCGGCTCCCTGCTGATTCAGCCGGGGTTCGTGTGGACGGCGACGCCGCTCGTCCCGAACTGGTCCCACGTCAGCCCGCTCGCCGGCCTCAAGCGCCTCTTTTCGGTTCAGTCGGCCGTGGTGTCGCTCAAAACGCTCTTCAAGTTTGGCGTGATCACGGCTGTCGCCTACGTGGTGGTCGGACGCGAGTTGCCGTCTTTGGTCACGGGCATGACGGTTGAGCCCTCGTCCGCGCTTTCTCTGGCGGGTGGAGCTCTCTTTCGCTTGGGACTTTGGAGCGGCGGCGTCATCGCCGTCCTGGGCGCGGGCGACTACGCTTACCAGCGGTGGGAGCACGAACGCAAGCTCCGGATGAGCCGTCAAGACCTCAAGGACGAGTTCAAAGAGACCGAGGGGAATCCGCTCCTGCGGACCCGGATCCGAAGCCTGCAACGCGAGCGATCGCGGAAACGCATGATGGCGGACGTGCCCAAAGCCGACGTGGTGATCACGAACCCGACGTCGCTGGCCGTGGCGTTGATGTATCGCCAAGGCCAAATGGCGGCGCCTCAAGTGGTGGCGAAGGGGGCCGGATTCGTGGCCCAGCGGATCAGGGAGTTAGCTCGGAAACACGGGGTGCCGGTGATGGAGCACAAACCGCTGGCGCGGGCGCTGTTCAAGACGACGGAGGTCGGCGCGGTGATTCCTTCCAAGTTCTACCGGGCCGTGGCCGAGGTGTTGGCGTACGTGTACCGCATTCGCCGGACGACGGCGCAGTCTCCAGCGCCGCCATCAAGCACCGCTGATGCTCCGAGACCCCGGTGATGGCGAAGACGGCGACGGTGACCGGGGGCATCAACCTCAAGCACGGGGACGTGGCGCTGAGTCTCGGCGTGGTGGGGATCGTGATGTTGATGATTCTCCCCTTGCCCCGGATCCTCCTCGATCTGCTGCTCGCGTTGAGTCTGAGCCTCTCGCTCGTGATTCTCTTCGTGTCGATGCACACCATCCGTCCGGTGGAGTTCTCCGCGTTTCCCTCGATTCTGCTGTTGATCACGCTGTTTCGGCTCTCGCTGAACGTGGCGTCGACCCGTTTGATTTTGCTCCACGGCAAGGAAGGGCACGACGCGGCGGGGGAGGTGATCAAGGCGTTCGGGAGTTTCGTGGTGGGCGGCAATTACGCCGTCGGTCTCGTGGTCTTCGTGATCCTGGTGGTGATCAATTTCGTCGTGATCACGAAGGGCGCCGGCCGGATCGCGGAAGTCGCCGCGCGGTTCATGTTGGACGCCCTGCCGGGCAAGCAGATGAGCATCGACGCGGATCTGAATTCGGGCGTCATCGACGAGCACGAAGCGCGGAAGCGGCGAACGGCGATTGCGCAAGAGGCCGACTTTTACGGCGCGATGGACGGGGCAAGCAAGTTCGTGCGCGGCGACGCCATTGCGGCGATCCTCATCATCTTGGTGAACATCTTCGGCGGCCTGGCGATCGGGGTCGTCCAGCACGGCATGAGTTTCGTCGTCGCGGCCCAGAACTACACGATCCTGACCGTCGGGGAAGGCCTCGTGGCGCAGATTCCCGCGCTGATGATCTCGACCGCGGCGGGCATCGTGGTGACCCGCGCCGCGTCGGACTCCAATCTCGGGGTGGACGTGGCGCGCCAGATCCTCGTCCATCCTCGGGCGATCCTGGCGGCGGCGGCGATCGCGCTGGCGCTGGGCCTGATGCCGGGCATGCCGCATCTCTCATTTTTGGCGTTGGCCGGCGGGATGGCCTTCGTCGGTTATTCCGCCATGAAGAACCGTCCGTCCGCCGAGCCCGCGACGGCGGCCGTCGTTGCGGCCTCGGCGACCCCGGAGAAGGTCGACTGGGTGGTCCCGCTCGATCTGATGGAATTGAACGTCGGGTACGGGCTCATCGGACTGGTGGACGAGGCCAAAGGCGGCGAATTGCTGAAGCGGATCACGGCGATCCGGAGACAGGTGGCTCTTGAGCAGGGATTTGTCGTGCCCGCGATTCACATCCGAGACAATCTCAAACTGAAAGCCAACGAGTACCTCGTCCTGATCAAGGGCATGGAGGTGGCGCGAGGAGCCCTGTTGCCGGGATACCACCTCGCGATGAATCCCGGCGACTCGGGGGCGCCGATTCCGGGGATTCCGACCAAGGAGCCGTGCTTCGGATTGGATGCCCTGTGGGTGGCGGAGGCGGAGAAGGAACGGGCCCAGGCGGCCGGGTATACCGTGGTCGACATCCCCTCGGTTCTCGCGACCCATCTGACCGAGCTCATCCGGGCCCACGCGCACGAACTGGTCGGCCGTCAGGAGGTCCAGGCGCTGCTCGATCGACTCGGGAAGGACGCGCCGAAACTCGTCGAGGAGCTGGTGCCGATGCTGCTGCCGCTGGGCGCCGTGGTCAAGGTGCTGGGGAACCTGCTGCGCGAACGCATCCCGATCCGCGATCTTCGCACCATTCTCGAGACCTTGGCTGACCACGCCGCCGCGACCAAAGATCCCGAACCGCTGACGGAAGCCGTCCGCCAGGCGCTGGCGCGGACGATCACCCGGCAGTATCAAACCCTGGACGGCGCGCTCCCGGTGATCGCGCTGGACCCGCACTTGGATCATCAGATCGCGTCGGCGATCAAGCCGACGGCGCAGGGATCCGTCCTGGCGTTGGATCCGTTGCTGGGCCAAAAGATCCTCGTGCGCATCCGTCAGGCCGTCGAACGCATGACCGTAAAGGGGCATCAACCGGTCGTGCTCTGCTCGCCCATGATCAGGCTGCATCTCCGTCGATTGCTCGAACGGGCGTTGCCCGCAGTGGGGGTGATCTCATCGAGCGAAGTAGTCCCACAGGTCAGGATCCAGTCATTCGAAACCGTGAAGGTGGCCGATGCAGATTAAAAAGTTCGAGGCGTTCCAGATGTCCGACGCGCTCCGCGCGGTCAAGCAGGAATTGGGACCCGACGCCGTCATCCTGTCCGCCAAAGAGGTCCGACGGGATGAAGGCGTGTTCGGCGTATTCGGTCGCCCGATGGTCGAAGTCACGGCGGCGGTGGATCGTCCCGCCGTCACGATTTCCGTCGAGGAGAACCCCCCCGAGTTCGCGTCTCTCCTCAAGGAGGCCCCGGGTCCCGCACGTCCGGCACCGGAGTCCGGCGACGTGCAGCAGGAGTTGCGCGCGATTCGGGAATCGATCGGCGCGATCCAGGCGTCGTTGACCGTCGGGTATAAGCAGCAGATGGCGGGCATCCAGGAAACCTGGACCGAAATGAAGGGGCTCCTCAGAGGGCTGGTCGAGCAGCGGGAGTCGAGCGAGCGCGCCGGGCTTCATTCGACGTTGCTCGCGCTCCTTGATCGTCTGCTCGAAAACGGCGTTGACCGCGACACGGCGGTGGGCCTGTTGCGCTCGATGAAACACACACTGTCCCCCGACGACCTGTGGAAGACCGATGTGGTCCGGGACTCCCTCCAGGACCTGATCAAGACGATGGTCCAGGTCTCGGGTCCGTTTGAGTGCGCCGGCGATCGGCCCAAGGTGGTGGCGCTGGTCGGACCGACGGGGGTCGGCAAGACCACCACGATCGCCAAACTCGCCGCCCACCACTATCGCCAGACCGGCCGAGTGACCCTTGCCACGCTGGACACCTACCGCATCGGCGCCGTCGAGCAGTTGAAGATCTACGCCAAGATCATCGGCGTGCCGGTGGACGTGGCCACGTCGGGCGGGGAACTGCGCGAGGTGGTGGCTCGCCGCAAACAGGGGGATCTGGTGCTGGTCGACACCGCGGGCCGGAGCCATCTCAGCGCCGGCCAGGTGGCCGAACTCAAAGACCTCGGCAAGGTGGGCATCCCGGTCGAAACGCATCTCGTGCTGTCGTCGAACACCAAAGAGGCGGACCTCGACGACATCGTCGATCGGTTCTCGGTGATCCCGATCGACCGATTGCTCTTCACGAAGATGGACGAAACGCAGACCTACGGACCCTTATTCGCGACGATGAAGAAGAAGGGCAAACCGCTGTCGTACCTCACCACGGGGCAGCGGGTTCCGGAGGACATCGAGGTGGCGACGCCGACGCGGGTGGCGGAGCTGGTGCTCAACTAACGACAACGAGGGGACGCACATGGATCAAGCACAAACGCTCCGAGAGTGGGTCGGCGCTTCGGAGCCGATCACGGCGCGGCCGCCGAAGGTCATCGCCGTGACGAGCGGAAAGGGCGGGGTCGGCAAGACGAACGTGGTGGCCAACCTGGCGGTCGCGCTGTCCGGACTGGGGCAGCGCGTGGTCGTGTTGGATGCCGACCTGGGGTTGGGCAATCTCGACATTCTGTTTGGGATCGTTCATCCGTATACGTTGGAGGACGTCCTCCTGGGCCATAAAACCCTCTCCGACATCCTGGTGCCCGGTCCCTGCGGAATCCAGATCCTGCCGGCGGGTTCGGGGGGGGGCGCTCCGGCCGCTCTGACGTCGGAGCAGCAGTTGGGGCTGCTGGCCGAGGTGGATCGATGGGACATCGACCTGGACGTGCTGCTGATCGACACGGGAGCCGGCATCTCGCCGAACGTGCTGTATTTCAACACGGTGGCGCAGGACATCGTCGTGGTGGCGTCGACGGATCCCACGTCGCTGACCGATGCCTACGCGATGATGAAGGTGTTGTCGCAACGGCACGGTGAAACGCGGTTCAAGCTCCTGGTCAATATGGTCCGGACCGAGAGCGAAGCCCGCGAGGTCTTTCGAAAACTCAGCGTGGCGGCCGACGAGTTCCTGGATATTTCGATCGATTATGTGGGGGCGATTCCCGACGACGACTATCTCCGAAGGGCGGTCGGCCGCCAGCGGGCCGTCGTCGAGCTCTACCCGCGGGCGCGGTCGAGTGCGGCGTTCGTCCACCTCGCCCGCGCCATCGGGCAGTGGCCGACCGCGGAGCTTCCGAAGGGCAGCGCTCAGTTCATGCTGCGGCGGTTCATGGGTCGAGACGCGGACCGGCAGGCTCTGGCGTAAAGCGAGGGGGAACACGTGTCCAACGGACCAAGCCTTCCCTACGCCAGACCCGTCGAATGGGAGCGAGTCATCGCGGAGTTCGTGCCGATCATTCGGTATCTGGCGGAGCGGTTGGCCTTTCGGCTTCCTCCCTCCCTGAACACCGAGGACTTGGTCCAGGTGGGTGTGATCGGTTTGATGGACGCGATAGAAAAGTACGACCCCGCCAGGGAGACGAAGTTCAAGACCTATGCCGAATTGCGGATCCGGGGGGCGATGTTGGACGAGATCCGATCGCTGGCGTGGGTCCCGCGATCGGTTCGGGAAAAGATCGGCCTGCTCAATAAGACGACCGAGTCCCTCGCGAAGCGGCTGGGACGGGCGCCGTCTGAAGAGGAAATGGCGGAGGCGCTCGGCATGGACGTGGAGCAATTCGGGGTATTTCTGTCTGAGGCGCGCTCCACCGCGCTGTTGAGCCTCGATGACCTTGGCGTACAGGGCGAGGAGGATCGGGATCTGCTCGAATCGGTGGCCGACCCCCATGCCGTCGACCCGCTGGGCGCCTTGGTGTCAAAGGAAATGCGGGCACGGCTGCTGGCGGCGATCGACGGCCTCCCGGAGCGGGAGCGATTGGTGGTGTCGCTGTACTACACCGATGAACTCACGATGAAAGAGATCGGACAGGTGCTCAAGATCACGGAATCCAGGGTATGCCAGCTCCATACCCAGGCGATCGTCCGGCTGAAAGGGAGGGTCGGAGGACTCCGTGACGCCGCGTGACCCGCTTCCAGAACTGATGGTGTGCATTCGGACCTTCGGGCGGGTGCTGGTCCAGACCGGTCTGTATTCGCTCGATCACCCCACGGTTCGGGCCTCGCTGGATCTTGCGCACCGCGAATTGTCGACGGTGCTCGATCGTGTCGCCGAGCTCGCAATCCACGTGAACGACAACCGGTTGTGCGCCAACGGCACGCCGATCGACGGTCTGGGGCCCCTGGAGCCGTCGCTGGTCGCGCTGTTGGCCAAACACCGTCTCGACAGCGTCGAATTCCGGCGAGACGTCGGTAGGGACGACCTGGCCGTGCTGTGCGAGGCGCTCGGGGCGAGGCCCGAGGTGGTGACCGAGGCGGGCGGAGTCGGCGGGTGGCTCGAACAACGGAGCGTGACCCTGATTCGATGCAACGAAGCGGTGTACGCCAAGTTGCACGAGGGGGAGACGCCCGACCCACGCGGAACGAGCGACCAGGGGGATGGTGAAGAGCGCGGACGCGAGCCGGAGCGCCTCGTCGTTCGCCTGGAGCAGATGAGCTTGGAGGACGCCTTGACGACCATCATCCGGCGCGCCGTCCCGGATCAGAGCGAGCAACGGCGCGTCTTCGAACTGGTCTTTCGGCAGATCCGGCACGAACTGGAGACCAAGGTTCACGAGGCGACGACGCACCTGGAAGCCGAGAAACAGCAG
>JACQCD010000121.1 GCA_016201825.1 Nitrospirota bacterium | reverse complement strand
ATCCCCGCCGGGGATCGACTGCGGTGCCACCTGCGCGGCCCCGTTTGATGCGGGCTCCAGTGTCACGCTCACCGCCGCACCCGATGCCACCTCCACGTTTGCCGGCTGGGCTGGCGCCGGCTGTGCCGGCACGGGGCCCTGTGTGGTCACGATCGACGCTGCCCAGGCCGTGACCGCCACGTTCACCCGGATCCAATATGTCCTCGACGTCACGAAGACTGGGACCGGCGGCGGAACGGTCACCTCCGCGTCCGGGACCATCACCTGCGGCTCGACCTGCTCGGCCCCGTTTGATGCGGGCTCCAGCGTCACGCTCACCGCCGCACCTGATGCCACCTCCACGTTTGCCGGCTGGGTCGGCGCCGGCTGCACAGGCACGGGGACCTGTGTCGTCCCGATGACCGCTGCCCAGACCGTGACCGCCACCTTCACCCGAATTCAATACGCCCTCACCGTCACCAAAATCGGGACCGGCTCGATGACCGCCGCTCAGGCCGTAACCGCCACCTTCACCCAGCTACCTCCCCCACCGGTCATCGACCCGAATGGTCTTAGCCTAAAGTACGGCGTGATCGGCGACACGCTCAAAATCAAGGGAAGCAGCTTCGGCGCCGCAGGCGTGGATAGTCTGGTCACGGTGGGAACCATCCCAGCAACAGTGGTTCAACGATGGAACGACAAGGAGATCGTGGCACTGATCCCCGCTGGACTACCGGTCTCCAGCACCGGAACTCTTTATGACGTCGTCGTCGCGGTCAACGGGCAGCAGAGCAACCCATCCCCCATCACACTCCTTGATCGCGTCCTCGGCGTGGGTGGAGAGAATGGGGACGGAAACCTTGACCAATTCGTGCTCCAGGTCGACACCACAGCGACCAGTGTCGTTGATATTTCTCCCACAGATTTGGGCAGCAGTTCGGCAGTAGCCCTTTCTGTAGACGGAACCACCGCGGCTGAGGCCGACGGCGCAATCTTCTCCGCGTCGGGAGCGGCCAGCGAATGGATCAGAGATTTCAATACAAGTACTCCTCTCGTGGGCCAACTGCAAATCACTCCCCCGAGCGGCCCCTTCGTTTTCGGCCAAGACATCGCCGTCTCGCGGAATGGCTCAGTCGCGCTCATCGCGGCCGGGAACGCCCCGTTGCCGAACGCGCTCATGTTGGTCACCACACTCGGCACTGCGTCTCCAACCTTCACGCCGATCGACGTGCCGCCACCCGTCAAGGGGTTTTCGCAGGAATGCGCGCTGGAGGTCGCCCTGAGTGCGGACGGCAATACCGCAGCGGTGATCACGGCGCCGACGACTGATACATGCATTCCTTCGTTGCTGCAGTCGCCATATTCGATTTACCGCATCGATAATCTGCTGAGCACGCCCTCCACGCCCTCGTTCACCCTGGTGTCCAGACTCGCATCAACCCCCGCCCAGGGACTGCCGCCTGATCGCCTAACCGACCTGGCGATCAGCGAGGACGGAACCGTCTTGATCGCCGGGCGTGTGGCGTTTGATGCCTCTGCCACCCAGTGGCAGGCCGGCATCGTCCGCATCACGAATTTTTCGTCAACGTGGACCGAATCCCTCGACCTGGCTCCGTTGGCGAGCTTCTCTTCATCCTGCTGGCCCGAGTCGGTGGACGTCGATCTCACCGCCGACGGCATCACGGCCATCGTGGGGATCGTGCGCCCGGCCTCCCGAGTCTGCAGCACGTCCGACGCAAACCAGGTCTTCAAGGTCACTGATGCGGACCTTACCACGGCAACGAGCGCCTCCTTGGGGCAATTGCCGAAGCTGGAAAGCGTCGCGTTGAATTCAGGCGGATCGATCGCCCTAGTGCGCGTGAACAAACCCCCTAGCCTCACTGGGATCGCGTTCATCCCTGGGCTCGCGTTCGTCCGGTTCGACGGCTTCAATCAGGCGGCGCCGGTGCCGACGACCTTCTCTGCGCTGGCCAACCTTAATACGACGACTCCCCTGCGCCCTCAAGATCAACTGGACCTCCAGTAAGCCTTGGGGCGCGTGGGGCGGACCGGGGCGATCACGTACCTCGGCGTTCGAAGGGCTAAGGACGTGGGCGGCGCGCGACCGCGTCGAAACGCTCCGCGCGAGCGCCGATCACGGCGTCTCGCGATGGTCGTCAGTAGTCTCATCACCCTCGCGTTCCTCTTCGCCGACCTCGTCAACCCGCCGTTCATCCGCAACACCCTCGACCTCCTCGAAATGAAGAGTCTGGACATCCGCTTCCGGATCCGGGATGCCCTACACCCGCGCCGGGCTGGCGATGCGCTTGCGATCGTCGCCATCGATGAAAAGAGCCTCGCCGAGGTCGGACGGTGGCCGTGGTCGCGGGTGGAGATGGCACGGTTGGTTGATGCGTTGGCCGAGGCCAAGCCCCGCGTCATCGCGTTCGACATTCTGTTTTCCGAGCCCGAGGTCTCCCCATCGCGCGCGCTGCTTGAGGGACTCAAGACCGATTTGTCCGCGGGCGGCGCAGCCGATGCTCGGGCGTTGGGCGTGCTCGCGCGTCGCGAGCGCGAGGCCGACGCCGATGCGCGGTTCGCCGAAGCCCTCGGGCGGGCCGGCACCGTGGTCCTGCCCGCGGCGCTGATCGTCCCGACCGCGTATCAGACACCGATGACCCCAGCCGCCGTCGAGACGCCGGAGTTTCTGGTCTCCTCGTCGTTCGGGATGGTCAAGCGCGTCAGCCGCGAGAAGATCTTCGTCCCGATCGAGGCCGAGTCGGTCATCACGCCGCTGCCGCCGCTCGCGCGAGCGGCCTCGGCGCTGGGCAGCGTGTACTACCAGCCGGACCGCGACGGCGTGCTGCGGTGGGAGTACCTCGCGCTCAAGTACGGCGACGAGTACTATCCCTCATTCAGTCTGCAGATCGCCCGTGCGGCATTGGGGATTCCTCGCGAAGCGATGAAGTTCTGGATGGGCGAAGCGATCGAGGTGGGCGACATCCGGATCCCCACCGACGAGCGCGGGCGGATGCTGATCGACTACGTGGGACGCGAGGGCGCGTTCCCTACGGTCTCGGCCGCGGACGTGCTGGGCCGAAGGCTTCCTCCCGATGCGCTGCGCGACAAGATCGTCCTGGTCGGCACCACCGCGCTCGGCACATACGACCTCAAGATCACGCCGCTTGCAGCCAACCTGCCGGGCGTGGAAAAGAACGCGACCATCGTCCACGACATCCTGACGAAGAGCTTCCTGATCCGGACCGAGGCCATGAAGCTCGCCGACGGGTTCTTCATCGTGCTCTTCGGCGCGGCGGTGTGGCTGATCGTGCCACGGGGTACGGCCCTGCGCGGCGCGACGACGGCTGCGGTGATGCTCGTGGGGTATCTTGCCCTCGCGCAGTATCTCTTTGACGCCAAAGGGCTCTGGATCAACCTCCTCTATCCCTCCGCCACGCTCGTCCTCTGCTACACCTCGCTCACCGTCCTGCGGTTTCGGACCGAGGAGCGCCGGGCGCTGGAGGTCCGCCGGATGTTTTCGAGTTATATCAGCCCCACGATGGTCGCGGAGCTGGTTCGCGACCCCGACAAGGCCAAGCTGGGCGGGCAGCGTAAGGAGCTGACGGTGCTCTTCTCCGACGTGCGCGGCTTCACGGCGTTCTCCGAGGCCCACCAGCCGGAGGAGGTCGTCGCCGCCCTCAACGAATATCTCCAGGCGATGACCGATGTGATCTTCCACTGGAACGGGACCCTGGACAAGTTCGTGGGCGACGCGATCATGGTATTCTGGGGCGCGCCCATCGACCAACCCAACCACGCCGAGCTGGCTGTCCGCTGCGCGTTGCACATGCGACACCGGCTCGCCGAGCTGCAGGCGAAGTGGCGCGCCGAGGGGCGCGAGCCGCTGGATGCGGGGATCGGGATCAACACCGGCGAGATGGTCGTGGGCAACATGGGCGCCGAGGGCAAGAAGATGGACTACACGCTGATCGGCGACAACGTCAATCTCGGCGCGCGCGTGGAGTCGCTGACCAGACAACACAACGCGGGCATCCTCATCACCGACTCCACGTACCGGGCGATCGAGCACTTGGTCGAGGCCCGCGAAGTGCCGGTCGACGAACGCCGCGCCCGGACCGCGCTGATCCGGCACCCGGATCGCCGCAAAGCGCCCAAGAAGATCGGCCGCGCGGCGTTCAAAGATCTGGGCGAGCTGGCGGTCAAGGGACGGGCCAAGACCGTGCGGGTCTACGAGGTCACGGGACTCAAAAAGGAGCGCGCATGAGGGTGAGGGTCTTGGGGTGCCACGGCGCGGAGCTGGGCGAGTGCGGCACCTCCGGCTTTCTGATCAACCGATCGGTCCTCGTGGACGCGGGCACGGTCTGCTCGGCGCTGACGATCGCGGAGCAGCGGAAGATCCGCTACGTCCTCGTGTCGCACATCCACATGGATCACATCAAGAGCCTCCCCCTCCTGTCCGAGAATCTGATCGAGAACGGCGTGCCACAGTCGATCGTGATCGTCAGCCTGAAGAAGGTGATCGACGAACTGAAACGCCACGTCTTCAACGACCGCCTCTGGCCCGACTTCACCAAGATCCCCACGCCGACCCATCCGCTCTTTCGGCTCGAGGCGATCGACGAAGGCACGGCGATTCAACTCGACGACCTCCGGGTCCGCGCGTTCGCCGTCAACCACACCGTCCCGTGCGCGGGTTTCTTGATCCGTGATCGGCGAGGCTCGCTCCTCTACAGCGGGGATACGTACCGGACGGATCACCTCTGGAAGGCGGCGGCCGCCACACCCGACCTGAAGGCCGCCATGATCGAGACCTCGTTCCCCAACGCGCTGAAAGGTCTCGCCGCACAGACCAAACACCTCACGCCTGCGCTGCTAGCCGACGAGTTCGCCAAGCTGGGACGGCCGAACCTCCCCGTCTACGTCTACCACGTGAAGCCGCGGTACCGCGCGGCAATCCGGCGGGAGTTGGGGAAACTTCCGGTCACGAACCTGACCATCTTAGAAGACGGGGCGACGTTTCAGGTGTAGGGCACCGCAACGCACGAACCCTGTTCCCCCGACCTCGTCACTTCACCGATCGCCGAAACGCCGCGAGGTGCTTGACGAACCGTTGTGGGTCATAGTCACCTTTGCCGGAGACGTCGTCGTACAGCGCGTCGATCGTCTTCGCGACCTCCGGGCGGGCCCACTTGGGATCGTGTTCGGCCAGCGCGCCGGCCAGCGCGTTGATCGCCAGCGCCACCTGCTTCGCCGACCTCAAGTCGGCTCTGTTCAAAAAGACTCCGTCGCCGGCCACCCGCAGCAGCATCACGCGGGTCAAGGCGTCGTCGATCTCCGTGGACCCGACCCGGTCCAACACCCCGCGCGTCTCGTCCCCGAGCACGTTCGCCTGGACCGCCACCGTCTCGTGCGGCGTAAACAGGCGCGAGATCGAGGCCGCAAGTCGGTCCACGCTCACGAGCAGCGGACCGCGGTCGTCCGGCGAGAACGTGTCGAGCACGTGGCGGAAGACGGCGACGCGCGCGGGGCTGGTACCCGGAAGCCCGGCCGCCAGCGAATACCCCCGGAGCTGCCGCTCCTTGCCGCCGTTGAGCGCGTGGTGGCAGGAGGTGCACTCCATCTCGGCGAAGTCCGGCCACCGGCCCGACTGGGCGCGGCGCGCGGTCAGGTGCATCGATTCGCGGAACTGCACCACCTGCCCCACCGCCCATGCGCGCGCGGTGTTGCGATCGGGGCGGTCCGCGCGGGCTTTCTTCCGGGACACCGGCGTCCAGTGCGCCGGCATCGCTGCGCTGAAGTTGACCAACTCGAATACGAGATCAGGATGGCCGGCCGCGAGCAGCTCGTGGTCCACCCCGGTGCCGGTCTTGCCGAGGTGACACCCCAAGCACACCTCCGTCCGCGTCACGAGATCGCGCAAATCGGTCATGCCGGCCTCGACCGAGCGCTGGTGCGTCCATCCCTCCTCGGTGTGCCCCGCCAGCCATCCTCCGGCCGGTCCGTGGCAGCCCTCGCACGAGATCCCGTCGGCGAGGTCCACGGGGCGAGCCTGAAGCTCCTCGGCCACGGCAAGGCCGTGACAGTCCAGGCACCGCGCCTCCTCTTGCGGCGGCCGCTTCAATTTCATGTTCTTGGCGATGCGCTTCGAAAGGGCGTTCGAGAGGACGCTGTAGGTCTTGGTGTGCTTGTCCTGCTTGAGCCAGATGAGGTACTCGTTCTGCCGCACGTCGTACGCCGTTCGCGGCTGCGCGCTTCCGTGGCAGTGGCTGGACGCGCACGAGGGCGCGCCCAGGTATTGGCCGGGGCGCGGCTTCTCGTTGGCGCTCGGCGCCGGATTGTCCGCGGCCCGAGCGGGACCGAGACCCATAGACGCCAGCGCCGCCGCGCATGCGACCATCGCCGCCACCCCCCACCTGACTCGTCTGTTGTGCATCATCGTTCGCCCCTTGTTGGCAATCCCGCCCGCCCCTTGCGGTCCGCCTTCGGCGGTTCCTGGGGCGCCGCGGGCGGCGTATTCTCGACCTGGTACAGACGGCCATCCTTCAGATACAAGCGCTGCATCTCGTCCGACCGGAACGGCCGCGCCCCGATCCGGTTGAACACGGCGATTTGATGGCCGCTCTCGTCCACGGCGCGGTCGCGGTCCAGCCCTTCGGCCACGGCGAGCGCCGGGCCGTGCGTGCGGCGCGTGGCGATCAACCGCGGCTCCGGCCGCGGGCTGAACCCGAGATACCCCGGCATGGTCTCGGGCGACGTGAGCTGGATGACCTTGAGTCCACCCGCACCGTCGGCGACGTACGCGAACAGGCTCGCGTTCGTCGAGGCGACCTTCACGTCGCGCGCGTCGGCGATCCGCCCGTCGGCCGTGTAGACCTGGTCGATCCGCGGCCGATCGGGCCGCTCGACGTCGACGATCACCAGGCCCGTCCGGCCGGCCGCCACGTAGGCGTAGGTGCGCGACACGTAGACGCTCTTGGCCTCGGCGATCGGCAGGCGCGCGACCACCCGCGGCGCGCGGGGGTCGGTGACGTCCGCCACCGTGAGTCCCTCGGCGTCGGTCATGAACGCGTACCGGAACTGGATCGCCACCGACGTGGGCCGAGCGACGTCGTGCAGCCGCGCGGCGATGCGCGGGTGCAGCGGATCATCGATGTCCACCACGGCCAAGCCCCGCTCGCAGGCCACGTACACGTACCGCCCCGCGATCGCCAGGTTGCGGGCGCCGTTCAGTTCACCGTCGGGGTTGAACGTGGCGGCGCGCTCGAGGAAGTTGTTCGTGGGGTCCCGGTCGGCCAACGTGTCCACGTTGACGACGATCAGCCCCTCGTCGCGATCGGTCACGTAGGCGTAGTGGTAGAGCGGGTGCCACGCCTGTTCCTCGTTCTCCGGGAGCCCTTTTCGGTAGGGCGCGATCGGCATGTTCGTCGGCAGCGCCACGGCCGTCGCATACGAGGTGCGGACGTACGTGCGCTGGCCGAGCGGCGACACCGGAGCCGTCACGATCCGTTCGGAGGCGTCCTTGTTGTCCACGTTCGCGACGTCGAAGACCTCGAAGCCCTTGGGTCCGAGCGCAGCATAGAGGTACTCCCCGCGCTTGACCAGGCTCCGAGCCTCCCCGCCCCCCTCGTGGTGGTGGGCTTCGGATAATTCGAGGCGGCGCTTTTGGTGGTCGGCCCACGCGTCAGGGTAGGCCAGGCGGTGCAGAAAACTCCCGAGCACGGCCTGCGGCTCCTCCCACTCGGTGACCCCGACGGCTTCGAGGCCCGCCTCCCCTTCCGCGACCCACGCGAAGCGGCCCATGAAGTTGACGAACTTGGTCCCCAGCAGGAGGAGTTGCGCCATCCACGCATTGTTGTCGTTCTGCGCGGAGACGTGGCAGTCGGCGCACCCTTTGGTTTCGCGCGCGCGCACGGTGTGCGGCACGTGGGGGTTGAACGCCTGGCCGTTGAATCCCGGAGCGGAGATCGTGGGCTGCTGGATGTAGAACCGCTGCCGGTTCAGGTTGGTCGAGCTGAGCATCACGGCGCTGGACGACCGGACGGGCGCGACCTTGTGCCCTTCCACCGTCCCGTTGATCCCGAGCATGAAGACGTCGTCCCGCACCACCTGCATGTCGTACGAGCTGTACTGCCGGGTCGTGCCGCTCTCGAAGTGGTGCTTGTCGGATTTTTGGTTCGCCTGCTGCGGCAGGTGGCAGCCAAAACATGACGTCATCCACGACGAATGACACGCGTAGCACGTCATCTTCTGGTTGGAGTGGGCGAGCGACGCGTCGTCGACGTCGCCGCGGCCCCACGTTTTTCCGTCCCGCTGGATCGTCTTCGCCAGGCGGGACTTCTCGCTGTAGTGGGCGTTGCCCGGCGTGATCGAGTCGAGCACCTGGACAACCTCCCACTCCAGATCCCGCTTCAGCATCGAGCGCTGGAACAGCTTGCCCTCGCGCCACGCGAACTGCGGGCGGCCGAACGGCGTGGTCTTGATGAGCAGATCGGTGCCGCCCGCGGGCGACGCTGGGCCCGACGTCCGGAGCGTGGCCCGCACCCTGGTCGTGCCATGACAATCCTCACAGGCGATCTCGATGGCGTGACCGTACTCGCCGTAGAGCGTACCGTTGCCGTGGCTGTCCACCGTGAAGTGGCAGTCCACGCAGTGCATGCCCTTCTCCATATGAATGTCCGCGAGGTGAACCGCCTTCTCGAAGCGCTTGGGGTCCTCGAACGCGACCGGCTTGTCCTCCGCGTCCAACAAATTGCCCTTGCGGTCTCGCTTGTACACGGCGCGGAAGATCCAGCCGTGTCCGTGGTAGTCCGCGAACTGGGTCTGCTGCAGCTTGGGATTGAGCTCGCTCACCCGCGCGAGGAAGGCGGGGTCCGACCAGAGCCCGCGCACCGACGCGCCGTCGGGGTTGGAGTCGAGGATCAGGCGCCGATCGGCTTCGGTGGGGTACTGCTGCTTCGCGGGCCACAGGAACCCGCCGTCGGTCTCGTAGTCCCACAGGTTATACCCGTAATACGTATTGATAAACGAGTTCGGCTGGTGCATGTGGCAGGTCATGCACTGGCTGGACGGCACGGCGCGGGTGAGTCGGTGGCGGATGGGGTGGCCCGATTCGTTCTTGGAGATCGTGGGGTCGTCGGTCGCGCTGCGGCCCAGGTGGCCGAACTCGGCATAGGGCCCCGAGTGCGCAGGGTCGCGGTCGTTGGCGTAGACGACGTGGCACGCGGTACAGCCGCTGGAGCGGTAGTCCCCCGGGTGGTCGTTGGTCCCGAGGAACGAGAGGTGCGGGTCGTTCAGCCGCGTCTTGTGGATGTTGAGGACCGGGATGCTCACCCGCAGGCCTGTGCCGAGGCCGCGACTGCTCAAGCGGATGTCGGGCTTGCCGGGTTCGTCGAGTGGGTTGGGATTGCCGATCTCGGGGAAGGCCGACGGTTGCAGCAGACCGCCGTCCTCGAAGGCCCGGAAGTTATCGCCGGGCTGGATGATCTCCCAGCGAGGCAGCGGCACCAGGAACGGCAACGCGCCCTTGCGCTTCTCCTCCGCGGTGGGCGGCGCGGCGGGACGGATCAGTTGCGGCGTGCCGTCGCGACCGTAGCCCTCGCCGAAGATCGAGCGCTTGGGCGACACGATCCCGTTCGCGTATCCCGCGGCGCCCCAGAAGATCGCCGACGTCGTCATCGTGCTCCGCCGGACGGCCGCGACCTCGTCGTCGTGACAGCGCCCACACGTCTCCACGGCCACACGAAGATCCCCCGGGTTGACGAAGCGCACGAATTCGGGCGACTCGTCCAACAGCAGCGTGTAGCTGCCCTCGGGGTTGGCCGCGCGGTAGCGCCCGTCAGGCCCCGCCCACCGCGCGGGGAACCGGGGCGCAACGTGCGCCTGCCGCTTGACGCCCTCGTACTCGTCGGAGCCGCGCTCCACGCCGGTCGCGATCTTGGCGTCGCCGTTTCCGCCGTGGCAGTCGACGCAGGCGAGCTTCACGGCGGGGGACGCGTGCATCGGCTCGATCCCCTCGTGGCATCCCCGACACCCCTCGCTCTTCTCGTCGGCCAGCGTCTCCGGTTGCCGGTGAAGGTCGGGAAGGTCTTTCGAGGGCTCCCCGGAGAACAAACGGGACGCTCCCACCGCGGTCAGGGCGAGGACCAGGACGATCGTCAAGGTCGGCCGCCACGATCGCGTCTTCATGTCACCGTCACGCATCCGATCCTCCGAGGCTGCGCGCTAGAACACCAGCGTCGCCGTGGTGAACGCCATCTGCAACACGCGGCCCGATTCGTAGATGTCCTTGAATCCTTCGCCGGGAATGAACGCCGCGACGCCGGCGAGGATCACGATGTTATTGCTCAACAACGGCCGATACCGCAAGCCGGCGCCGAGGTCCCACCCGATGTCCTTGTGGATCGGTGCCTGAAAGAGCAGGAACTCGAGCGCCTCGGTCTGGTCGAACCGCAGGTAGTTGGCGTTGAGGACGCCTTTGAGTTTCGGCGTGACATCCACATCGACACCCGCGCTGACGAGATGAATGCCGGGGTTGACGAAGTTGGGCTGCCCTTCCTCCTTGCTGCTGCGAAGGTCGGGCAGCACGCTCCCGCGGTTGACCAGCGCCACGCCGGTGCCCGCCAGGCGGAGGCCAAGTCGGTTCCAAAAGCTGAACGGTCCGCCCGCGAACGCCGGGTTGTCGAAGATCGCGTCGAACCCCCGAGCGGTATCGTCGGTCGGGTTGCCGTCGCCGGAGGCGTAGAAGTATGAGACCTTGGGCCGGAACCAGTCGTGATCGTACGACACTTCCAGCGCCGCCATCCCGGCTCGGATATCGACCTCGCGCCCGGCGATCGGGTTGCGCCGGTCCTCGCCCACGACGTAGTACGCGGCGTGCTCGACGTTGACGCGCCCCGCGTGCCCTGATCCCGCCCACCCGTAGTACGCGGCCCGGATCTCGTGGGGTTTGAACACACCGACGGCGTCCGGCCGGGCCAGAAAGCCGTTCTCGTCGAAGTGCAGGCTCTCCTCGTCGAGCAGGTAGTGCGCGCTCACCTGCGCGGTATAGCCCGGCACCAGGAAGTCCTGGCGGTAGACGTTGCCCACGAACACCTCTTGGCCGCGACGCTCGAAGCGGTTCAAGCCGCTATTAGTCTCTTTCTCTCGCTGGTCGAAGAACGCGAGGTTATACTGGTCGCGGTTGGACTCGGCGTTGCCGAAGAGGCGCACGCCCAGGTTCGTGTCCGTGAACACGAAACCCCGGAAGTCGCTCGAAAACGGCTGGAGGCCGGCCCGGACCGACACGAAATCGTAGTTGGGGCTGCGGTCCTTGTACTTGGCCTCGACAAAGAACTCTTGCAGCGCAAAGAATCCATCCCGGCGGTTCACGCCCTCGCGCACGTCGACGTTGACGATCCCCCGTTCCCGGACGTCGAAGAAATTCAGGTTGGCGATCACGGTGCCCTTGACCCGCCAGTCGAACGGCCGAAACGCCGTGTCGCCCTTGAACAGGTCGGCCGACACGATCAGGTTCTGACTGAACGCCCCCTGCTCGCGCGCGCCAAACAACGCCGCGCTCCCCGCGCGCTCGGCGCTCACGCCGCCGGGCGTCGGCACGGCGCGGTACTCCGCGAGGGTCTCCGACGCCAGCGTCAGGTTGAGGAACGTGTCCTGACCCCACATCGGCCGATCGCCCTTGAGAAGGTTCTGGTTGTACGGATCCCACCAATGCCCCTTCACGTTCAGCTCGTACGGCGGCGGCGCGATCGTCCACCGGTCGGGAAGCGGCACGAAGCCTCGGCCGTCCGGCATCTCTTGCGGGAGCAGGGGCTCGCGCGGCTCGGTGACGGGCGCGAGCGGCCGTCGCGGCAGCCGCTCTTCTCCCTCGTCGCCCTCGGCGGCCCCCGCTGAGTCGGGCCCCGGGACGAGGCCGAGGAGTCCCACGAATGCGCCAACCATCAAGACCCCGGACCACCGACGCGTCGCGCGCATCACCCCTCCGGGTTCCGAGGGAACTTCAGAAACGGCAGGCGCACGCCCCGGATCGAGACGCCGTCGGCTCGAATGCCTTCCGGGGATTCGAAGCCCGTCGCGCCCCCCGCGGACACGTAGTCGTCCTGCTCCACGCCGTCGCCGCTGATCCCCAAGCCGCCGGCGAGGATGCCGTTCGCGTACAGCGGCAGGCTCCCGGGGAAGAAGACGATCCCGCTCTGGTTGGCGTTCACCGCCTGGCTCCCCTGCGAGCACGCCGCAGCCGTATCGTTCTGAAACAGACTGAAGAACGGGCCGACACCGCTGCCGCCGTCGATACCCGGAGGGAACAAGGGTTGGCTGCCAAAGCTGATCGTCCGGTTGGTGACGGCCGTGCCCGCGGGCACGCCCGGGAGGTCGGCCGCCGCATTGGGATCGGGCCCGCTGAAGTAGACGACGTTACGCGCCTTGGCCACGGCCACATCGATGGAAAACACCGTGCTGTCTGGCATCCGGTACAGCGCGAGGATCGTTCCGTCCACGTCGCCGACGGCGATCGCCATCCGCGTGCGCAGGCCGATCGGGAGGCGGATTGCAGCCCGCGTGCGGTCGGCGGTCTGGACCGATTGTTGGACGATCCGATCCACCTCGGCCGCCGACAACCGCGACCCCGCGACGGGCCCCGCCAGATACCCCTCCGGGACGCCGGCGCCGGCCACCGGCCCGACGACGAACGCGCCCGCCGCGCTCCCGGCGGTCGTGCCCGACGGCTGGGTGGTCTGCTCGACAAACGGCAGGCGCACGCCGTCGATCACCACGATGCCGGGTGGCGCGATACTCGGCGGGAACGCCGAGGCCCCCGCGAGCGCGGCGAACTCGGCGTGGGCGCCGGGCGCGCCGGCCACGCCGACGCCGCCCACCACCGTGCACCCGCGGAACAGCGGCACGCCGCCGGGGTTCACCGCCGCGGGGTCGCTGTCGGCGAGATCGGCCTTGCCCGTCGTGATCCCCCGTCCGCACCCGCTGCGGTCGGTGCTGTTGCAGGACCCGCCGGCCACCGACTTGGCCGGCGGCACCGCCTTGCCGGGGTTGAACGTGACGTTCAGTTCGCAGCCGCGATTGGTATTCTCGATCCCGTACAGCGCGGCGGGAGGGGTGAAGCTGATCCCCGGCGGGAAGTGGATCCCGCTGATGAATCGCACGGTGCGGGAGGAGAGCGGCGCCTGGTTGTTGCTGAAGAACGCGGCGGTGCGCGCGAGCGACACGGCCAGGTCGTCGTTCGCGGCCGAAGCGCCCGGCTGCCGATACACGGCGAGGACGTTCCCGTTCCGGTCCACGACGGCGACCGTCATGGCGGGCGCGTCGATTGCCGAGGCGGCGTTTGTCACGATGCCCGAGACCTCGGCGGCCGACAGCGGCGCGCCGGACCCGTCGCAGATCAGGCTCTGATCAACACTCGTCCCGCCGCCGCAGCCGGCGACGAACGCCAGCGCCGCAAGCAACCCCATCCGCGCGAGAGCGGACACGTTCCCGGTTGACGTTCGCGGCGAGTGTTTCATGTCTGAGGCCCTTCGGACATGGGACGCGGTTCCCGTCGTCCGGGGTCCACTCCGTCCAGCAAACGCCGGATGGTGAACGAGCCCTCAGGCCCCGGTTTGGCCGGCCCGTCGTGGTAGCGATGACACGCGACGCAGTCGATGCTCGCCCGATCTGCCTGCAGCCTCGGCGTCGGATCGGCCGCGCGGTGGCACCGGCGGCAGATCTCGATCCCCGGGAGCAGGACGTCGCTCGTGTCGGCGCTCTTCTCCACGTTTTCGTGGCAGGCGCCGCACTCCAACTGGGCGTGCGAGCGGTGCGCGAACCGCGCGTGCGACAGCCACGACGAGGGGACCCGCGTCGGCTCAATCTCGGGAACCGGCCGCGCGTCCGCGCGCACCGCATGGCACTCGGGGCACGCGGAGGTGTACAGGTGGCGCTCGTCGACGGCGACCTGCTCCATCACCCACTCCAGCGACGGCGAGCGCGCGGGCCCCGGAAACCGCGGCCCCGCGAGCCGATCCGCCCCCCCGCCTTTCGACACTAAAGCGCCCGCGTTCTCGGTATACTCCGCCACGAGGTACGCGCGCACGTCGGCCGGGGGCACGTGCGGGACGACGCGGTCTGGAAAGCGGGGGTCGAACCCCAGCTCATGGCATCCCTTGCACCGCTCCTGGTACGTCACCGGCGCCATGCGCGCGCCGTCCTCGGCCGGAAGATGGCAGTCGCGGCACGCGAGTTGGACGGGGCCCTTGGGCCCTTTGAGAGCCGGCTTGAGATGGACCTTGTGATTGAGCTTGATCGAAGCGGCGTCGGCGCGACGCGCGCCGGGCACGTCCAATCGCACGCGCTCCTTCTTCCCATTGACGACCCGGGTGATCGCGAACTCGGGATGATCGGTCGCGAAGTCGGTGGTCCGATCCGCGAACGAAAGCGGCGAATGATCCTTGGTCTGGAGCTGGCGGTGGCAGGCGACGCAGTCTCGCGTCGCCACGCCGGCCAGCGCCGCTTGGCCGCGATGCTCGGCGTGGCAGGCCAGACACGACGGGGCATCGGCCTGGTCGTCGTGGTGGACCGCCGGGACGTGGCAGCCCCGGCACGCCTTCTCGGAGACGCCGGTCCACGCCGTGTGGCAGCGCTCGCACTGATTGGTGAAAAGCGCATGGGCGACCGTGACCGAGCCCGGTCGGAACAGTTCGGTCTTCCCCGCCCACAGAATCCCGCTCAACAACGCGCCGAGCCCCGCCGTCGCGACCAGCGTCAAGAGGGGCTTGTTCGCAAACCATCGGTTGAGCGCGTAGGCCTTGGCATAATCGATCGGCTTGGCATCGATCGCCCCGCGCGCCGCCCTCGCCCCGGCCACCGGCCGGACATCGAGCGCCACCGACTCGCCCGGTCCTCGGGGCAGCGTGACGTCGATCAGAAACGGACCGATCTCGATTCGGTCCCCTCCGGCCAAGCGCGTCGACGTGACCCGTGATCCGTTGACGTAGCAGCCCGTGACGCCGCCCAGATCGGTCAGCAGGAACCCGCCGTCGGTCTGTTCGATGCGGGCGTGTTCGAGCGCCACCGCCGTGTCGTCGAACCGCAGGTCGGCATTGGTGCCTCGGCCGATCCGTAGCGCCGGTCCCGCCACCTCGGTGGTTTCGATCCGGCCGTCGGCGTGTCTGATGAGGCGATAGGCCACGTCGGACCCTACGGCGCCACGTAGTAGAAGAACGCCGTGACGTGCGCCGCAATGGCCACGAGCATCGCAACGGACAGCGGGACGTGGAGGTATAACCACGCCTCGATCAGGTTCTTGTACCGCTGCCGGGCGATCAACCGCCGGTGCAGGTCCTGTCGCTGGCGCGACAGCACGAGCAGCGCGTCAAAATCTCCCCGCTCCTCGAGCCCGACCTGGTCGCGAAGCGCCTGCCACGCGCCGCCCAGCTCGCCCGTCGGCGAACCGGCGCCGCGGGACCAGACGACGCGCCACCCCGCAAACCAGCCCGGCCGCTCCGCGCGGAGCAGGCGCGTGCAGGTCGCGCGGAACGGGGCGGACTTCCCCGACGCCAGACGTCCCATCGACTGGGCGAGCTGGTTGAGCCGGTCGGAGATCTGCTGCGGCGTGAGGTTGCTCTCGGCCTCGGTCAGCCACGCCGGCACGAGCGTGTACGCGACGGCGCCGACCACGCCGCTCGCCACGACCACGCCCAGAAGCGCGAACGCCGTCACGGCGATCAGGTCGTGGAAGCGAAAGCCGGAGTGCAGCAGAATGACGACCACCACGAGGAGGCCGAGGTAGACGTGGGACTGCAGCCACGATTCGACGCGGCCGAGCCGGCTTCGATACCGCCGCTTGCGAATCCCGAACGCGAGGAGGAGCAGGATGAGCGCCGAGCCGATGATCCCGTACGCGATGCCGACTCGGGATCCTCCGTGCGCGGCGTCCGGATAGGCGGCCCACACATACGCCGCCGTCAGCAGGACGAGCAGCCACCAGGATATGCGGCGCCACCGCGCGCTCAGGGGCGTGGCCAACAACATCAGGCGCCGCTCCCGCGCGCGACAAGGCGCTCGATCTGCCGCCGGGATTCCTCGGGCTTGAGCCGGATCGCGGCGCCGGTGGGGCAGCTCCGCACACACGCCGGCCCGCCCGCGATGTCCCGGCACAGGTCGCACTTCACGGCGACCGATCGTCCCGATTCTTCACCGGCCCCCGGCCAGAGGGCCTTGAGCCAGCCCAGGATTCCGTGCTGAGCCTTGGGATGGACCATGAAGATGTTGCCGTAGGGACAATTCTTCGCACAGTTGCCGCACCCGATGCAGTTGTTCTTGATGTACACCTCCCCGCGCGGGTCGCGCGCGATCGCGTCGGGGGGACAGTCGGTCATGCACAGCGGGTTCTCGCAGTGGCGGCACGAGTTCGGGACCAGGAGGTTGTAGAACGTGGTCCCGGTCAGGGAGAGGCGCGCCTGACCGTCCTCGTGGACGCCCTCGCAGGCTTTGACGCAATTGTTGCAGCGTACACACCGATGCTCGTCGATCAAAAGGACGTCGGTCCCGATCACGACCTCCTCGCGGATCAACTCGCCCAGCACGCCGCCTCCCTCGGTCCCCGCCTGGGCCTCGAGCGTCGCCAACCGGCGCCGCTCGGCCTCGCGCGCGATCCGCTCCTTCAACTCGCGGCGGGCCTCCAAGAACCGCAAGAAGTCGTCTTTGCCGAGGCGGATCAGCTCGGTGGGGAAAATCGCCGTGACCGTCGCGCTGCGCGGCTCGCCCGAGAGCAGCGCCATCTCACCGAAGTACTGCCCCGCCGGAAGGTACGCCAACACCAGCTCCTTCACGCCCGACGCCTTGGCGATCTTCACCATCCCGCTGCGAATCAGGTAGAACGCGTCGCCCGGCTCCCCCTCGCGGAACACCGCCGTGTTCTTCTCGAGCTTCTGTGCCACCGCCGTCATGGCCAGATCGCGCAACTCGTTGTCGGTCGCCTGAGGAAATAGATAGCTCTGAAACGCGCGAATCAGGTACGTGCGGTTGAGAATCTCGCTCACCGCGGGCGAGGTGTAGACCAATTTGAGCATCGGCTTGCGCGGGATCTCGAGAAGCCGGGTCTCGCCCACCGACGTGGCCGTGGCCGACCGCCGGCGCCCGGAAATCAGGCTCATTTCGCCGAAGAAGCTCCCCGCCGACAACGTGGCCACCCGGCGCGCGGCGCCGTCGTCCGCGGCCACGGAGATGTCGACCGGGCCGTCGAGGATCGCGAGGAAGCTGTCGGTGTAGTCGTTCTGCCGAAAAATCACCTCGCCGTGGCGGCAGGACCGCACGGTGGCGGCGAGGAACACCTCGCGCAGCGACTCGTCGTCCGCGGCGGCCAGGATCGGCACCCCGTTCGCCGCGCGGCGAATGCGCTCCCGCGCCGTTCCGCGGAGGAACGGCAGCTTGGCCTTGAGCAGGTCCTCGTCGGCCGGCTCGACGGGCCGCCCCAACAGGTGCTCGATGACCTCGTACCCCTGGTTGATGCCGAGCTTGATCAGCGGCCGCCCGCTGACGGCGCCGATGAGGAACAACCCCGGCACGCTCGACTCGTAATACTGATTGAGGACGGGCTGGGCTTCGCGATCCGCCGAGGGGAACCGCACCCCGAGGGTTTCCAAGAACGCCCGCGGCGGCTGCGTGCCGATCTTGAGAATCACGTGGGCGGCCGGCACGACCACGTCGCGGTCCGGCGTCTTGAGCTCGATCGAGCCGGGCTCGACCCGCTTCACCGCCGAGTTGTAAAAAATCTTCATCTGGCCGGCCCGCTCCCGGCCCAGCACCTCGCGCTCGAGCGCCTCCTTCACACGGATGAACTCGGGCGTTCGTACCACCATGCTGACCCGATTCTTTTCGCACAGCGCCACGGCGACCTCGATCGCCGCGTCGCCGCCGCCGACCACCACGATGTCCTGATCGGCAAACGCATCCGGGTCGATGAGACGGCTCGTGATGTGCGGGAGGTCTTCGCCCGGCGCGCCGAGCTTGCGGGGGTTGCCTTGCGTGCCGATCGACAGGATCACCTTCCCCGCTTCGTACTCATCGGTCGGGGTGTTGACCAGGAATCCGCCGTCGCGTGACACGATCCCGGTGACGGGTTGGCTGTAACACACGTTCAACCGGCCCTGCGTCGCGAACCGGTTCCACCCGTCGAGGATGGACTCACGCGTGCCCGCCTCAAACGCCAGCGGCCCCCGAAGCGGGATGAGCCCCGGCTCGGACATGACGTGTTTGCGTTTCTGGTAGCTAAAGACGGTATCGGCGAGGTGGTCGGTCTTCTCAAGCAGGACGTAAGACACGCCGTTGGCCTGGGCGTGGCCGGCCGCACTCAAACCGGCCGGGCCCGCCCCCGCGATGACCACGTCCAACCGATGGCGAGCCATGATTGACATCCCTCCACCGTCGCGAAACCCGCCGAGAACCGGCGGGGTGACACGCGACCTGACACACCGGGAGCGCTCGCGCGCCCCGTTGATATCCCGTCGCGGTAGCATGGCGCGATCGGCCAGCCGTCAAACCGGCCCATCATATATGGTTTGCCCTCCAAGGGCAACGGGGCGGCAGATGATTCCGGCGGGGAAGAGCGGGTTACCGCAGCGTGCGGATCAACCAGGCGGCCACGTCGGCGATTTCATCGAGGCACACCGAGTGCCCCATCTCATAGGTTCGCCACTCCACGTCGGCCCCCGCGCGCTTGAGCAGATTGGCGGACTCCTGGCCGCGTTCGAGCGGGATGAGGGGATCTTCGACGCCATGGGCCATGAAGACGGGAACGGCCGTGTTGGCGGGATGCGCCTCGGCGCTGAACAGGTCGGCCAGCGGCAGATAGGTTGAAAGCGCCATGAGCCCGGCAAGGCCTTCGGGATACCGCACACCGGTGTGCAGCGCGATCGCGCCGCCCTGGGAGAACCCCGCGAGGACGATGCGCCGACACGGGATCCCGCGCGCCTGCTCACGGGCGATCAACGCTCGGACAACCTGCTCGGACTCGCGGATACCCGCCTCGTCCTCCCGCCGCACGAACTCGGCCGTGCGGATGTCGTACCACGCGCGCATCACGGAGCCGCCGTTGATCGTCACGGGGCGGTGCGGAGCGTGGGGAAAGATGAACCGCACGGCCAGCTCGCGCGGCAACCGCAGCTCCGGCACGATCGGCTCGAAATCGTGGCCGTCGGCGCCCAGCCCGTGCAGCCAGATCACGCTCGCCGTCGGTTGCGGCGCCGTTTCGATTTCGATCGGAGGGTCGGTCGGGGCGGAGCGCGTCACGACAGGGGAGGCTCTACTTCAGGCGGCCGGATGTAAGCCATTCGCGTAGCTCATCGTCCTGGCCGATGTACTCGCCGTTGACGAAGATCTGCGGCACCGTCCATTCCCCGGTCTTCTCGACCAGGACATCGCGCATCTCCGGCGTCTTCGAGATATTGATCTCCTCGTACGGAATGCCCTGCTCATCCAACAAGGACTTCGCGACGCGGCAGTAATGGCAGTAATCGGTCGTGTAGATTTGCACGTTCGCCATGCCGCCATGCTATCACAGCCACGCCCGCTCGACCAGCGCGTCGACGCCGCGGTCGTCGATTGACCCCTCTCAGCCCGGCCTGATATTCTGCCCGTGTGACCACGCGTATTCGCAGCCGGACGCTCGGACGCACGGGCCTCACAGTCTCCGAACTCGGGTTCGGCGCGTGGGGCATCGGCGGGGGTCTGTGGGGGAATCCGGACGACGCCGTGGCGAAGTCGGCCCTGAAAAACGCGCTCCAGCTCGGGGTCACGTTCTTCGATACGGCGCTCGCCTACGGCGACGGCCACAGTGAGCGGCTGATCGCCGAAACGGTCCGCGACGAGGGCCTTCGGCGCACCGTCACAATCGCGACCAAGATCCCGCCGAAGAACCGCGAGTGGCCGGCCCGGCATGACGCGCCGATCCGCGAGGTCTTCCCCAAGGACTGGATCATCACCTGCACCGAGAAAAGCCTCCGGAACTTGGACTGCGACTTCCTCGACCTTCAGCAGCTCCACGTCTGGTCACCCGCCTGGCTGGCCGAGACCGAGTGGATCGATACGCTTCGCGATCTGCAACTGGCCGGGAAGATCCGCTACCTCGGCGTCTCGCTGAATGACCACGAGCCCGACGACGCCCTCGACCTGGTCCGCTCGGGATGGGTCGATGCGCTCCAGGTCATCTTCAACCTCTTCGATCAGAGCCCGGCCACGCGGCTCTTCCCACTCGCGCAGGAGCACCACGTCGGTATCATCGCCCGGTGCCCCTTTGACGAAGGCGGCCTGACCGGGATACTTCGCGGGGATACGGTCTTCCCGCGAGGGGATTGGCGGCGCGAATACTTCAAGGGCGAGCGGCTTGGGGACACCGTGCGGCGGGCCGAGGCGCTGAAGTTCCTGGTGGGCGACGGGATCGAGTCGCTGGCGCACGCGGCCCTGCAATTTGTCTTGAGCCACCGCGTCCTGAGCGAGCCCTCGGTGTCGACCGTCATTCCCGGAATGCGGCGTCGCGAGCACGTCGAGGCCAACTGCCGCTATTCGCTAGGGCCGCCGTTGTCAGCCGACGACATGGAACGCGCAAAGAGCCACGCGTGGGCGAGAAACTTCTATGATTGAGCTGTGACCGCGCCGCTTTCCCGGTTGGCCGCGACCTTTCAGGTTCAGACCAATCGACTCTACCGCGAGCGTGACGCGCGACTCGCCCGCGGCGAACCGGTGGTCGATCTCATCTCCGGCAACGTGACGGAACAAGGCATCCGGTACCCCCAAGCGGCCTTGGAGCGTGTCCTGCTCGATGCCACGCGCGCGGCCCGCGTCTACCATCCGCATCCGTTGGGGCAGCCGGAGGCGCGTGAAGCGATCAGCGCGTATTACCGCTCGCACGGCCTGGCCATTCCCACCAACCGGATCATCCTCACTCCGGGAACCAGCTTGGCGTACTGGTACGCGTTTTCGGCCTTGTGCGATCCGGGGGACGAGATTCTCACGCCCCGACCCTCGTACCCGCTCTTCGACGAGATCGCGCGGGTGGCCGGCGTGCGCGTGACCACCTATCGGCTCGATGAATCGCGCGACTGGGCGATCGAACTGGCCGATCTCGAAGCCCGGATCACTCCTCGCACGCGCGCGATCGTCCTCGTCTCACCCCACCACCCGACGGGGGCGGTCGCGTCGGCGGCCGAGCTCGCCACCATCGCCGAGATCGCCTCACGCCATGCGTTGCCGATCATCGTCGACGAGGTCTTCGGAGAATTTCTTTGGGGGATGGACGCCCTGCCCAGACCCGCCGAGACGCGTGCTCCGTTGGTGATCACGCTGAATGGCTTCTCCAAACTCTTCGCCTTGCCCGGCATCAAACTCGGCTGGATGGCCCTGTCCGGGGACGAGGCCCTGGTCGCACCCGTGCTGACCGCGCTCGAAGCCCTGTCGGACGCCTTTCTGCCCGTGAACGAGATCGTCCAAGCCGCCGTGCCCGGGATCTTCAGGGAAGGGCAGGCCTTCTTGAGGGAATACCGATCAGAGATCGCTCGCCGACGGGATGCGACGCTCCAGGCCCTGGCCGGTGCCCCCACGCTGCGCTTCGTGCCGCCACTCGGAGGGTTCTACGTCGCGGTTCGAGTCACGTCTCCGGTCTCATCCGATGACGAAGACCTCGCGCTCCACCTCCTGCGGTCAACCGGCTGCCTCGTCCATCCCGGATTTTTCTACGACCTCGACCCCACACACCTCGTCCTCAGCATGGTCTCGGACCCCGAGACCTCAAGACCGGCGCTGGGACGGCTCATCGCGGCGCTCGCAGGCTTGACATGACCGTCGACGATGGAATGGCTGCTGAGGGGATTCCAGACTACCTCAAGGATGTAGTCACGCGATCCCGAATGTGATCGCGCTGTTCTTTAGAGCGCCGATCCTGCGGAGTATCCTACGACCAGCCGGGGTGACGTTGAACTGTCTCTGTTGTCTTCATCCTTACTCAATCTTCACTATGACCACTCGGCTAGAGGCCACCTTGGGTATAAGCTCCGTCTTGATTCTCCCAGAGGTAAGCGTCTCAAATGTGTTACTTTCTCGAGGCTCGATAGACTGAGGAACCGGATCCTGGTCCTCAAATATCAGATGGTTACTCTCGTCAAGCAACTGATATCCCACAGTAACTGAACACCGGTAGGGTGTAAGGTTTCTTAAAACCACCTTCCACTTCACATCAGTTTTCCCGCCCAAGGTTGCCCCTGGATCCCATTGATCTTCGACTACTTCAACATCTCGCTTCACACATTGTGGCGTTGGGAGGGGGCGCGGGACAGACTCTACACGACCGGTAGCGAGCACCCCTTCAATCAATTTCGCATATTGGGGGTGGGTTCCGCTGAAAATGTTGAAGCTAATTTTGATCAGAGCCTGAGGCGTAAAAAGTTCGGTGATGTGCCGGGAAAACTGACAACCCTGCGGACCATCAGCGGCGGTACATACCACAAATTGGATTCCGGGATGCCCGGAGATCGTTACCTCAGAAGACTTGTACAAGTGGTCACCTGGATGGCCCTCCACCTCCCGGCGGACTTCCCTTAGTCGCTCGCTCCGCCAGGCTTCTGTTTGCCCGCGAAGATCCGGCGCGAGAAATTCGATAGCGAGAAAGAACCTCCCCGGTTCAGCTTGCCGTGGGTCCGAGAAGGCCACGCCGATTGCATCTTTTTGCTCACGACGCACGCCTTCCGTAAGCCCTGCCGACAACAGCTCGTCTCGCTGCCACCCACGAGGAAGCGTGATCGAAAAACCATAGTCGGGGTTTCGATACAGGAAGTGTTCCCCCCCGATTGCCGGAATGACTGCTCCGCAGCCTCCCAAGGACAAAATCATTGTCCCCAGTGTAAGTACGGCAAGACAAGTTACGCCTCTGTCTCCAGAATGTTTTCCCGTCGTCATGCTCTTACGGGAAATATTCAGAATCCGAAAACGTGCAAACCAGCCGGGTTCACGTCTTGAATTTGGCATTCAGGAGAATCCTCCCTCTGGTGCACCATTGAGGCTCCCTTCGGAGCCTCGCCTCGACCGCCGCCACCCGCCGACTCACGCCCGAATAGCCGAACCCAAACTGCCGAGCCACCTTATCACCGTGTAACGCGGCAGATGGCCATCCCGGGACGGGCTCCTAGCGATCGCGTCGCTTCTCGTCCCGCACCACTGGATACCCCGCCTCGCGCCAGGCCCGGATCCCGCCGGACATGGACTTCACGTTGGTGTAGCCCATCTGCTGCAAGCTGTCCGCGGACAGCGCGGAGCGAAACCCACCGCCGCAGTAGAGGACGATCTCGGCGTGCTTCTCCGGGATGATCTCTTCGATATCGCGTTCCAGAACACCGCGGCCGAGGTGCCGCGCGCCGGCGGCAAAGTCCTTGGCCACCTCGCGGTCCTCTCGGATGTCGATAAAGTGGAAGGTCTCTCCGCGATCCAGTCTCGCCTTCACCTCGGCGATCGAACACTCGCGGATGCGCTGTTTGGCCCCCTCGACCAGCTTGAGGAACCCGGGGTTGTGTGTGATGTGCATGGGTCACCCCACCGGACGCTCGCCAAGCGTCACCGACAGCGTCGTTCGTTTGCCGTCTCGCACCACCGTGAATCGTACCGTGTCCCCAGGCTTCTTCCCGCGCAAGATCCGCTGGAGTTCTTCCGACGACGCAATGGCCTGGCCGTCGGCCTCGACGATGACGTCGCCGCCGACGATCAGGCGGGTGTTGCCCACGATGACCCGGGCAGAGCCCCCGCGCAGACCGGCTTGATCCCCCGGTCCTTTGCGGACGATGCGGCCGATCATGACACCGCGATCAATCGGGAGGTGGAGGGCTTCGGCGTAGCCGGGAATCAGCGTTTGCATTTCCACGCCCAACCACGCGTACGAGACGTATCCCTTCTCCACCAGTTCCTTGGCCACGCGCTTGACCGTGTCCACCGGGACCGCGAAGCCGATCCCCACGTTCCCGCCGGAGGGGCTGAAAATCGCGGTGTTGATCCCGATCAGCCGTCCGTCGCTGTCCAAGAGGGGCCCGCCGGAATTGCCAGGGTTGATGGCCGCGTCGGTCTGGATCACGCGTTCCATCTCGATCTCGTTGATCTTGAGATAGCGGCGGATCGAGCTGACGATGCCGGTAGTGAGCGATTGTTCGAGCCCGAACGGGTTGCCGATCGCGAGCACTTTTTGACCGACCTTGAGATCGATCGAGTCGCCGAAGGGGAGCGGGTGGAGTCGATCGGCCGGCGCCTTGATGAGGATGACCGCGAGATCGGTGGAGGGGTCGGTTCCCACCACCTTCGCCGGCCACTTGCTCTCATCGGCCAGCGTCACTTCGAGCTGCGACGCCTTCTCGACCACGTGGTTATTGGTGACGATGTGGCCCTGCGTGTCGATCACCACGCCCGACCCCGTCGACGCGCTGGCGTACGGTTCGAAGAAGATGTCGTAGTCGATCGCGACGTTGGTGATGTTGACGACGCTGTCGCGAGCCCCGCTGTAGACCCGAATGTTGATGGCTTCATCCGGATCCGGCGGCGCGCCGATGGCGTCTGCGCAGAACAATCCGATCACGGCCACAACCAGGGATCCCCTCCTCCACAGTTTCATCGTCGACCTCCCAAGGAGCCACATATATAGCGCATCACCACCCGAGCACGCAATCGGAGTCTCGCCGCCGCGCGACTTGACCCCGGGCGGCCCCTTTGCTACAACACAGCACTCACTCGGATACACCCCGCCACGCTCCCGACCGAGGTCCGCCGTGCTTGAGATGATTGTTGCTTGCCTTCGATGAATGAAGAGATCGTGCGGGTCGAGCGCGTGAGCAAGCGATTTCACCACGCGTGGGCGGTACGGGATCTCTCGTTCACCCTGCACCGGAACGAAATCCTCGGCCTCTTGGGCGCGAACGGCGCGGGCAAGACCACCACGATCGCCATGCTCCTCGATCTGGTCACCCCCACTGTGGGGCGGATCACTCTTTTCGGCCTCGATGTCGCTCGAGCGCGGCACGCAACGCTCTCGCGGGTGAACTTCTCGTCGCCATACGTGGACCTGCCGCATCGGCTGACCGTGCGGCAGAACCTCACCGTGTACGGACGCCTGTACGGCGTGCCCAAGCTCGCCGAGCGGATCGCCGCCCTGTGCGACCACTTGGAGATCACCAACCTGTTGGACACGCGGTACGGCAACCTCTCCTCCGGACAGAAAACGCGCGTCGCCCTGGCCAAGGCCTTGATCAACGATCCAGAATTGCTGCTCTTGGACGAGCCCACCGCGAGCCTCGACCCCGATGTCGCCGACAAGGTGCGGAGCTGGCTGGCCGCCTACCGCACGCGGACCGGAGCGGCCCTGCTCATTAGCTCGCACAACATGCCCGAGGTGGAGCGGCTGTGCGACCGCGTGATCGTGCTCAAGCAGGGGCAAGCCGTGGCCGAGGGCGCTCCAGCCGCCCTGCTTCGTCGTTACGGGCGCGCGACGTTGGAGGACGTCTTCCTGGACATCGCCAGGTCCGGCCCTCTCTCCACGGGATCGGAGCGCGGCTCATGAGACGCGCGGGAAGCGCCTCGCGGGTCTTCGCGCTCGTGCTGCGGCACTACTACCTTTACCGCAGTTCGTGGACCCGGGTGGTCGAGCTGGTCTACTGGCCGGCGATGGAATTGCTCGTGTGGGGATTTTTGACCCTGTACCTGCGCGACCTGGGCCCCGGCCTGCCCAACGTCGTCGCGCTCTTCCTCGGCGCTCTCATTCTCTGGGATATCCTGTTCAGGGCTCAGATCGGGGTCTCGCTGGCGTTTCTCGAGGAGGTCTGGTCACGCAACCTCGCCAACCTCTTCGTCAGTCCCCTCACGCCGCTCGAATTCATGATCGGCCAGGTGATCGTGGGACTCATCCGCACCGTGGTCACGGCCACGTTCATGACCGCGCTGGCGCTGGCCCTGTACCACTACAACCTCTTTAGCATGGGACTCGCCCTGGTCGCGTTCTTTTGCAATCTGCTGGTCATGGGGTGGGCCATCGGCCTCGTGGTGTCCGCGATGATTCTACGTTTCGGCCAAGGGGCGGAGAGCCTCGCGTGGGCGGTGATCTTCCTCTTCCAACCGGTCGCGGCTGTCTTCTACCCGGTCTCCGTCCTTCCGCCGTGGCTGCGCCCCGTCGCCCTGGCCACGCCGGCCGCCCACGTCTTCGAAGGCATGCGCGTCGTGATGCTGGAGCAGCGCTTCGACGCCGGCCTCTTGTGGAACGCGGTGGGGCTCAACGTGCTCTACCTGGCGGGCGGGATCGCCGTGTTCCTCTGGATGTTCCGCGTGGCCCGGCGGCGCGGGCTGCTGGTGCAGGTGGGAGAATAGGACGCGTGGCAATGAGACCTCGGGCGTCGTTCGCCACTCGTCTGAGTGGTCCCGACCTCGTAGGACCAGGTCTCACTTTGCCACTGCCCGTTTCGTTGTTTCTCACCCCTCATCAGATTCGTCATCATCTGCTACATTTACGATGTCCAGTCCAGCCCGAGGGTCCGTATGGCGCGCATCGACGAGTTGTTTCGAGTACTCCGCGACAAGAAAGGATCCGACCTCCACCTCTCGCCCGACAATCCACCGCTCATGCGGGTCACGGGAGACTTGGTCCCGTTGCTCCCCCAGAAGTTGACTCACGCCCAGAACCAGGCGTTGCTCGTTGAAATGATGAGCCCCGAGCAGCAAAAACAATTCGAGGAGACCCACGATATCGACTTCGCGTACGAGGTCCCCGCGCTGGCCGCGCGGTTCCGCGCCAACGTGTTCTGCGGCCGGCTGGGGATGAGCGCGGTGTTTCGCTTGATTCCGACCCAGATCTTGACGGTCGAGCAACTGGGGCTGCCGCCCACCGTCCTTCGGTTTACCACGTACAAGAAGGGCCTGATCGTGGTCACGGGCGCGACCGGGAGCGGCAAATCCACGACGCTCGCGGCGCTCATCGATCACATCAACAAGACCGAGCAGGCGCACATCCTGACCGTGGAGGACCCCATCGAGTTCGTCCACACCAGTCAGAAGAGCCTGATCAACCAGCGCGAGGTGGGACGACACACGCGGTCCTTCGCCTCGGCCCTGCGGGCCGCTCTGCGCGAGGACCCGGACATCATCTTGGTCGGCGAGATGCGCGATCTGGAGACGATCGAGCTCGCGATCACGGCGGCGGAGACCGGCCACCTCGTGTTCGGCACCCTGCATACCAGCAGCGCCGCCAAGACGGTGGACCGCATCATCAACGTCTTCCCCACCGGCCAGCAGGAGCAGATCCGTGCGATGCTCGCCGAATCGCTCAAGGGCGTGATCGCCCAGAATTTGCTCAAGACCGTGGACGGCAAGCGCTGCGCGGCGCTGGAGATTCTCGCGGTGACGGTCGCGGTGTCCAACCTCATCCGCGAGGGAAAGACGTTTCAGATTCCGTCGGTCATCCAGACCGGCAAGGCCGAGGGCATGCAGCTCATGGATCAGGCGATCCAAGCCCTGGTCGTCGCAAAGAAGGTGACGATCGAAGAGGCGCAGAAGTTCGCGGTGAACAAGGCGCTCTTCGCCCAACCGGCGTTGAAGGCCGCGAATGGATGAGCGCCGGATTCAGAAGGCCCTCCGGCACGCCCGGCTCGTCCTCTCCGACGGGCGCGAGATCCGCGGCGACGTGTTCGTCGGCCTGTGCGATCCGCACCACCTCGGCCCTCAGCGCGTCGGCGAATTACTCAACGAGGAGGCGGCCTTCATCCCGGTCAAGACCGAGAAGGGGGTGCTACTCCTCCATCGAGCCCATATCGTGTCGGTGACGCTGCCGGCCGATCGCGAACGGGACGATCTCGTCACCTTGGGCAAGCGCTACGCGGTCCGGGTGACGACGACCCACGGCGAACTCCGCGGCGCGATCTTCGTCAACCTCCCGGAGGCATCAACACGGGTACGGGATTATTTCAACCAGTCGCTTCGGTTCCTGCCGCTCTTTCAATCCCGCACGGTCGCCTACCTTAATCGCGATTTTATCTTGCTCGTGCAGGACTAGCCGACACGCAAGACGTAGGTCGTCCAGTTGTCTGGCCTGGCCCCGGGCATGGCGGGGGGAATTACGGAACGCACGAGGACCGCGGGGAAACCGTCGGCCTCGTCGACGATCGGCTTAGCGGTCGACCAATTCCTTTAATTCTTTGCCGGCTTTGAAGAACGGCACGTGTTTGGCGGGCACTTGGACGGTCATTCCGGTCTTGGGGTTGCGGCCTTCGCGAGTGCGACGGTTGCGGAGGCGAAAGCTGCCGAATCCCCGGATCTCGATTTTGTCGCCACGCGCCAGCGTCTCTTTGACGCCGTCCAGGATCGCGTTGATGATGATCTCGGTCTGCCGCTTCGTCAGGCCTTTGACCTTGCCCGCCACCTCTTCGATCAACTCAGCCTTGGTCATCGTCCTATCCCCACGTCCAGAGGTAGTTGAGGCGGATGCTCGGCGCGGGGTTCGCCCAGGCCCCGATCTGTCCTTGGAATTCCGACTTGAGCCATTCCGACAGCGAGAAGGGCCGCTTCGGCTCCACGACCGACGGCCGGCCGACGATGCCGGCCAGCTCACCGGTGAGCTTGATCGCGTCCTCGAAGCTCCCGATCTCGTCGACCAGGCCCTTCTCCTTCGCTTGCCGTCCGGTGAACACCTGGCCGTCGGCGATCGCGGTCACGGCCGCCTTCTCGAGGCCGCGTCCGTCGGAAACCGCTTGAATGAACTGATCGTGCACGTCGTCCATCACCCGCTGGAGGATTTGGCGCTCCTCCTGGCCCATCGCGCGGAACGGCGAGACTAAGTCCTTGTGCGCCCCGCTCTTGATCACCGTGGCTTCCACGCCGATTTTCTTCATGAGCCCTTCGAAGTTGGGGAGCTCCATGATAACGCCGATGCTGCCGGTGAGCGTTCCGGGGTTGGCCACGATCTTGTCCGACGCGGCCGCGATGTAATACCCTCCGGACGCGGCGACCGTCCCCATCGACACGACGACCTTTTGCTTGCCCTCGGCGCGGATCTTCTTGACCTCGTCGTAAATTTCCTGGGAGGGCACCACGGCGCCTCCCGGGCTGTCGATCCGAATCAGGATGGCTTTGATCGCCGGATTCTCGGCGAACGTCCGAAGCTGCTCGACCGGCTCGTCGGCGCTGAGAATCACCCCTTCGATACGGACCAAGGCGATCTGGTCGGAACCCGACGGCGGACGCTCCATAAACCACGCGGTGAGGTACGTCCCGAGGAAGAAGGCCACCGCGAGCACGAGGAACAGCAGCAATCCCGTCACGAGCGGACGACGCGCCATCAGCGAATGCCCCCTACCCCACGACGCACGGGATTCCGCCCCCTACCGCTTTTTCGGAGCATGCTGCTCATCACCCTCGGGCAACCCCCAGTCTCCAACCTGTTCGCGAATGCTGAGGGCGATCTTGCGCTCGCCGGAATCCACGCGGATGACGCGAGCCGTGACCTCGTCTCCCACCTTGTAGCGCTCCTCGATCTTCTGCCCTTCGAGGTTCATCTCGCTCATGTGAATCAGCCCTTCCACGCCGTCTTCACACTCCACGAAGGCCCCGAAATCGGTGATCTTCACGACTTTCCCGTTCACGTCCTGGCCGACCTGATAGCGTTTCGGGATGTCGGTCTCCCACGGATCGGGGGTCAATTGCTTGAAGCCCAGCGACAGCCGCTCCTTGTCCTTGTCCACTCGGAGCACGACCGCCTTCACCGCCTGGCCCTTCTTGAAGAGGTCGCCCGGATGCGTCACGCGTTTGGTCCAGGACAGGTCCGACACGTGGATCAGGCCGTCGATCCCTTCGTCGAGCCCGACGAACACGCCGAACTCGGTGAGGCTCTTCACCTTCCCCTCGATGATCGAGCCCACCGGATACTTGGCCTCGACCACTTCCCACGGGTTGGCCGCGACCTGCTTCATGCCGAGCGAAATCTTGCGGCCCTTGCGCTCGACGTTGAGCACCTGGGCCTCGACTTGGTCGCCGACCGCCACCAATTTTGAGGGGTGCTTGATCTCGTGCGACCACGTCATCTCGGAGATGTGGACGAGCCCCTCGATGCCGGGCTCCAGCTCCACGAACGCGCCGTAGTCCACCAGGCTCACCACCTTGCCGCGCACGCGCGAGCCGACCGCGTATTTCTGCTCGACCTGCTGCCACGGATCGGGCTTGAGCTGCTTCACGCCCAGCGAAATGCGGCCGGTCTCACGGTCATATTTGAGAATCATGACCTTGACCCGGTCGCCCACCATGAACAGCTCCGAGGGATGGGCCACCCGGCCCCACGACATATCGGTGATGTGGAGGAGGCCGTCGATGCCGCCCAGGTCGATGAACGCGCCGTAATCGGTGATGTTCTTGACCTGCCCGTCGATGATCTGGCCCTCTTGGAGGGTGGCCATCGCCTGCTGTTTGCGCCGGTCGCGATTCTCCTCGAGCACCACGCGGCGCGAGACGACCACGTTGCTGCGTCGGTGATTCATCTTGATGATCTTCATCTGGTAGGTCTTACCGATCAGCGAATCGAGATCCCGCACCGGCCGCAAGTCGATCTGCGACCCCGGCAAGAATGCCTTGATCCCGATGTCGACCATCATGCCGCCCTTGATCTTATTGAGGACCTTGCCTTCGATCACCTCGCCCTTTTCGGAGATCCGTTCGAGATCCCCCCAGATCTTCATCCGGTCGGCCTTTTCCTTGGAGAGGATCATGTTGCCGTCGCTGTCTTCCCGCTCCTCCAAGTAGACCAGGAACCGGTCGCCGACCTTCACGGCGTTCAGCTCCTCGGGAGCGAACTCCTCGCGGGGCACGATGCCCTCCGATTTATACCCGATATCGACGACCACGCCCTCGGCCTGGACGGCCACAACGGTCCCCTCCACGATGCTGCCTTCCTCCAATTGCTTGAAGGTCTCGGCATACATCAACTCCATCTCCGTCAATTCGGTGCCTTTTTGGAAGGGTTTTCTGACCGACTCGGTTTCCGATTGCGTGATGGCCATGCGCGTAGTTCCTCTCTAGTTCAACTGCGGTGAAGGGTGAGTAATCCGCCTCGTGCGCGCCTGTCGCTGCAACGCGGCGATGCTCGACATGATCTCGTCGCTGATTCGTTGGTATCGTCGTTTCGTCACGTCGTTCTCTTCCCACTCTGCCTGTGGACCGCCCCACGTCATCGGCTCGCCGAAGATCACGGTGATCGGCCGGCAACGCAACCACCGTGCGCCGGGCGGCCAGGCCTCGCCCGTTCCCGCCACGTATGCCGGTACGACCGGGACCCCGGTGCGCGCGACCAACATCCCGATCCCCGGCTTGGCGTCCTGCAACCGTTCGTCCGGGCTGCGCGTGCCCTCGGGGTACATCACCACCAGCCGTCCCTGGGCCAGACGCCGCTGCACCTCGGCGAGCGCGGCCCGATCAAGCCCCCCTCGCCGAATCGGCACCCCGCCCAACCGCCGGAAGAGCCAGCCGACGACCGGGGTCCGAAACAACTCGGCCTTCGCCAGAAAGTCCGCGCGCCTGGCGAGGGCACACCCCACAATGGGAATATCCAGGTAGCTGACGTGGTTGGCGGCGACGATTACTCCGCCCCCGGTCGGGACCTTCTCGCGCCCCACGACCTCCAGAGAGCAACACCAGCGGGCCACCACCGACACCACCGGGTACGCGATCTCGTACAACACCGCGCTACCGCGTGATCGCGGTTCGTCGCCGTTCTACGGCGACCACCATTCTATCGACCACCTCATCCAAGGTCAAGCCCGTGGAGTCGATCGCGATCGCGTCGTCCGCTTTCCGCAACGGCGCAACCGTGCGGTTCATGTCTTTGCGGTCCCGGGCCATGATCTCCTCAATGGTGGTCTGCAAGTCGACCGGCAACCCTTTGGCCGCCAGCTCCTGGTACCGCCGTTTCCCCCGCACGCCGGGATCGGCGTCCAGATAGAATTTCACGTCGGCCTGGGGGAAGACGACGGTGCCGATATCCCGCCCCTCCATCACCACCCCGCCGGTATTGGCCATCGCGCGCTGGATCTTCAGCATCGGCTCGCGGACGAGCGGGTTCGACGCGATCTGCGCCGCGATCCGGCTCATCTCGGGCGTCCGAAGGTCGTCGGTCACGTCGCGCTGATCCACCAAAATTTTGGCGCCGTTGGACGTCCGCACCACGTCTATTACGGTCGTCTCGGAGAGTTTCTGCAGCGCGGCGTCGTCCGCCGGATCGACCCCGCACGCGCGGACCTTCCACCCCAGCGCGCGATAAAAGGCGCCGCTCTCCACGTAGAGATAGCCGAGGCGCCGCGCGACGAGCGTGCCGGCGCTGCTTTTCCCGGAGGCCGAAGGCCCGTCAATCGCGACGATCAACTCGCGCGCCATCACCGTCGGACCGCTTCCAACAATTCGAAAAATCCCGGGAATGAGGTGCCCACGCACTCCACGTCGCGGATGGTCGTCGGGCCCTTTGCGGTCAGGGCGGCCACCGCCAGTGCCATCGCCACTCGATGATCGCCGTGGCTGTCACATTCCGCGCCCACCGGTTTCTGCGGCCCGACGATCCGCATCCCCGCGGGCCGCTCCTCGACCGTCACCCCCAACCGCCCCAGTTCTTCGGCCATGACCGCGATCCGATCGCTCTCCTTCACCCGCAGCTCCTCCGCCCCTTCGATCACGGTTTCTCCCTCCGCGAGGGCCGCCAGCACGCACAGGACCGGGATTTCGTCGATCGTGCGCGGGATCAACTCGCCCCGAATCACCGTCCCGCGCAGCGGGCCGGCGCGCACGATCAGATCGGCCACCGGCTCACCCGACACCTCCCGCGCGCCTTCGACGACGACCGACGCGCCCATGGCGCGGAGCACGTCGAGGAATCCGGTTCGGGTCGGGTTCACCCCCACGCGCTCGATGACGACCTCCGATCCGGGCACCATCAGCGCGGCCGCAATGAAAAACGCGGCGGACGACAGATCCCCCGGCACCTCCACCTCGGTCGCGGCCAATTCCGACGGCCCGGACACCGACACCGTCGCGCCGTCCACCGACACCGCAGCGCCGAATGCGCGGAGCATCCGTTCGGTGTGGTCGCGCGAGCACTGGGGCTCCGTCACCGTCGTCCGTCCCTCGGCCGAGAGCCCCGCCAAGAGCAGCGCCGACTTGACCTGCGCGCTGGCGATCGAGAGGCGGACGGTCCCGCCCTTCAACCGACGGCCCATGATGGCCAGGGGGGCGTATCGTCCCTCCTCGCGCCCGGCAATCTGGGCGCCCATCGTCCTCAAGGGGTCAACCACCCGCGCCATCGGACGCCGCCGAAGGGACGCGTCCCCGGTCAACACCGAAAACATCGGCCGCCCCGCCAGCAGGCCGGCCAAGAGGCGAATCGTCGTGCCCGAGTTTCCGCAGTCCAGCACGTCGCCCGGTTCGCGCAGTCCCGCGGCTCCATCGCCCCGGATGCGGAGCGTGGGACGCCCCGCCGCGGTCACTTCATCGACGGTGCGTCCCATCGCGCGGAACGCCGCAACCGTTCTCAGGCAATCGTCCGACGCCAGGAATCCGCGGACCACGGTCTCCCCGCGCGCGAGGCCCCCGAGGATGACGGCGCGATGGCTGACCGACTTGTCACCCGGCACCGCGAGGCGTCCCTGGAGCGCGCGGCCTGGGCTCACCACGGCCGTCGTCATCCCGAGCCCTCGCGAAGTCCCCGGCGCACCGAACGCGCGCGGGCGAATTCGTTCAACAGCCCCTGGCCGTCCCCCCGGCCGACTAATTCCCGCAACCGGCCGACCGCCTCGTCATACCGATCCAACATGCCGAGCAGCGGGTCGCGATTCATCAAGCAGATGTCCCGCCACATCTCGGGTGAGCTCGCGGCGATCCGCGTCATATCGCGAAATCCCCCCGCGGCAAACGCAAGCGCCTCGCCGGTCGGATCGGCGGCCGCGACCGCGCTGACCAAGGCGTACGCGGCCAGATGCGGCAAATGGCTGACCGCCGCCACGACCTCGTCGTGTCGCGCGGCGTCCATCCGAACGATAGTCGCGCCCAGCCCCTTCCACAATCGCTCCACCGCCTCGAGCGCCTTCGGATCGGTTTGCGCCGTGGGGGTCAGCACACACTGTGTGCCGTCGAACAAATCGGGGACCGCCGCCGCCGCGCCCGACTGCTCGCCGCCGGCCATCGGGTGCCCGCCGACAAATCGGTGAATCACCGACCCGAGGCGTTCGACGACCGGGAGCTTCACGCTCCCTACGTCCGTCACCACGGTCTCCGGAGCGAGCCACGGAGCCAGCTCATCGGCCAGCCCGGCCAACGCTCCGACCGGAACCGCCAAGACCACGAGATCGGCGCCGCGGACCGCGGCCTCCAACCCCGCCGACGCATCGATCATTCCCGCGTCGATCGCGCGTCGTAACGACGTCGGGTCGCGGTCCACGCCCACGACCTCCCGCGCCAACCCGCGCCGCTTGACGCCCCATGCCAGAGAGCCGCCGATCAGGCCCACGCCGACGACGGCCAGCCGCCGGACTAGCGCCGGACCGGGTATGTCAAATCTCCCGGCCCACGGCGGTTGCGACCTTGCGGAGCTCGGTCATCATGGCCGCGAACTTGGCTGGCTTGAGTGATTCCTCACCGTCGGACAAGGCTTCCTCGGGATTCCCGTGCACTTCGATCAAGAGCCCGTCGGCCCCCGCCGCCACCGCCGCCAGCGCCATCGGAGCCACCAGGTCCCACCGGCCGGTGGCATGGCTGGGATCCACCACGACCGGCAAGTGCGACAACCCCTTGATCAAGGGCACCGCCGCGAGATCCAAGGTGTTGCGCGTCATGGTCTCGAACGTCCGAATGCCGCGCTCGCAGAGAATCACGCGGTGATTGCCCCCCGACATGATGTACTCGGCCGACAGGAGAAACTCCTTGATCGTGGCGGAGAGGCCCCGCTTGAGCAGCACGGGCTTATGGTATTTGCCGACCTCGGTGAGAAGCCGGAAATTCTGCATGTTGCGCGCGCCGATCTGCAGCACGTCCGCGTACTGCGCGACCAGTTCGATGTCGCGGGGGTCGACGACCTCGGTGATCACGGGCAACCCTGTGATCTTCTTCGCCTCGGCGAGGTACTGCAACCCCTCCTCACCCAATCCCTGAAAGGCGTACGGCGACGTGCGGGGTTTGAACGCGCCCCCACGAAGCAAGCGCGCACCCGCGGACCGGACGGCCTTCGCGATGCCGAGCACCTGGGCCTGCGTCTCGACCGCGCACGGTCCCGCCATGACCGGCACCTGTTTGCCGCCGATCGTCACCCCGTCGCCCAGCGGGATCACCGAGTTCTCGCGCTTAAATTCGCGGCTGACCAGCTTGTACGGCGCCAGCACCGGCAGGACGCTCTCGACCCCCGGAAAGATGGACAGCGGCATGTTCTGGATGGCCCGCTCATCACCGATCACGCCGATCAACCGACGCTCTTGACCGGCCGAGAGGTGCGGCGTCAAGCCGTGTTCCTTGATTTTTTGCGTCAGGTGGTCGATTTCCGCCTGCGTGGCCTCCGGTTTCAAAATAATGATCATGCACGACTCCTTCATCGCTCCGTGCGATCGCGTCGCCGGGAGCCTTTGCCTATCCGCCCGGCCTCTCGGTCAGCCGTCCGCCAATACTCTCTCGAGAGCCGAGAGACACCGTTGGTTCTCCTCGGGAAGCCCGATCGTGATCCGCAGCCACGTCCCATCCAGATGGCGAACGATCACGCCGTGGTGCAGCAGCCGCTCGAATACGTCCCGGCCGTCCCGACCGACATCCACATACACGAAATTCGCCTCGGTGGGGTACCACGCCAGCCCCAACCTCGCAAACCCCTGGGTCAGATACGTCTTGCCGGCCGCATTGACCATCCGGCTCGCCCGAACGTGCGCCTCATCCCCCAGCGCGGCGATCGCCGCGGCCTGGGCCACCGTGCTGGCGTTGAACGGAAGGCGGATGCGGTTGAGCATCCCGACGAGGTCCGCGGGCCCCACCCCGTATCCGATCCGGAGCCCCGCCAATCCATAGATCTTGGAAAACGTCCGTAGCACCACCACCGGCCTTCCGCTTTCGAGCAGCGCCGCGGTCTGAGGAAAATCGGCGGAGACGGCGTAGTCTTCGTAGGCGTGGTCGCACACCACCACGACCTGCTCGGGCAGCCGCTCCAGCATCGCCGTCACCTCGTTTCGGGTCATCGCCGTCCCGGTCGGGCTGTTGGGATTGCACACGAAGAGCAAGCGAGTCCGGGGCGTCACCGCGCCCACCATCGCGTCCAGATCGTGCCGCCCCGCTCGGAGCGGCACCTCGATCGGACGGCCTTGATTGGCCAGGACGACGATCCGGTACACTCCGAACGTCGGAGTCGCCATGATGGCCTCGTCGCCGACGGTCAGGAGCGCCTTGGCCAGCAGATCGACGACTTCGTCCGACCCGTTGCCCAGGATCACCCGCTTGGCCGCCACCTTCAGTCGCGCCGCAATCGTCTCGCGCAGCATCGTTCCGCCGCCGTCCGGGTAGCGATGCAGGCCGCCGAGCACTCCCCGCACCGCCTCCAGCGCCGCCGGCGAAGGGCCGAGCGGATTTTCGTTCGACGCCAGCTTCACCGCCCCGCTGATGCCGAATTCGCGCTCGACCTCTTCGATCGGTTTGCCGGGAACATAGGGGGCGATCCCAAGAATCTCGGGTCGCACGCGGTATCTCATGGCGCCACCGGACATCGACCCCTCATTCAGCCGTTGGATATGAACCGAGGACCTTGAGCACCTGGCACTGGGGGCGCAGGGCCTCCAGCGCGGCCTTCACCGGGTGGTCATCGAGGTGCCCTTCGATATCCACGTAGAACAGGTACTCCCATGCCTTGCGCTTCGAGGGCCGCGATTCGATCTTGGACAGATTCAGCTTCTGTTCGGCAAACGGCTTGAGCATCTCGTATAGCGCGCCGACTCGATCCTTGATCGAGAACATCACCGAGGTCTTATCCCGGCCGGTGCGTTCCGGCGCCGTCCGGGCGATGATGAGAAACCGGGTGGAGTTCGAGGGGTTGTCCTCGATCTTTTTCTCCACGAAGGTCAGCCCGTAGAGACGCGCCGCCAGATCGGACGCGATCGCCGCCGCCTCCGGTTCGTCGCGGCACAGCTCGGCGGCGCGCGCGGTGCTGTACACCTCGATAATCGGGACGTCCGGCACGTGCCGCTCCAGCCAGGCTCGGCACTGCGCCACCGGCTGGGGATGCGAGTAGATCCGCTTCACGTTCTCGAGCACGCCGGTTCGCGAGAGCAAATGGTGCGAGACCTCTTGCAGGATTTCCCCGGTGATCTTCAGCGGCGAGTCGACGAACAGGTCGAGGGTATGGGCCACGACGCCTTCGGTCGAATTCTCGATCGGCACCACGCCGTAATCGGCCCGTCCGCGTTCCACCTCGTTAAAGACGTCCTTGACGCTGTTCACCGCCACGGCCGACGCCGACGTTCCGAACTGTTTCAAGCACGCGACGTGGGTGAAGGTCCCCGGCGGGCCCAAATACGCGACCTTGAGCGGCCCTTCGAGCGCGAGCGACGCCGACATGATTTCGCGAAACACGGCCCGCACCGCCTCGTTGGGAAAGGGCCCGGGATTTTGCTTCTCGAGGCGCTCGAGAATTTCCTGTTCGCGTCGAGGCGCATGCACCTGAGCCTGCTCCCGCTTCTTAATCTGCCCCACTTCGGTGACGATCGACGCCCGACGATTCAACAGACCAAGAATCGTGTCGTCGATCTCATCGATGCGGTCGCGGAGGATCTGTAGCGCCTTATCCATGCCAAACATCCCGAAAGATCATCTATTGCCGATGCGTCCGAGTCCGCCAGAAATGCCACATCATAAAGCATTTCAATGGCTTTTGCAATCCTGCACCACGCATCACCCGCTTCGCGATCGAGCGCGCAGTGAGCAGCGGCACGTCGGAGAGGCACCGCGCAGCGACCAGCTACAGACGGGTTAAGAGCGAGAACCTGACGCGGTGAGTCGAAAAAACCGATGACGGGGGTTCCGATCCGCGTACTTCGGCCCCTAAAAGCTCGGGCTGTTGCTCAAACAACACATGCGAATCGAAGATGCTTATGGAGACCGAAGCGCCAACTGTAACCCATGTCCCCGGACTATTCTGTTACCGATGTGCCCGATCGTTCACTCACGTTGTCTTGGCCGGCACCTTGCTCGGGAATTCATAGATGAACTTGAGTAGCATCTCGACGAAGGCGATGAGCTCTTCGGCGTCGGCCTGCCCCATGAGCTTGATCTCGTGGTTAGCCTCATTGCCCTTGCTGCGGATGTGGTCCACCCAGCCGCGACCATTTGGCGGAACGAAGCCGGCGTTAGCCAGGTACTCAACGTAGGAGACGAATGACTCCCCCTCTTTAGCCCCCTGTGCAACCGCGATGTTCATCAATAGCTTGCGGCACGTCAGAACTGCTGAAGTGTGAGAACTAACAGAAACGCACGACCGGGCCTCTCGATAGAGGGATTCGATGTCTTGAGGAAGATGGCTTACCTCATTGCCAGGGACTACACCTGGGATCTGTCCACGATCGCCGAACAGGGTGGGGCGATCACAGTTGGGACAGACGTAAACGAAGGCCTGCGGTTGGACGTTCGTATACCATCCCAGCGCTGATGCAACCACGTTCCCACAGAAGCCGCAGACGAACTTGCGCGGACCTATACTCGCGAGATTACTCCATGTCATTTGAAACCTCGGTCAATTGGTTTTGTCATCTAACGCAAAGTTAAGCCGGACGGCCGGGAGACGGCGCGTGGAACACGACGCCGGAGGCCGGTTGGCTTGAACGACGGGGTAGACTTGGTAGGGGGTCCTTGGCCCTTTGACACGGCGCCTGTGGGTTCATTTCTTAATTACCACGACCGAGTTTTCGTCGACATTGAGGTACTTGTCGACAAGCGCGGTGAAATTGTCATATTTGTCTTTTCTTGTGGCCTCGAGTATCAGGACGATCACTTTGCACTGGTGCTGGAGATGCCTCGCGAGCTGCCCGAAGAGGCGATCATATTCGGCAAGATCTGGGTCCTTCTTGACCTCGATTGCGTATTTTCGTCGAACAAGCAAATCGTACTTGCTCTCGCCATACTCCTCATTCAGTTCGTGATTCAGAGACTCCAGGTGTTTGCGCAGCTCGATCTTGTACTCGGATTCGTTGTTTCTTCGTCGGGCAGGCGTCCACGTTCTGACATCTTTGATCAGTCTAGAAAAATCTCCATCGCTGTCCGATGTCCTTTTGGCGGGCGTCCGATCGGACGCCGTGATAATTTCAATCGCTCTCTCGAATCCGGAGACCCTGTTCGTCGTCACCCATTCCACAAATTTTGTTGGGAGATCGGACCATTTCATGTTGTGAGGTTTTGCACGCAGCCCACTCTCTGTGGGCTTCAGGCCTCGATGGTCCCATTCGGCATACGCTGGCACAACGCCGAGTTCTGTGACGAGGCTGCCGTATTGCTGCATGATCGTCGAGAGTGGCGTGCGTTCCAATTGCAGTTTATTTGGAGCGTCGCCAGCGGCGTCCTGAAGTTTCGAGTACGCTGACGATCCAAAGAGCTTTCCGAGTTGACGTCTGTCAATGCCTGCGTACTTCAAGAACTCGCGGTACTCCGGAATGCCGCCGTTCTTGATGAGCTTGCACTGCTCGTATTTCTGGACACACGTCTCTTTGGTGAGCATCCTCTTGGCCCCGACTTGGGAAGTTACTGTTGAACGATAGCGTCGCGCTTTCGGCTTCAGCAACGCCGTTGGTCTTGTCGGCGGCGAGCGACATCGTTTCCGAAGCGAGCCGCTTCGACGCCCATGCTCGAAGGTCCGTCTCTCACGGCGTCTCGCCCCTTCCTGATGGCATCCACACGCTCAGCGTCTAACGGAGCGCGGGTTCCCACGCGCGGAACAACTCGGGCAGATCGCGCCCACCGAACACATAGCATGTATTAGCTGGCATCTCTGCCGTCTTTTATTACGACGTCAGCCTACGGATAATCTGAGTCTTCCGTAGAGCCAATTACTCTCGTCGTGATCAAGAATGGTGACGAGGTTGTAAAAAGGTGTCTGATACCATTTCTGTCTCAGGTGAATTCCTCCAGCAACTCCACTTCCTTCTTCACGAGTGCATTCACGACGTCTTCCAGCTCTTTGCCCTTTTTCCGTGCAATGCGTTCCACCTGGTTCTGCAGCTTAGAACCCAGATAAATGGGTAACCGTACCATCGCTCCCTTGCGGTAAAATTTCCCCCTCACGGCCTTTGAAAAGTCGTATTCTCGTTTCATCGGTTATTTCCTCCTATACTGGCCGGCTTCAGGTCTGGTGGCCTTGCGCGCGGAGATCACCCGTATCCGAGCACTGGATTGCCTCTCCTCACGATACGTATGACAGACAACCAAGAGGATTCCTGTCCGATCTACCCCCAAGGTAATCCACCGATCTTCTCCCCGACTGTGTTCCTCATCAAATTCGGACAAGGCGTCTGGATCAAGGAACACTGTCGCCGCACGTTCAAAGGGAACTCCGTGTCTTTTGGCATTCTGACGGGCTTTTGCTGGGTCCCACTCAAATTGATACTGGAACTGTTGCTTCACCGTAAAATGATCTCACACAACTGGGTTTAAGTCAGCAGGTTTTGTCACGTCTACCACAGCGGTTTTTGATCAGCGCTGTTCGGCAGCGGACGATTGAGGTGCTGGTATGCGAGGGGGGTCGCGAGGCGGCCGCGAGGCGTACGATCGAGGTAGCCGCCCTGTAAGAGGAAGGGTTCGTAGACGTCTTCGATGGTTTCCTTTTCCTCGCCGATCGCGGAGGCCAGCGTGTCGACGCCCACCGGGCCGCCGCCGAATTTGTCGATGATCGCGGTCAGCAGTCGGCGGTCCATCACGTCAAAGCCCTGGGCGTCGATCTCCATCATGCCCAGCGCGTTGTGCGCGGCCTCGGGTGTGATCACGCCCTCGCCCTTGACCTCCGCAAAATCCCGCACGCGGCGCAAGAGGCGGTTGGCGATGCGGGGGGTGCCGCGGGCCCGGCGCGCGATCTCGGCGGCGCCGGCCGGTTCGATGGGGACCTTGAGCAGGCGCGCGGATCGCAGGATGATCCGCTCCAGCTCGGCGGGCTGGTAGTATTCGAGCCGGCTGATGACCCCGAAGCGCTCCCGCAGCGGCGACGTCAAGAGGCCGGCGCGTGTGGTCGCACCCACCAGGGTGAACGGCGGAAGGTCGAGCTTGATCGTCCGGGCCGAGGGGCCCTGCCCGATGATGATGTCGAGCTGGAAGTCCTCCATGGCGGGATACAGGACTTCCTCGATCGCGGGATGCAAGCGGTGAATCTCGTCGATGAAGAACACGTCGCGGGGACCGAGGTTGCTGAGGATCGCGGCCAGGTCTCCGGCGTGCTCGAGCGCGGGGCCGGATGTCGCCTTGATGTGGACGCCGAGCTCTTTCGCGATGATGTGGGCGAGCGTGGTCTTGCCCAAGCCGGGCGGGCCGTAGAAGATGACGTGGTCGAGGACCTCGCCGCGCCGCCGCGCCGCCTCGATGTACACGCGCAGATTGGCCTTGATCGTCTCCTGGCCGACATACTCGTCCAGCGAGAGCGGACGCAGGCTGGTTTCGTAGCCGCGCTCGTCTTCGCCGGCATGGGTCGACACGGCCGACCGCGACGCGATCGACGCCAAATCGTCCGGTTCGATGGGAGGGGGCGTCACGATCGCGACACGCTCCGGAGCGACTCGCGCAAGAGTTCCTCGACGGTCAACACTCGCCCGGGCGGCGTCGACTGCGCGATCCGGCGGAGCGTGTCTTTCGCCGCCGCGGGATGATATCCCAGGTTGACCAGCGCCGACAGGGCGTCATCCATCACCTCGGACCCGGCCTCGCGCGGCCCCTGAGTCGGCGGATCCGACGAGGCCAGCGCCCCGGCTTTTTCCTGGAGCTCGAGGATCAACCGCGCCGCGGTCTTATTCCCGACCCCGGGAACGGCGCAAAGCCGCTTCGCGTCGCCGGAACAGATCGCCGACGCCAATTCCCGGACCGTGAGTCCCGACAGCAACCCGAGCGCCGATCTTGGCCCCACCCCGGACACCGAGAGCAGGAGCAGGAAGGCGGTCTTTTCCTCCTTGGCGAGAAATCCGTAGAGGTGAAGCGCATCCTCGCGCACGTGAGTGTGAACGTGAACGTGGACGGTTTCCTTGGGTTCGGGAAGGCGGTAGTAGGTCTGCAGCGAGGTGAAGAGCTCGTACCCCACGCCGTGGACGTCGACCACCAGCGACTGCGGGGTTTTGCTGACGAGCGTCCCGCTCAGAGCCGCGATCATAGCGTCCGACTCGCGACCTCGCGCGGCCTCGCCACGATACGGCGCCACGGCCCCGAGTGGAGGTGGCAGATCGCGGCGGCGAGCGCGTCGGTCGCGTGGTGCGTCGTGGTTTCCACGGAAAGACGCAGGAGGCGACCGACCATCAGTTGAACCTGCTCCTTCGCCGCTCCGCCGAACCCGGTGACGGCGATCTTGATCTCGGTGGGGGCATACTCCGAAATCGGGAGTTGGGCCAGTTCGGCCACCAACAGCGCGATCCCCCTCGCCTGGCCCAGCTTGAGCGCCACCGCGACGTTCTTGGCGAGGAAGGTATTTTCGACCGCGACCTCGGCGGGATCATACCGGCTGCAGATCTCACCGAGAGAGTCGTACAGCATCCTCAGGCGCGCCGACAAGGGGCGCGAGGCGGGAATGGTAATGGTGCCGGATGCAATATGACGAAGGTCGCCTCGTTCGGACTCCACGACGCCGTATCCCGTCGCCACCAGACCGGGATCGATCCCCAAGACGCGCATGGCTGGTTCCCTCCCTCCCGAGCTTGCTAAGCGCAACGTATCCGCCCCGAGGCTGCGAGACACTCTTGACCTTGGGGTCTTGGGCACAACGTAGGGCTCCATCCCCGAGTCCTACGCGAACCACCGTGGAACGGCGCGGTTACCCGAGTACCTTTTCCATCACGTCTTGAGCGATGTCGAAATTCGCGTGGACCTTCTGTACGTCATCGTGGTCCTCGAGGGCTTCCATCAATTTGAGCATCTGCTCGGCGTCCTTGCCCTCGAGCTTCACGTAGGTTTGTGGAATTTGGGTTGCTTCGGCGAACGCGAGGGGGATCCCCTTGGCCTCCAGGGCCTTCTTCACCCGCTCCAACTCGCCCGGCGCCGTGAGAATTTCATACTGTTCGGGATCATCGCTCTTCATGTCATCGGCGCCCGCGTCGAGCGCGAGCGCCATCAGCGTCTCTTCGTCCGCCTTACTCTTTTCGACGAGGATGTCACCGGTCTTGTGGAACATCCACCCGACGCAGCCGGCCTCGCCCATATGCCCGCCGTGCTTGGAGAAAATGTGACGGATCTCGGCGACCGTCCGATTCTTGTTGTCGGTCATGATTTCCACGAGCATCGCCGTGCCGCCGGGACCGTACCCTTCGTACAGGATTTCCTCGTACGAGACGCCGGGCAACTCGCCGGTCCCTTTCATGACCGCCCGCTTGATATTGTCGGCGGGCATATTCTGTTCTTTGGATTTGAGGATCGCCAAGCGGAGGCGAGGGTTGCCGTCCGGATCGCCGCCGCCCATCCGCGCCGCGACGGTGATTTCCTTGATCAACTTCGTGAAGGCCTTGCCCCGTTTGGAGTCGGCGGCGGCCTTCTTATGTTTGGTGGTGGCCCACTTCGAATGACCCGACATGGTGACTCCGGCGGCAGCGCCCCGAACGGGAGGTCGTCGGCCGATTTGTAGCACAAGTCGATCGAACGAGTCAAACCTGCACCGCGCCCGAGAGGGCGCGGAATGTCAATGCCGCGGTAGCGTTCCCAGCAGGTGGCGCAGCAACGGAGCCGCCGTGCTCGTCGGCGGGCGTTACGTGTATTTTTCGGTGTGGATCTGCGCGCGCGGCACGCCCAATTCGATGAGGAGAGGCTTGACCGCCTTGACCATCGGCACCACGCCGCACACGTAGGCTTCCTTCTGTTCGGGAGCCGTGAGGTACCTGCGCAGGAGGTCCTGCACCCATCCGACGTCCCCGGCCCACGTCTTCGGCCGACTGACGGTCGGCATGAAGCGAAAGGTGGGGTGCTCGGCGGCCAGGCGTCGCCACTCCTCCTCGTACAAGATCTCGTCCTCGTACCGAACCCCGAAAAAGAGCCACATCGGTTCGTCGAATCCCTTCCTCTCGTAGAGCCGGCGGATCATGCTGCGAATCGGGGCGATACCCGTACCCGAGGCGACGTACGCCCGCTCGCGCGGAGCGCCACGATCGACGAACGTGCCCTGCGCTTCGTAGACGGTCAGCACGGTTCCCTCGTGGACGGATTGATGGAAATAGGTCGAGGCGTATCCCCCTTCAACGAGCTTGATGCACAGATCGATCGTCCCCGGTTCCGACGGAGAGGACGCGATCGAATACGCCTTCTGCACGACCGCATCGCCGTGGGGAATATCGACCATCACATACTGGCCGGCCACGAAATCGAATGCCGCTCCCGGATCAAACCGGAGGCGGAAGACCTTCACGGTCGGCGTGAGGACGTCGATCGACTCGACGGTCGTACGAAAAGACGATTTGGGCACGGGAGGTGTCCCCGAACTGGCTCCCCGGTCGCGGTCGACGCAAGAGCCGTTTACAGCAGAATCGCGTCCGAGAGCAAGAGATACCGCGAAAAAGCCTCCCCGGCCATGACCATGAGCACGGCAATGTACAGGAGGCCCGTCGCCGACATATTGGCGCGATAGCGGATGGTGTTGAGGATCATGGCCGCCAGCGCCAGCGGCACGGCGATGCCGATCACCACACGAATCCAGAAGAACAACCCCAGAAAACTCTCCAGGCGAAGGGCCGCCCCGATCACCGCCCAGTCGCCTCCAAGGAGAAAGCTCACCACCGTCATCGTCCCCTGCAGAATCACCGCGATGAAAAAGATCCACGCCAGAAAATTGAGATGGGAAAGCGGGAGGTGGGGGTTGGTCAGGTATCGATGCCCGAGCAACATCCCCAGCATCGCCGACCCCAGAACCAACGTCGAGAGGAGGAAGTTCATCGGAATCAGGGATGCGATGAGGCCGTCCGACATCCGTTGGGCATACGACTCGGCGCTGGCCACGACCAAGCCAATTCCGAACACCGCGGCCGCGAACAACCACCGAGTGGCCTGGGTCTCTTGCTTGACCCAGAAGGTCACGACGTAGGCAAAGAGACTGATCGAGTACGCGAGGGTCAAGGTAATGGTCAGCCCGGGCCAGGTGCCGAGAAAAATCCTCGCCACTTCGCTCGCGGATCCAGCGGCCGCCACCGATTCGGGCACAGGAATGCCCGGGATCGCCGCGCCCATGAGCAGAAAGAAGATCAGACCGTTCAAGCGGAAAAAGCTCAGGCCAAGTTGGCGGCCCGAAATCACCGCGAGCAGGACGATACCCCCCACAGAAAGCTGCCCGAGGAGTAAGAATAAAATTTCAGACTTTTGTCCCACCGGGCTCTTCTCTCGCGCTCCCCTCTTACAGCCAACTCTCATCACGCCCGCGCGGCGCGGCCGTTAAAAAGACAGAGGCCCCGCGTTCCCGCGGGGCCTCTTCGGTCCTGATTCAACGACCCTCAGATCTACTTCTTGGACCCTTTCTTGAATTTCGACACCATCCAGAACTGCAAGCCGATGACAAAGATCGCGGCGAACACCGGATAGATGTAGGCCTTCTTCGGCACGGGGGGCAGGAGAATCGTGTAATACCAGGTTGAGATCGACATTTTTAACCCATGGTCCCCGTTGTTGCCATCCCACACGAAGAAGGATGTCGGAATGTACTTGCCGGTGGTGAACTGGACGTCGTGTTCCTTGTCATCCGTGGTCAGAGTGCGCGTAAACATGACCCGCCACACCCCGTCCTTGAAGCCCACGAACGGCGTCTTCACCGAGTCTCCCGCTCTTACTTCCAGCTTATCGAAACCCTGGCCGGTATAGAGCTTCGTGGAACCGTCGGCTTCCCACTTCCAGACGTCGACCGAGTTCTTCGCGTCACCGAAGACGAAACGCGGTTTCTCGGGAGCACTCAGGGTCTCCCAGTGGGAGGGGAACTGGATCGCCACCGCGTCGTTGAACACGGGATATTGCCGCATCGCGATCGGCTCCCCGGCGGGTGGGGTCTCCTTAAAATCAGCCGTCTGCGCGACTGCCTCCGGCGTTCCCAGGCTCTTGGTCCGATCGTCCCACTCTAAAAGGTACATCACCTGCTTGTCGTTATAGAGGGAACGAACCCACACGTCGTCCACCAGCCGAACGAAATTCCTCGGTTTGTGCATGATCTGGGACCCGAGGCCAACGTAGGCCGCGGAGACATCTTTCCAGACGGCATCATCGGGACTCGTCGGAAGTTCGCCCTTGACGAACGTCGCCTTGATCACGAAGTCATTGTTGGGCTTGGTGGTCAACGGATCGATGTTTTTCTTGGGACAGAGCGAAATGACAAAGTTGGCGACATCCCAACGCTGATCAGAACTCAACGCTTCGGCAAATGACGGCATGGGGGTCCCGTTCAGCCCCGTCGACACTTCGCGAAAGATGTTTGTGGGATTGTAGGGATCACGGCGGTTGCCGCGGAAGTTCCAGCACTTGTGGAGATCGGCGGGACGAATCGGGAACCCCCACTCGTCTTTTTGCGTCGCGTTCCCGTCCCCTCGCGCGTCCGGACCGTGACACTCGACGCACTTCCCCTTGTTCATATATACTTCTCGACCTCGTTCGATACTTTCTTTCGAGGTCGCAACTTGTTTCCCGAAGCTGATCGGGGTAAATGTTTCGTTTTCCTTGTCGGTGAAATCGCGGTCCTTTACGAGTTCGGTCCGGACAAACTCAACCACCTGGTGACGCTGTTTGTCGGACAAAATCCCTTCCCATGAAGGCATTGCCGATCCAGGTAATCCATTGGTCACGGTCAGAAATAAATCATCGAGCAGAGGGAGCTCGCCGCTTGCCGTGTGGCGGATCTTAAACGTGCCCTGAGTAAAGTTCCGGGGACGGGGCCACAGACGATCGGCTGCCGGGCCATCCCCGGCCCCTTCGGGACCGTGGCACCACACGCATTTGCGGAAGTAAATCGCCTTCCCCGCAGCCAGATCCTCGGGGCTTGCTTTGCCGGGCATCTGAGCTTTCGGTGCCTCCGGCGCTTTGCCGGTTTGAGCGGTCGTGAACACCACAGACACGCCCAGAACTGTGACCACCAACCCCCCTGCGAGGAGTATCTTGCCCCATCGACCTACACTGACAATCCCCTTCATTGTCGAGCTCCCCCTTAAAGAGACCTGATCACGCGTTGATCAATCCCAAGTTCGCGGATAGAACCCGGTGTGCCAGTATTCAAAAAGAATCGCCTTCCACATTTCATCGGTGGTGAGGTGTTGCTCCCACGGCGGCATCGCCGACGCCCAGGGAAATCCCTCCCTCGGCAACCCGGGGCCTCCCTTCGATACCCGCCAGAACACAAAGGTCTCTTGAAGCTGGGCGATCGTACCCGGATCAGAAAAATTCGCCGGGATCGGATTGAACGCAAAAGCAAACATCCCCCGCCCGTCCAAATTATCGCCGTGACAGAAGTGGCAGTTCTGGAAGAAGATCGCCCCCCCTTCACGCACGTACTGCATGTACTTGGACGCATTGGGATCGAACGGGTTATCGTTGACATGCTTCTGCTGAACATCACGGGAGTACTGGCCATCCTCGTCTACGCGGAACGGGTTCTGTGCGGTCTGAAGCGTGAACGTCTTGTCGCCACCCTTGAGGTCGTGGACTTTCACCGCAGCCGGCGGCGCGGGGTGGACGGTCCGAAGTTCAATCGGCTCCTCAAACTTCGGCACGATATTGTTATAGGTCCCCATTCCAGCTAACAGAGGAAGCGCCACCAACGTGATCGTCCGCACCCCGCGATACCCGGGAGTCTCCCCCGCGAGGGTCTTCAAGATCGGACGTTTGAAATCGGTCCACGACTCCTCGTCGGCCGAAACCAGCAAGAACAGCACAAGGGTGATCAACCCCATGTAGGTCTTCATGAGGGCCGAGGGAATCGGCGGATAGAGCACGAACTTCAGGATGACGAAGGCCGTGAGCCAAATCAGAATCGCTTGGCCAAACTTGGGGATGCTGCGATTCTGCGTTTTCAAAAGCCATCCGACCCCAACGAAGACGAAAAATGTCGTGGCGAGGATGAGCAGGAGCTCGATCGGCATCATGCCGGGAATCCATATCTTACCCAACGTAGTCTCCTCCAGAAGAGAGGTTAAAAAAGACCGCTACAGTAGCGAGGGGTCGCCGAGGCTTTCCCCCGCCATGAGCTCCACGCGCTAACCGGCCGCCTTCCTACCGTCTTTGTCGATCTTGATCCCGTCTTTTGAGGCCGCAGCGGCGTCAATGGAAAGAAGGAAGTCCGCCAACTTCTCCACGGCCTCGTAGGTAAATTTCTTCGAGAAATCCGGAGGCATTATCGACACGTCGGGGTTCCCTTTATTCACAAAGGCCGGCACGATGAACGCACTCGGGTTCATAATCGATTCGATGATGTACTGCTTGGGAGTCGTCGCGTGAGCCTTCCCGGCCTTGACCCGAGCCTGATATTCCGGCGAGGAGATTCGCTTCGGCGCATTCGTTTTCTCGATCAGCACCGGACCGATGGCTCCGAATTTGTTTGCCGTGGTCGGGATGGTGTGGCAAGCGCCACACCCCATCTTCTTGATCATATCCTCCGGCGTATCCGTGCCCATCGCAATCACCGGTCCTGGCGCCGCAGGAGCCTCTACTTTGGGCGCCTCCTTACGATCAGCCGCAGGGATGAATTTTTCGTATGCGGCACGAATCTCCGAAGCGGGCGGGACATCGCCACCCTCTCGATAGAACAGCCATGTATCCACCGCGATCAGTTCGTCGATCGACAGCTCGATCGGCGGCTTATAAATTACTGGCATCGGACTTTCGCGGTCGTTGCTCCCTTTAACCCCATAGCCCGCAACGATGAAACAGTTTGGACAGGAGTGAGATTCGGCGATGTATTCGACTGCGGTGGTTGCGCGTCCACTTCCCGAAAAGGATTCGGTCTGGACTGAATCCGGCTTTAGGTATCGCGGATCCTTAACCCGCTCGGCGGCGCGTTGCGGAATCCCCGATAGGTTTGGCGCACGTTCACTGAGCGCACCTTTTTTAAAACCATGACAAAGAGGACACTGACCCTTCCCCTGGCCCTCGAGGGCGCCGGGATCAGCGAAGATAATCGCCGCCCCTTTCTCCGCCAACTTGTCGGCCGGCATGTCTTCCGGTTTGGTTCCGCCGCCCTTCTCGACGACCACGACCGGCACCTCGCCGCGAACTTGGGGCAGCCAGTTGGAGTAGCTGGCGAAGATTCCGCTCATCAGCGTAAAGAACCCAACGCTCACCAAAATCATCCGGGCAGGGGGAATCATATAGCCCAACCACATGATGAAAACCGCCGTAAGTAAAAGGGCCAACGCCAGGTTTAATGTCCCCCCTCCAGACGTGGCCCACCGAATGAAGGCGATACCTGCGACAGTGCCGACGGCCAAACCGACTTTTCCTGGAATCACCGTTGTTCTCCTAATCCCTGAGAGAGTCGGCCCCGAGTGGGAAGGGGCTGACCGCTAAACGAACCGCCCTACTTCGATCCACCCGCAACAACAGGCCGCCCAAGTCCGACAGGTTGGCGCTCATCGACCATCGACGGTACGGTCTTATGTGACGAAAATTCGCCAAGCCAGAAGACAAAGAGCGTGAAGATCCAAAAGATCAGCACGTTGAAGGACATCACGTTCGCCGCAAACCCTATGGCATGAGTAAACGCCCAGGGAGAGTTGTCCCTAAAAACCTCCATGGCGTGCCAGAAGAGCCGAACCGAGGAGCGGATGTACCCCATGAGCGCCATGAGCCAGGTAAACGACACGCCTAAGGCGAACAGCCCGTATTGGGATCTGACTGAAATCTTACCCCACTCGATCGGTCCGGTGAGTTTTGCCCCACGCATCATGGCGGTGTTGATAGCCAGCCCCACGAAAAGGCACGTTAGGGTCCCGACCACCTGGGGCACGGATAAGCCGACACGGATGTTCGCCGGAATGAAGTAGCCCATGATGGCCAGCCACCAGTTATTGACGAGGGCGACGGCAAACATCCCGATCATCGCGGCGTTCCCCCACGCGGCCCAGGGGACGGCGATGATCTTATTGCTGCGCTGGTACAGAATGAAGGAGATGATCGTGGTCATCAACATGGTGTTGACCGCACCATTCTTCGCGGACATCACGCCGAAGTTCCCGATCACGGGGTGTTGCTGACCGCCGATCGCCTTGAGCTCGGCCGCCCGCATCACGAGGGTGTGAGGCGTCAGCCAAACGAGAAAGGCCGCGGTGGTCAAAAAGAGGATGTACTTGATGTATTTGCGGTAGGGCTCGGAACCTCGCATACGCCCCATGCCGTTAAAGAGGTAGTAGTTGACGGTGAAGAACAACGCCCCGATCAACACCGCCTGAATGATGAAGAGCCACGCCAGCAAACCGCCCATCAGCGTGATCCCCATCTGCTGACGATAGGCGTAGACCTCACGCATCAGCCAATAGCCGGCAAACGGCAACGGGATGAGCGACGCCACCGCGAGAAACATCGCGATGTATCCCATCCAATCGTAGTACGCTTTTTCCTGCTCGGTCTTCGCGGAGAGGAACTTGTACGCCGCGTACGCGACCACGATCCCACCGCCAAACACCATGTTGCCGATGATGCGGTGCACGTTCAGGGGGTTCCAGAGGGCGTTATGCAGCAGATGAACCAGGTTGCCCAGGTACTGCCCCTTCTCATCCACCCCGGCCGGCGACATCATGAAGCTGCTCCACGAATTGGCCAGCATCATGAGCGTGCTACCAAAGACGTTGAGCAAGATGCCCAGCGTCGCGTGAATCCATTTCAGAAATCCGCCGTCGTTCATGCGGTCCCACCCGTAGTAATAGATGTAGAGGGTGCCGCTTTCGGCGAGAAACAGCAACGCGTAAATGTGCATAAACGGTTTAAAGAGCGAGGTCAGGTAGGTGAAAAACACCGGGTACAGCGTGATGAACGTGAAAAGCAACAGACCGCCCAGGATCGCGGTCACCGAATAGGCGGTGAGGGAGATCCGAACGAAGTCGTGCGCCAAATCGTCGTAGCGCTTTCCGACGGTCCGGTCCTTCGACATGATCCCGACCAGCTCGATGATCATACAAAAAATCGGCACCGCAAGGACGAAACTCCCAAAGTAGAGATGCTGTTGGGCGATCGTCCAGACAATAACGCGGCTTTCGCTCAGAGGATACGGCAGATCGTAGGAGGGATAATCTTTCGCTGTCGTCTGCGGAGCCGGGGGGCCAGAGACGATTCCCTCGGTCTTAAAATAGACGTCCTTCCCTTTCTGAACCTGGGCCGGGGCCTCGTCTGCCGCAAGCGACGTCGCGGGCGCGAGCGCCACAACCACGGGAAGGAGCAGCAGCGCCGCCATGACGCCAAGTATGACGAGGGACCAACCCCTCTTCCCGTTCCCCACCGCTTTCATCAGCTTCATGGCTTTCTCCTCTTTTAGCCGACCGGGCAGGATCCCTCGCCCCGCCGAACTGAAACGATCAGGAAATAGCTCACCCCGTGGGACACACCCCCTGAGCAAGAACGTCGCACCGCCCCAGGGATTAGGCAGGAGCAAACGACGTCGTTACAGTGTCAGAAACGTAAAGTAGTTCAACCCCTGGATCTTCATAAAAAACCAGTCGATGACCTGGAAGTAGAAAAACCACGCCGTGATCGCGACTGCCAACATCAATACCGTCTTCATAATCGAGAGGCCCTTTCGATATGGACTTAAGCCGTCAATGCGCCCCGTAACCGCCGGAGGCGCCGATGTTCCCGAACCAATAGAAGAAAAAGACGGACAGGATCGCGACAACGATGTAGACGACCGCGCCGGCGCGGCTGCCTTTGCCTTCTTCGGAATGCCCTTTTTTCTCCATGCAACAACCCTCCAGGAAGTCCCTACGAGTATTTCTGAGAAAGGACAGCGGCATTATAGGAAAGCCCAAAACGGGTGTCAAGCAAAAAATTTTCCGGGGCGACGGCGGCTCTCGGAGGGGGTTCGGCATGGCGGACAGGGGTGATGGATTGAGCGCAGCGGAAACCGATCGTCACGTCCCGGAACGTCGGATCCATTTTGAAACGGGTCGTGGTCTGTCCACGCTGGATCGAATCGTTCCACGACGCTCCTCGAATCACCCGCTCTTGGCCGTTGGGAGGACCGGGAGGATCCCGAGCCGGCAAGACGGCGTAGTAGCGCTCGTCGAACCAATCCGCGGTCCACTCCATCGCGTTGCCCGCCATGTCATAGGCGCCCTCGGGGCTCTTATCCTGACGGAACGCCCCGACCGGGGCGCTGTATCTGAAGCCATCCTCAGCTCCAACGAAATTGGCGAAGCGCGGATCGGCTTCATCGCCCCACGGCCACGATCGAGGCCCCGTCCCTTTGGCCGCACGCTCCCATTCCGCTTCGCTGGGAAGACGCTTGCCCTTCCACACGCAATACGCCATCGCATCGTCCCACGACACGCCCACCGCCGGGTTGAACGGATTCATGAGGAGCGGCAGGTCCCGACTTTCGACCCCGAGATACCCCGCCAGTCGCGGTTTGCGATGCCCCGTGGCGGCCATGAAGGCGTAATAGTGCGCAAACGTCGTCTCGTACACGTCGATGCGGTAGGAGGATAAAAACACGGCGCGTTCCGGCTGCTCGATCGCTCCGCCGTCGCGGTCTCCAAGCTGGAAGGATCCCGCCGGAATCGTGACCATCCGATCGTATTCAGGATCGATCGTCACGGCGGCGAGTTGAGCCTCGGCCTTTTTCATCCCCTCTTCGGCCTGCTTGATCTTCGTCGCCAAGGAGGTATATCCCTCTTCGCGATCAGCGCTGCCTGGGACCCGCCCCGTTCGGGAGATACCGACTTGGAGGATGGCGACGATGGCGAACACCACGGCCAGATAGAGCCACTTCAAGAGACGACTCATACCGCATACACCTACTTTATGGAGAACGAGCCGGCGGGATCGACTGCGCCGGGATCAGGCGGTCTGGCGGAGGGCCAACGATCAGCGGGAAGGACGGTGCGAGTTGCCGGACAGAACGATCGGCGCCTCCTCTAAGACGAGCTCGTTGTCTGCGATCGGCCCGGCCATGGCCGCGTCAACGGCTTCCGCTGCCTCCCGAGCAGCCCACCGCCTCTCCATGAATTGCCCGAAAAACAATCCCGCCACAAACATCGCGCCCGCGTAGAACGACACATAAAACGCGTAGAACAAGTGCTTCACTTCGTAACCTCCTCCGTCATTCGCGCGCGGCGCGGAGCGGCCCCCGTCCCCCGCCGAGCCAACCTATCCCGCCGGCGGATCCACGCCTGCTCGGATCGCTGGCCGACCGCCATCCCCCACAGGAACACCGCCCCGGAGAAGAGGATCATGTACCTGATGTACAGCTTGCCGAGTACGGCATCCACCAGCATGGCCGCCGACGCCAGCACTAAGATGACGATGAGATAAAACCGCATCCGCATTACCGTCCGCCCTCCGCGCCCAGGGCCGGCGACAGCGCCCGACTGCGTTCACGTCGACGCCCAACGCGGTAACCGGACAGGAAAAAGATCGCGCTGAAGAGAAAAATCGCGAGAGGGTAAAAGAGGTAATGCCCAATGCCTAACTCGTACATGGTAGACTCCGGCCGCATTATAAAAATCGGGCGGCCTCAAAGTCAAGCGGCACTCGTTGCGACATTGAGCACTGAGGAAACCCGCTTGACTCGCCTTCCCCGTTTTGGCATCCTAGCGAAAACCTGGGAGGTGCCATGGACGTCGAGGAGGAGCACGCGGCACGCAAGCGGTCGATTTTCGACTGGATCGTGCTGCTGGGCATGGTGATCAACTTGGTCATCGCCGTCTTTATGATTTTGTACTATTTCGATTTACTCTGATCCCGCCTTGTCCGGTGTGGCGTCCTTGGCGCACCGAAATCCGATCACTGCGCTCGTTTGATGGGGAGCTGCCGCAAAACGTTTGGCGGCCCTGACGTCTGACGGCCCGTCGTTCCACGAGCCTCCACGGTAGACACGGTGCTTGCCGCTGGTCGGCCCGGTCGGCGACTCGAATGGCGCGCCAAGATAGTACGTCTGATCGTACCAATCGGCGACCCATTCAGCCACGTTGCCAGCCATGTCGTACACGCCGTACGCGCTGCGACCGCCGGGGAATGAGCCTGGGGGCGCGGTGTACCGGTAGCCGTCCTCTTCGCCCTGAATATTCGCCAGGCCCGGGCCAAAGGCGGGGCCCCATGGCCATTTCGCCCCGCGGTCTCCCCGCGCCGCCTTCTCCCACTCCGCTTCGGTCGGCAGGCGCTTTCCGAGCCACCGACAGTAATCTCGCGCCTGGGTCCACGACACCGCCACCACCGGCTGATCGGGCGCCATCAGCTTCGCGGGATCGTCTTGGAGCACCGGGATGACGGGCTTCGCGGCTCCCGTTGCGGAGACGAACGGAGCATATTGCCTGAAGGTCACTTCGTAGAGATCGATCCGGAACGCGTCGACGTACACACCGCGTTGGGGTATCTCATCTTGATCCCCTTCGCCGGGAGGACTGCCCATGAGGAACGGCCCCGCGGGCACCAACACCATTCCCGCGCCAAACTCGTCTTTGACCACCTGCAATTTGCTGTAGTCCCAGTGTTCGGTCTGGACCACGGCGGTGGGTTCGGAGACGAGCTGTGCCGCCAGTCGGCTTGACGCACGCGACTGAATCATGGCGTACCCTAAAAACACCAGCATCAGCACAAACGCCAGGAACGCCAGAATCATTCCGTAAAACAGCGCGTCCTTTTTGATGGGGCCCGGACCAGAGGATCCGTCCATGTGGCTCGCTCCCTGCTACGGACTGAAGGTGAAAACGGACATGGCGGGAAAGGACCCCGCCATGTCAGAAACTACGTCTTGCCTCTATGCGTTCGGACGCCGACCCTTCGCGTCCGCCGTCTTGTTATTTTGCCGCGAACGCGAAATCGGTCTTGGCCGTTCCCTTCGCCGCGATCGTCACCTTGGCCTCCTGGAGACCCAACGTCGGGTGCCAGGCATGGACCTCGTAGGTGCCCGGCGGAATACCGTCGATGCTGAATGTCCCGTCCTCGTCGACGATCGCATAGTAGGGGTTGTCGACCGGCTGGAAGAACGCCTGCATGAAGTTGTGTTGATCGCACTCGATCTTAAACACGCTCTCTTTCTTTCGCAGCGTCACCGGTTTCTTGATGACCTGCCCCTTCTCCGGCAGCGGAAGATTGAAGATCGTGCTGCTGCTAGCCCCGGCGACTTCATAGCCGTGGGGGTTGTGGAGCACGCCCGTCGCCGCCTTGGGATCGCTGGGGTCCGCGTCCGTATTTTCGATGCGAATCTCCGCCTTTTTCACGACCACGCCCGCAAAGCTGGAGGGCCCCTGAACCATAAACCGGCAGCCGTTGGCCTTCACGTCGGTCCCTCCGAACTTGAAGGGTTTACCCTTCTCAATGCCCTCCATGTACACGACCACGTCCTTCAAGGCGTTGTCCTTGCCGACTTTCACCTCTTGAACCACGCGATGGCCCTTGCCGTCCGAATCGGTTTTTTCGCAGAATCCCGGGTTAGGAAATTTGGCAAAGTCGAATGTTTTCGGCGCAGGCACCGCCCCCTTAAACACCACCTTGCCAGCCAAGGTTCCCCCGTCGGCCACCGGCGCTTCCGTATACCCCCCCTCCGCCTTGGCCATCGACGCGGTTGCCAAGGCCACCACTCCAAACACCACTCCTGCCACACGACTACGAGCGTTCATGCCACTCCTCCCTTTGATTGCCTGTTCCATCGTTCTTTCCGATGGACTCGTCCTCACCATTCAGACGAACCATTGACCCCGGTATTCACTCGACCACACGGCGTGTTCGATTCCGATGAAGTCCACACGAAGGACAGGGCATTCGAACGCGGCGGGAAACACCACCAACCCACGGACAGCCTTCACCCAACATCCACGGAACCGAGTTCACAGTCCCCCGAACGGGACGTCACAAAAAAACGGGGCTGACTATAAACCGAAACGACAAACCCTGTCAAGAAGAATAGTGGGGGGAGTATTGTGCCGCGGACTCGACAGGGTGGCCGCCAGAACCGGATGACTTCCGGCCAGCCTCGCCATTCGGCAAGCCATTCGCAATGCGCCCCGCTAACAACATCCCCTGTGTGAGGCAGTCGCGGACCGACACCCCCTGAAGATAGTTTCCGGCCAAGGACAGACCGGCGAGCGGCTTCAACAAGTGGTCGAGCCGCGCGACGCGGTCCGCGTGGCCCAAGAGATACTGCGGAATCGCTCGGGGGTGGCGCAGCACGCGGACGAACTCCGGACGACCGGTCAAACCGACCAGGGGACGGAGCGCGTCGACGACCAATGCCACCAACTCGTCATCGCTCCACTTCAACGCGTCCGAATCTCTCACGCCCCCCACGTAATTCGTGAGTAAGACCCGACCTTCGGGAGCCCGCTCGGGGTAGACGTTGGAACTCCACAACGACCCCAAGAGCGGGAGCCGTTCCCGCTTGGGAACGAGACAGCCCGAACCGTTCGGAAGGCGGGTGCAGGCGGATCGGGCCATCCCAAGATGGACGAGCCCCACCGGCGCGTAAGGGATCTGCTCCAACTGGTCGGCCAAGAGAGGTGAAAGCGTCTGAAGGAGGCGGGCCGCCACATCCGCCGGAGTCGCGACCACCAAACGATCTGCAGCAAAGGTCTGAACAACCCCGCGCACCTCGGCCTCGACGGTAAAGCGCGGCGTCCCATTGCGGGACTCATGCCGGATCGCGTTGACCCGCGCGCCGGTTTGGACCCGGTCACCCAAACAGCGGGACAACGCGTCGGGCAATTGCCCGACGCCACCCCGGAACGAAAACACCCGGATCGGGGCACGCGATCGGCGTCCCCACCGCGAACGGATGAGGCCGCCCACGATGCTTCCGTAGGTCCGCTCCAACGCGACCAATTGGGGGAAACTACTCGCCATCGACAGGTGTTCCGGGTCGCCCGCGAAGAGGCCGGCGACAAACGGCTCGACGGCGTAATCCAGCATTTCCGTCCCCAAGCGCCGTCGCACGAACGCCGCGACGCTTTCGTCGCCACCGGGAGGGGCGGAGGGGATCAACGGTTCGGCCAACGCTCGAAGCTTGCCCCAAGGACTCCACAAGGGCGTCAACGGGAACTGATACGCCCGCGACGGAACCGGAACGAGCGTGCGCCCCTTGACGAGATATCGACGCCGCGAGGCGGGCTGCTGGTCAACGCGGTCGCTATCGAGGCCCAGTTCCCGGCACAGCCGAGCCACCTCCGGGTTAAGGTTGAGCAGGCTGTTCGGGCCATGCTCGATCAGATAGCCTTCGGGGGTTCGCTCGCTCCGGATACAACCGCCGACACGAGGCGCCTGTTCCAAAACCAGTACCCGACATCCCTGGCGAACCAACGCATACGCCGTGGCGAGCCCAGAAACGCCGGCGCCCACGACAATGATCTGGCTGTTTCGTGTCACGGCCGTCAATCGATTCTACTCAGACATCACCCGGAAGGCTGTGCCCACCGTATACGGAAGAAGGCGGACGGGGTGATTAGAAAGGAAATGCCGCGGAAAGTCAAGCAGGGAAACTTACTTGTTCATCGACTCCAAAAACTCGCGATTCGTCTTCGTCCCGCGGATTTTGTCGAGCAGAAACTCCATGCTTTCGACGGTGCTTAGCGGGCTCAGGACCTTCCGCAGGATCCACATCTTGTTCAGATCCTCCCGCTCCACCAAGAGCTCTTCTTTCCGAGTGCCCGAGAGGTTCAAGTCGATGGCCGGAAAGATCCGTTTGTCGGCGAGCTTTCGATCCAAATGGAGCTCCATGTTGCCGGTGCCCTTGAACTCCTCGAAAATAACGTCATCCATCCGGCTCCCGGTATCGATCAACGCCGTGGCAATGATCGTCAAGCTCCCGCCGTTCTCGATATTGCGCGCCGCGCCGAAAAATCGCTTGGGGCGTTGGAGCGCGTTGGCGTCCAACCCGCCGGAGAGCACTTTCCCGCTGGGCGGGGCAATGGTGTTATACGCTCGGGCGAGGCGGGTGACGCTGTCGAGAAGTATCACGACGTCTCGTTTGTGCTCCACGAGGCGCTTGGCTTTTTCCAGCACCATCTCGGCGACCTGCGCATGACGCTGGGGCGGTTCGTCAAACGTGGAGCTGACCACTTCCGCTTTGACTTGCCGCTGCCAATCGGTCACCTCCTCCGGCCGCTCGTCGATCAAGAGGACGATCAGCACGATCTCGGGGTGGTTCTTCATGATGGCCTTGGCGATATTCTGCAACAACACCGTCTTGCCGGTTCGAGGCGACGCGACGATCAACCCTCGCTGGCCCTTTCCGATCGGCGAGATCAACTCCATGACGCGCGTCGACATGTAGTCCTCCATCCCCGGAGCTTCCAGCCGAATCTTCTCCATCGGATAGAGCGGCGTGAGGTTGTCGAAGAGGATCTTGTCGCGGGCCACGTCGGGGTCTTCGAAATTAATCGTTTCGACCTTGAGCATCGCGAAGTACCGCTCACCCTCCTTGGGAGGCCTCACCTGGCCGGAGACCACGTCGCCGGTTCTGAGGTTAAAGCGCCGAATCTGGGAGGGGGAAATATAGATGTCGTCAGGGCCGGGCAGATAGTTATAATCGGGGGACCGGAGGAACCCGAAACCGTCCTGCAGCGTTTCCAGCACGCCTTCCCCATAAATGGTTCCGTTTTTCTCGGACTGGGCCTGAAGGATCGCAAAAATCAACTCCTGTTTTCGCAGATTACTCGCCCCTTCGATCTTCAGCTCTCTGGCAATCTCGTTCAAATCCCCAATCGCTTTTTCCTTGAGTTCGGTCAGATTCATGGGTCCTCCTACCCGACGTACCGTAATGCAGGGTCGCATACGAGTCCCGACAGACGAACAGTCCGACGGGACGGTGTCTTGATGAATGGATACTCGAAGCGCGTCAGGTTCACGATATCTAGCGATGATCGCTGATGTTCACAACGCGCGCTGGGGAGTTGCCGACTGTCACCACGTTAACGATTTAGTTTGGGGATCGAGAATTTGGAAAGACACAACAGACGGTGCGTATTATACGCACCCCGTTCCAGCGTGTCAAACGATTTTTGATCGCCCGATGAGGTCTCGCCGGGACGGCTCGATCAGACGACGTCCCTCGCCTTCACTGTTTTACGGCCATCGGCCCGCGCCCGCTCAATGGCCTCGGCGCAGAGCCGCTCAACCCGCTGGCTCAACGCTTCGAGCGTTTCAGCCGACGTATTAAAACCCGCTTTCTCCCGCACAAATTTCTTGATCTTGGACGATACCACCATCATATCGGACATCAGTGTCTCCTCCTTGGCGAGCGTGCTGTGTACAGCGGAAGGTCGCCCTTCCGACCCGGGACTGGAATGCGACTCTGCCCCCCTACCCTTGATCCGCAACATAGGGCATGCCGACGCATGCGAAGGGCACCCAGGGTGGGTGCCCTTACAACGCCCTGATCACCCCATTTACACATACAGGGTGATATCAGCGTGGGAAGCAAACTCCAAAAAGGTGGCGGCGCCCACCGGTTCTTCCAGCCCGTCGATAAGGTCTTCCCGTTTGATGTCCATCATGTCCATCGTCATCTGGCACGGCCAGAGCTTGACCCCGCTTTCTTTTGCGACATCCATCAGCTCGGGAATCGACGCAATGTTCTTCTGCTTGATCGTCTGCTTCATCATCAGGGTCGCCAACCCGGTCATCCCGGGCAACGCCCCTAACAAGTTGGGCATTGGCATCGGCATCGCCGGGTTCGCCACTGGCACGAACTTCAAATTATCCAGACCTTTTTTCTTCAGGATGTGGAGCCCGAAAAACGTGAAGAAGACTCCGACCTCCATATCGAGCGCGGCGGCGGTCGTCGCGAGGATCAGGGGGGGATACCCAGCGTCGAGCGTTCCTTTGGACGACACGATCGCCACCCGTTTCGGCCGAGCGGATTTTTGGGCCTCGGCATCCAAGACCGCCCGCACCTGCTCGCGGACCATCTGCTCCAGACGATGTTCCGCCAATTCCTTCACTTTCGCCGCCACCATCTGATCGAGTTCTTGTGTGGTCACCGCCATACGCTACTCCTTCACCTCTCCCATCCAGCGCCGAATCCCGAGGAGACCGATCACTTCGTTTTGCGCACGTAAAACATAAACAGCCCTGGTTCCTCTTTCGTCTCGAGCAACTCATGCCCCGTGCTCTTCGACCAGGCCGCCATATCTGACTTGGAACCAGGATCGGTCGCAACCATCTCCAGGACCTGCCCTACCGCCAGTTTTTCAAGCGCCTTTTTCGTTTTGATCACGGGAAGCGGGCAATTCAGACCTTTACAATCCAGACGCTCGTCGACGGTATACCCAATCGCCATGCCTTATTCTCCTACCACACCATCACGCTCGATGCATCCGCCACGAAGCGAGCAATTTCCTCATAGCCCACCCGGCGGTACGGCGTGTCCACTCCCCGCGCCGCCGCATCCTCACCATTCACATACACGTCAACCGACGGCGACACGTCTGCAAGGATCCCATCCTGAACCAACACCACACCCACCGGCCCCTTGCGACGCTGTTCGGCAATCACCGCCGCCGCGAACGCATCATCTCGTTTCCTGATTATGTGCAAGGCACCTCCCGCTACCATGTCATCACCACATCGGCCTTCATCAGAAGATCGACCAGGCCGGAGCGAGAACACGACTCAACCCGGGATCGCACCTTCGCTCGACACTGAGCAGGCAGGGCATCCAGTTCGACCATCTCCCGGATTCGGCACGCATCGAGGAGCTCGATCGACTCTGTCAGCGCGGGACGCTGCACCGTAGGCCCATCCAGATGGAGCGCGGCGGCCGCGCCGTCCCCCACATACGCCACGGTCACTTCGTGGTTTGACAGGGTCAAACCCAACGCCATGCGAAGCGCCTCATGAACATGGGTCGTCGTCATCGGGCTGCTACGGACGGCCACTACCACGGCTTTCACGATCAGTCGCCAAACGTCAAGAAGCGATCAGACCGGTCCACGATCTTGGACAACTCATACTGACTGGCGATCTCGATGCCGGGATAAAGGTTGCTCTCCGCCAGCCCCCGGGCCTCCGCCGTCACGCCACACACGGAGACCTTCACCCCCAAGCCGAGCAAGGTGGGCAGCACGGCATACGGTCGCCTGGGCGAGTGGACAGCCATCCCATTGTACACACCCTCACCCATCAGAAACAATTCAACCTGATGCCCTTGCTTGAGCCACGCCTCGGAGAGCCTCCCCACGAGATACGAATTTTCGTGGTCGGGACTCGTAGTCAACAGAATCCCAATCTGCATGGCGGATTGTAAGCCGCGTGCCGAAGCTTTGTCAACAGCCCGTATGCAATTTCGACATCTGCCAACAAGCGGAAAAGCCCCGCCAAGCTGGCGCTCGCCGTCTCGGTTTGTGAGAGCACGGGCGGCGGTGTGTTGAAACCCGGCGCGGCCGGTTCCCGCCTCTTTTTCTGAGAGAGCCTTGTGCTACAATGCTCCTCGCTTAATCACGTGGAGCACACCGACGATGACCGAGTCACGCGAGGCGTTTCGAGAGCGCCTGTTCACCATCATGGACCGGAAAGATCACTGGGCCTGGACGTGGTTCGCCGGGGGGAAGATCACCCCGGCTCAACTCAAGGTCCACTTCCAACAAGAGTACGCCGTGTACGTCCGGGACTTTCCGGTTCTGCTCTCCCGCGTTCACGGCAAGAATCCACCGATCAGCGTCCGCAGAGCGTTGGCGGAAAACCTCTATGAAGAAGAAACCGGAGGCCTCACGCGTGGACGCTCGCACCCCGACCTGTTTCTCTACTTGATGGAGGGGGTCGGGTATGCTCCGGCCGACTTCGAACACGTCTCGCTCCTGCCCGAGAGCGCGGCCTACCGACGCTGGCTCGACCACATCACGACCGGAGGATCCTGGATCGAAGGCGCGGCCGTAACCACGATCTTCGTCGAGGGAAGCGTCCACGAACGCGCGGTCCTGAACGGCACATCGCGGGACGAGCCCGACGTCGAGAAAAAGATCGCCAACCATCCCCTGGTGAAGTATCACGGCGTCGCACCCCGCTACCTCGACCTCATCCGCGCCCATGGGGCGGTGGAAGGCCTTCACCGCCAAGACGCATGGAAGATGGTGCTCGACCACGCGTCGACCGCCGAGGCCCAGCAGAGGGTTGTCCACGCGCTGGAGCGGTCGCTGGAGCTGTGGATTGCCTACCGTGACGGTGTGGCGCAGGCGTGCGCTCTCTCCCGAGTGTAGCAGCGCCCGCGCGGCGACGATAGTGGATCCGACCAGCCTCGGTCTCGCGTGCGCCTTCGCGACCAGCGCGGCGTGGGGAGCCGCCGATTACTTGGCGGCCCATGTCACGCGTCGCATTGGCGAAACCCGAACCCTGTTGGGCATTCAAGGAGCCGGGCTCCCCCTGCTGCTCGTCGCCTGGGCGGTGGTTGCCCCCCCGCCACCGAACCCCGCCTCCCTGGCGTGGATCACCCTTGCCGCCGCGGCCTTCGGCGTGGGGTATCTCTCGTTCTTCTACGGCCTCCGCGTGGGGGCCGTGTCGCTGGTCAGTCCGATCAGTAGCGCCGGCGCGCTGATCCCCGTTTCGGCCGGCCTCGTGCTCTTCGGAGAGAAGGTCTCGGCATCGAGGCTCGGCGGTATCGCCCTCACGCTGACCGGCCTCGCCATCATGCTGATCGATACCAGGGCCGTGCACGACCTCGGCGCGGTCGGGCGACGGCGCGGCGTCCTGGCCGGCGTGGCCACGATGCTCGCGTGGGGATCCGGCACGGCGCTTCTCCTTCCGCTTGTGAAGGAAATGGGGGGCTTTGCGCCGATCGCCCTGCTCAGAGTGGAGATCCTGCTCGCGATGTCCGCCTGGTTCGCCTGGCGGGGGGCGATTCCCCGGACCGAATCGTCTCCCCCCCGCTGGCCCCCGGCGCTGTGGGCCTTCATCGTCCCGGCCGCGGTCCTCGATCTCGTCGCGTTTTTCTCATACGGCTTCGCCCTCCACACCGTGCCCGCGAGCGTTGCGGCGCCGATCGCCTCGGCCTATCCCCTCGTCACGATCGTGATTGCCCGACACGTGCTCCACGAACGCTTGAGCCGCAAGGAGTGGGGCGGGGTCGCGGTCACGCTCGCCGGCACGGCCGCGCTCGGCTTCGGTTGAAAAGGGGGGATAAGCCTGCTAAGATGAGTGGCGTTCTGTGGAGACTGCGCATGGAGCGCCGCCTATTCGGCACCGACGGGGTCCGGGGCACCGCAAATATCGAACCGGTCACCGCCGAGACCGCCATGAAATTGGGCCGGGCGGCGGCCTACCTCTTCAAGAAGCATCGAGCCGGCCACCACCGTTTCGTGATCGGGAAAGACACCCGGCTCTCGGGCTATATGATCGAGAGCGCGCTCACCGCCGGCATCTGCTCGATGGGCGTTGACGTGCTGCTGGTGGGTCCGATGCCGACACCGGCCATCGCGTTTCTGACCAAAAGCCTTCGTGCCGACGCCGGCGTCGTCATTTCCGCCTCGCACAACCCCTTCGAGGACAACGGGATCAAGTTCTTTTCGCACGAGGGCCTCAAACTCCCCGACGACGTCGAACGGGAGATTGAGGAGTTGATCTTTTCTGGCGCGATCGACCAGGAACGGCCGACCGCGCGCGACATCGGCAAGGCCTTCCGGATCGACGACGCGGACGGTCGCTATATCGAGTTCACCAAGAACACGCTGCCGAAGGGCATGCAGTTCGACGGCCTCAAGGTCGTGGTCGACACCGCCAACGGCGCCGCGTACAAGGTGACGCCGATGGTGTTGCGGGAACTGGGCGCCGAAGTCATCACCCTCGCCGACCGCCCGAACGGGACCAACATCAACCAGTATTGCGGCGCGTTGTACCCCGAGGCCTTGCAGAAGGCCGTGGTGAGTCATCACGCGAACCTGGGGATCGCGCACGACGGCGACGCCGACCGGGTCATTTTCTGCGATGAGCTGGGCAAGATCGTCCATGGCGACCAGATCCTTGCGCTCTGCGCATTGGATCTCGAGCGGCTCGGACGGTTGACCGGACACACCGTCGTCGCCACCGTGATGAGCAATCTAGGCCTCGAAATCGCGCTCCGCCAATCCGGAATCTCCCTCGTGCGCACCGCCGTGGGTGACCGATACGTCCTCGAACGCATGATGAAGGACGGCTTCGTCTTCGGTGGCGAGCAATCCGGGCACATCATCTTTCTGGACTACAACACCACGGGTGACGGCCTGATTACGGCCCTGCAGGTCCTCGCGATCATGGAAAAGACCGGGAAGCGATTGTCCGAACTCGCGTCCTGCATGACCGTGCTCCCGCAAGTCTTGGTGAACGTCCGAGTCGCCGACCGCCAAAATCTCGAGACCATTCCCGGCTTCACGGCCGCCCTGTCGTCGCTGGAGCGTCGGCTGGGCCCCCAAGGAAGAATCCTTGTTCGATATTCCGGCACCGAGCCGCTGGTTCGCGTGATGGTCGAGGGGGAGGACTTCACCGTCATCTCGGGGGTGGCCGAAGAATTGGCCGACACCTTGCGAAGCGCCGTCGGACCAGGGCCGAAAGCGGTCGGCGAATGACGCGGGGAATCCCCGGACTCCTGACGCTGGCGATTCTCGTAATCGCGTGGAGCGGCCCGGCCATCGCGGAGCCGTTTCAAGCGGTCGTCAACAGCCCGCACAATTTCTTGGGCCCCTCCGAAACTCCAGCGGGACAGCACGTCTGTTTCGGCTGTCACGCCGAAGGTCCTGCGTACCGAGCCGCCGGCGGCGCCACCGTCCTCTCAACGACTACACCGGAGGAAACGACAGGGCCGTTATGGCAGAAAGACGCCCCCCCCTTCACGGTAGAATCCAGTGCTCCAGGCGCCAAGAGTGCACCCGGCGGCTCGTCATCGGTGTGTCTGGGGTGTCACGACGGCGTCCTCGGACTGGAGGTTCACCAGGGCGCGTCCCCGCAGTCGAAAAGTTTCGATCACCCGTACAACACGACCTACCCACGGCGGGCCAACGGACAGTTCAGGGCGGAACGGCCGATTGTCAGCCAGTACCGGTATTGGTCTCTTCCGGATCTGCGAGACGAAGGATTCGTCCTTCCGACCGGCCCGACCTCCGACCTCTTGATCATCCCCACGGGGGTTGAGCCCACCGATCTGGCCAGCCTACAGATGGTGCGAACGTCGAACGGGATCATGCACTGCGACAGTTGCCACAACCCGCACGACAACGGCAACGCCCCCTTCCTCCGAGCCCCTGCCCGCGACCTCTGCCTGATCTGCCACAACCGCTGAGGCCTCGTTCCGGAGTGCCGACGGCGGACCCGACGCAGAGCGCCCCGCCTGAAGGCGCGCCGCGGCTTTCGACCGACACCAGGCTGTCTCGGCCTCTCGTGCCGCTGGCGCTCGCACTGGTCATCGGCATCGCGCTCGGCGAGTTGGCCGACCTGTTCCCCCTCGGCGCGACGGCGCTCGGGGTCGCGCTGTGGGGGCTCCATCGCGTGGCGGGCCGATCCCTCCCCCGCGTCCTCGTGTTCGCCCCTCGGCAATGGCTCGTTCTCATCGCCGCCGTGGCCTATACCCTTGCCACGCCCCCGCCGTCGCCCGACCCGCGGTTGATCACGGCCGATCCGGTCACCGTCGAAGCCGAGTTGGACGCCCCCATCCATCACATGCCCGAGTGGGCGTCGGTCACCGCGGGACGCCTCCGGATCCACACCTCCCAGGGCGATCGCGCCCTGGCCGGGCACATCCGACTCTCCGGCCCTTCCGCGGTGTTCGACGGACTGCGGTATGGAGATATCGTGCGAGTGACCGCCGCCTTCCATCCACCGAGGGGATTCCGCAACCCGGGGCTCTTCGATTACGGCGAATGGTTGGAACGGCAGAACGTCGTCGCCGTCGGCACGCTCAAAGCCAGCGGAATCTCGCCGATCGGTCACCGGTCCTCGCCGATCTTGGACCCGATTTACCTCTGGCGAGAACGCATCCGAGCGGCCGCCCTCGCCTCGCTGCCCGAGGACACCGCCCCGATCTTCCTCGCCATGGTCACCGGAGAAACCGGATACCTCACCGCAAAACTTCGCGACTCGTTCATGGCCTCCGGGACGGTTCACCTCCTCTCCATCTCGGGGTCGCATCTGGGACTGATCGCCTTCGTCATCTTCGTCGGCGCGCGATGGACGATTCTACGTCTTCCGGAACGCCTGCTGCTGCGAATGACGCTGCGCGTCACCCCCTCGCAGGTGGCCGCCGCGGTCACCCTGGCGCCCGTCACCTTCTACGCCCTGCTGGCCGGCGGACAAGTGGCCACGCTGCGGGCGCTCCTGATGATCGCGCTGTACCTCCTCGCGGTGATGCTGCACCGGCAAGACGACCTCTTCAACGCCCTCGCGCTCGCCGCGCTCGCGATTCTGGCGTGGGATCCTCACGCGCTTCGGGACGTGTCGTTTCAGCTTTCGTTTCTGTCGGTGCTGTGCATCGCCCTCGGGATGGAGTGGTGGAAGGCTCGGCTCCTCGCGAATCCGGACGACCGCCCCCCGACCTGGAAGACCCGCCTCTTCTCCAAGATCACGCTCTTGATCGTGACGTCGGTCGCCGCCGGCGTCGGAACGGCTCCGCTGGTCGCGCATCATTTCAATCAAGTCAATTGGGTCGGTCTCGTCTCCAACTCGGTCATCATCCCGCTCGCCGGCGTGCTCGTGGTCCCGCTCGGCCTCGTGTCCGGCGTAGCCGCGGCCATCGGCGACACCCCGACCCTGCCGCTGGCGTCGCTGAACGCCTTCGCGCTCGACTTGCTCCTGCGGACGGTCGAGAGTTTCGCCGCCTGGCCGTTTGCGATCCTCTACGTCGCCGCGCCGCCGTTGGCGGCGGTCGCACTGGGCTATATGGCGCTGGCGGGCCTATTGGACCGCCGACTTACGCCGTGGAAGCGGGGGCTCGCGGGCGGCGCCCTCGTGTTCCTCGTCGTACCCTGGCTGGCTGGGGTTCCGCGCTGGGGGTCCAACGCATCCTTGGACATCACCTTCCTGGACGTCGGCCAGGGTGACGGGGCCATCGTGCGGTTCCCTTCGGGTGAGGTGATGGTCGTCGACGGAGGCAAGCGCTTTCACGAGCTGGATGTGGGACGCACGGTGGTGGCGCCCATGCTGTGGAACCGGGGCATCCGGAAAATCAACTACCTCGTCGCCAGTCACCCCCAACTCGATCACATCGGGGGATTGCCGTTTCTCGCCGAGCGGTTTGCGATCGGGCAGGCATGGACCAACGGCCGCCGTGCCGATCTCTGGGCGTCGCAACGTCTGGACGAACTGGTCGCTTCACGCCGTATCCCGGAATCGATCGTCGCATCCGCCGAGCACCCGCTGTGGATCGGGGCCGCCAGGGTCTGGCGGCTGAACCCGCTGGCGTCGCTGCCCTTCGCAGTCCCCGCCAAATCGATCTCCGAAAACGACCGGTCGATCGTGTTGCGCGTGGAGTATGGTCGGGCCTCGGTGTTACTGACGGGCGACCTGGGAACTCCGGGCGAACGGGGCCTGGTCGACACCGAGCCGTCGCGAGATCTGCTGCCCAGCACGGTGATCAAGGTCCCGCACCACGGAAGCCGCGGCTCGCTCGACCCGGCGTTCCTCCGTGCCGTGTCGCCCCGCGTGGCGGTGGTGTCGGTTGGAGCCAACAACACGTACGGCCATCCCACGCCCGAAATGCTCGCGGCGTACAAGCGTCTCGGCGCCGGGGTGTTCCGGACCGACCTGGACGGCGCCGAGACGCTCGTGACGGACGGCACGCGGTTAGACGTCTTCCGGTATCAAGACCTCACTCCCCAGCCGGTACAATGGGGCAACGGCATGGCCGCCACCGAGTGGCGCAACCTGCGCACCGTCCTCGGCTCCCCGATCCCCGCGCTGTCGCTGGACCTGTCGAAGACCGAGCCGCCGCTGTAACGGCAACGGCTTCACGCTCCCCGCGTCTTACGGCGTGGGCACGACTTTTCTGGTGTAGTTTCGCAGTTTAAATGGTCTATACACTGGGTGGGAGGGTGCTGGTTCGGGGGTGGGTTGTTCGTTGCTTTCGTCAGAGGAAAAGGATGGAAGAAATACACTCTGATTGGATAACGGCCTTCGGGGTGCTGGTTCTGACGGCGTGCGGCGGGGGAGGCGGCGGGGCTGGGCAGCAGGGGCCGGCGGGCCCCGCCACCCCTGGCAGAGTTGAGATCCAGAGCCTGGTCGCGAATCCCACCGTGGTGGGGCCGGGGGAGAGCGTCGTCTTGAGCGTTTCTGCGGAGGACGGCACCGGGAGCGCCTTGACCTACCTCTGGCAGGCGGCGGCGGGGAGTCTGAGCGCCGTCAACACCAATCCCGTGACATGGACCGCGCCGTTGACCGTCGGGAGTGTCCTGGTGAGCGTGAATGTGGCAAATGGAGTCGGTTTCATCGCAACCGGATTCGCAAGTATCTTCGTGTCGGTGAGCCCCCCGTCAGGTCCCATCGTCACGAGTTCGAACCCGATGGAGGTGAAGGTCGGGAACGAGATCCGTGTCACCGGCACTGGATTTGGGAACAACCAAGGGAGCAGCAGTTTGATGGTCGGCGGGGTCGCGGCGAGCACCATCGTGAGCTGGAGTGACAACCAGATTCGGGCCATTGTCCCGGCAGGGGCGTTGACCGGAGCGGTGAAGGTGGTGGCCGGAAGCGTGGAGAGCAACCCCAGTAATCTGGTGGTCTTGTGGCCCAAAGAGAACCCAGAGAATGTCGCGATCTCGACCGCGCTCAATGACCAGGAGTCGCCCCAATTGATTGCAGATGGCGCCGGCGGCGCCATCATCGCCTGGCAGGATTTTCGCGCTGGCGCCACGTCCGACATCTACGCCCAGCGCGTCACCAGCGCCGGGGCCGTCCTGTGGACCGCCGACGGGGTCGCCGTCTCCACCGCCGCCAATAATCAGGGCGCGCTCCAGTTCACGTCCGATGGCGCCGCCGGCGCCATCATCGCCTGGCAGGAGGCTCGCAGCGGCTCGACCTCCGACATCTACGCCCAGCG
>JACQCD010000142.1 GCA_016201825.1 Nitrospirota bacterium | reverse complement strand
GAAATCCTACAAATCCTGAGTCTGACCATGTTCGAGCGAACTCCATTGGATCAACTGCTTAGCCTCGCTGTGCAGGAGCCAAATGCACTCGAATCAACCAACCAGTTGACTTTGTTCGAATAACGTTGGGACAGCAGTGAAACTTATTGATGCTGCAAGATTGGTATTGAAACGAAAGGGACTCCGTAATTATTTTGACTATTCGGATTTTGTCAGCCCAGTGCGGATTGAGTCGTCTACGCCCGATAAGGTACGGCTGACTTTCAATGTTTCGTTCGGTAGGGATGGACTGGTGCTGGCGAAACCTGTCCGCGGCGTTGCTGAGCACGAACACTTACAACAACTTCTCAATGACAGTATCACCCTCCCTGTTCGTTTCATGCTAGATGCAGAACGAGAACTCTATTACAACAATCACCTGTTCGCATTATTGAATGCGGTTATTGCCCTTGAAATAGTAGTGTCGGATACCATACGAATTATCGCTAATTGTAAAGGGGTGTCTCCATCTGAGATCAATAAATTTATTCAAGATGTCGGTCTTACGGGAAATATCAAAGCGACACTACGGTTGCTTGCACCTCAAGAGGTGGTATTGCCTGACGATTCTATCTTCGCACAATGCAAATCGGCAATCACACTGAGAAATAACATCATGCATCAAGGCCAAAGAGAGGTTCCGGAAAATTCTGTGCCGGGGTATTTACAAAATATAGAAACGATGTTTGGTTTCTGCGAACATTTAAAAACTCAGTACTCGAAAACGCAGACTTAGCGAAGGCATGGGGGCAGGTCATGAATCTTGACGCGCAGACGGCCGGACAAGGCGGGAGGGAGCGAGAGAGAGTTTTGCAATCTGAACCGGATGATCTCATGCGAATCTTGACGCGCGCGCTCTATGATCGAGACACTATAGAAAGGAAGAAAATAAATCTGAGGTAGCCCACTGTTGTCCCACAAAAAAGTGAGGCCTGGAGCCACTGAAGCGTTTCGGGTACCCCAGTTGAACCTGTTTCTTAAACCTGATAGGCCAAGGATCCTGCGCGGGGCACCCGTAAACTTGCCAATAAACGCTCACCTAGCGCTACTGAGTTTATGGGACAGCAGTGGGTCAGAGTACTTTTTTCGGTATATAAGGCCGGTTTCAGTAAATTCTTGACGGAGTCCTGTCAGAAAAAGTACTCTGACCCACTGCTGTCCCACAAAAAAGTGAGGCCTGGAGCCACTGGAGCGCGCCGCGTGCCGCAGTCGAACCTGTTTCTCAAACGTGATAGGCCAACGATCCCGCGCGGGGCACCCGCAAACTCGCCAATAAAAGCTCAACTCGCGCTATTGAGTTTATGGGACAGCAGTGACTCTGACCTCGTTTTTCGGTCTCACCAGGTCCACGGGCGGAGTGTTCCTGATCGCCTTCGCACGGGGACAAGGTCAAGAGGTTCGTCTCGATCTCCGAAGATGATCTCATCGATCTGATGGACGCCCACGCGGGGGAGACTGAGGCCATGGCCAATGTCCATGAGGCCATCACGAATCTGTCGGCTGGGGGATAACCATGCGTGAAGTCCTGCCTGGGGTGTATGAGTGGTCCTGGTTTTCCGCCGAGAAGCAGATCGACTTCAACGGGCATTTTGTGGTGGCCGGCGGAGACCGCGTGCTCATCGATCCTCCGCCGCTGACCGAGGCCGATCTCGTGGAACTCAAGGTGCATGGCGGTCCGACCGCGATCGTGCTCACCAATCGCGACCACGTCCGCGAGATCGCGGCCTGTCAATCGACGTATGGCGTGCCGGTCTGGGTGCCTGGGGCTGATGCGGCGTGGATCGACGTGCGGTTCGATCGGACCTACGAGGACGGCAGCCACCTGCCGGGAGGCCTGACGGCGGTCCGCGTGCCGGATGCCAAATCGCCGGGCGAGTCAGCGTTGTGGTCGGCCGGGCAACGCATGTTGATCCTCGGCGACGCCGCGATCGGCAAACCGGCCGGCGCTCTGGGCATGCTGCCCGACGAGAAGTTTGCTGATCCGGCCAAGGCCCGGGCTGGTTTGCGGGTGTTGCTGGATCCGCGGTACGATTATGACGCGGTGCTGGTCGGGGATGGCGTGTCGCTCCCGACCGGCGGGCGCGCGGCGCTTGAGCGCCTGGCCGCGGCCGGGCGTGTGGCTTAAACGAGACCTCCGAAAGGAAAATCCTCGGCCTCCAATTTCGTCGCTGTGTGATGACGCGATGAGCAGTATGCAAACCCTGCCACGCAGCTTTTATGACCGCGACGCCATGACCGTCGCCAAAGAATTACTCGGACAACACCTCGTTCACGTGTCGCGCGGCGTGCAGCGCATCGGCAGGATCGTGGAGGTCGAAGCCTACCTCGGGCCACACGATTTGGCCGCGCATTCCGCCAGGGGGTGGACGGAGCGAACCAAGGTCATGTTCGGTCCGCCGGGTCATGCCTACGTCTATCTGATTTACGGAATGTACTGGTGCATGAACGTCGTGACCGAGCGCGAAGGCCTGGCGTCGGCGGTGCTGCTGCGAGCGCTCGAGCCGGTGAAGAATATCGAGGGACGAACCCAGGGCCCGGGCCTGCTGTGCAACGCGATGGGCATCGACGGCCGCCTCAATGCCCGCGATTTGGTCGGAGACGAGTTCTATATCGCCGCTCCGCCGAAGGCCGAACCGTTCACGATCGTCAAAAAACGCCGGATCGGCGTGGACTATGCGGGGCACTGGGCCAAGAGGCTCTTGCGGTTTTACATGAAAGGGAATGTGTTCGTTTCCAAGAGATAACGGAACGACCGGAAGGGGAGACTCAAGGTACGGCGTCGCGGCCAGGCCGCGACGCAGAATCGGAACCTGGACCGGAATCAACCTTACTGAACGACTAACTCGACATCCTTTGAGAGCCGATGACCGACGACATCCCTCACGTCGACCTCAACCCGCAGCTTGTCACCGTCTGCAAGACTGACCAAGGACGAGTAATAGTCCGATGAAGCAGTCACCGTCACCGGTACGCGAAAGACGACACCGGCTCCGGCGCCGCATTTCTCACACGCCGGGGCTGATGAGCCGTCGCTGAAAACCATTTCGCCCATTGAAGAGGTTGGCCCACCGTAGTAGTTCGAGGAAACGATTGTGACGGGTGGTCCGTTGACGGTCGTCGTTCCAGATGACGTGGTGTAGGACACCACCCGATACGTTCCAGTCACATATTCCGGAAAATCCAGATAGGCCGATGGCGCACCTGATGAATAGGATGTGGTCGTTGCTGGAAGTAGGCGGTAATTGTCTGCCGTGATGCTGGTGCTGGCGCTCAATCCGCTTGCCGTATCATCCTCGACGTAGACCTCCTGGTTGAGTGTCGAGGTCACGCCGTTGACGACCGCGGTGATCGGTCCCACCGTGATCGTTTCATTCTTGGGAAAACCAACCGCTGGTGGGGTGACTGTGATGATGGTGCCGGTTACATCGAGCGTCACCGTCGCGGCGATTGACCGCGATAGTGGGAACCCGGGATCGACCGCGTCGTTTTCATCGGCGTCCGGATTCACCAGATCGTCCAGATATGCGACGGTGGCGCTGCTTGCGGATACGGGGTAATTGAATACGAAGGTGAAGACGGAATGGGTACCTGTTGCCGGGACGGAGAAGCTCGGGTAATCCGGTGTATAGACCGATGGAGTTGGGCACGAGGAAGAGTTGGGATTATACACGCACCCTGCTCCACGGATCAGTAGGTCGCTGCCCGGATCGGGCCCCGTATCCGACAGGTTGCGTGCGGTGAACACGACGCGCAGGTTGTGGTCCATGCTGGTCCCAACCAGCGAGATGGGGTCGTTCCGCTGCACGGCTTTCAGCGCCAGGGCGATCGTGTCGTCGCTATTCGTCGTCCCATCGTACACGGTGACGGCTGCGGTGTAATCGTAGACCCCATCCCCATTGGTATCGTGTGGGAGGGCAACCAGCAGGTATTGGAGACACTGATTGAGCCCAGAAAAATTCCCCTGGCCTTGGGAATCGGTGACGACGGATATTTCTGCATTCCCGAGTGCAAATGGTGAGATCAGGACGGCTGTTTGGGGGGGAGGGTAGTAATAATAGGTGGCATAGAAACCGCAATCAGTCGTTACCCCGTTTGGTTGAGCGACGACCGTCACGCCGGGCAGTACCTCGCCATCCGCAGTCGTCACGACCTTGAGTGAAAACCCCTTGCCAAGACCGATCTTCCCGAGATTCTCCGTGTGCGGAGTGGCGTCCTGCGACTGAGCGACTGCGACGGTGGTCTGCCATACGGCGTATCCGGCTGCCGCGATTTTCAGGGAGTGAAGGCCCGCCGGAACGCCGGAGAACGCGAAGGTTCCGGTCAGGTCGGGATCCGCTGAGGGAGAGCTTTGGAGCGTGTGCTTGACGCCGTTGACAATCAATGAGACCTCGACGTTCCCGATCGGGGTCCGCGTGGCGCCGTCGATGACCTGTCCCGTCACGGTTCCCGTCCCATCGAGTGGGGTGGGATCGCTTGCCGCTGTCCCGGACCCGGCTCCGGCTCCGGTGTCCGTAGTCACGGTGGATCCCGAGTTGTGATCCGATGAACAGCCGGAAAGACCGGGGCTAAGACCGATGAGTGTGATGAATCCGATGGCAAGGATTTGAATGGACACAAAGTATCGAAGCATGGCGAACCTCTTGATAGTGAGCCTGTACGGTTACGGTGGAGGGATAGCTTGCGCACGGTATCCGCAATGGGCAAGCCAACGAGCGGTGGCCGAAACCGTCGCACCCCTGAGAGTACCTTCATTTATAGCTGGGTTTTTGTAGCCAAGTCAATCCTTAACTGCGATCGCTTGTTCTTGTGGTGGGGTGGTCCTCAGCGTAGATTACAGAACTGACAAGGGGATGGGGCGGTGGCTGGAAACCTCCGTCTCGGCTCCTCAGGCTGACGCTAAGTACCGTGGCAACGCGTGCCGAGTCGCCGCGGCGATTCCCGGCCCAGCTCACTCATAGTGCAATGCGGTGATGGGATCCAGCCGCGAGGCCTTGCGCGCGGGGTAGAACCCGAAGAAGATACCCACCGCCGCGCTGAAGAGGAACGCCACGGCGATCGACCCGACCGAAATCAACGTCGGCCAGTTCGCCACCGCGGAGAGCACCTTGGCCGCGACGATCCCGACCGCGATGCCGATGACGCCGCCCAGCGAGCTCAACGCGATCGCCTCCAGGAGGAACTGCATGAGGATATCGCGGGCGTGGGCGCCCACCGCCATGCGGATGCCGATCTCCCGCGTGCGTTCGGTGACGCTGACCAGCATGATGTTCATGATCCCGATACCTCCCACGATGAGCGAGACGCTGGCGATCGCGCCCAGCAGCGTCGTCATGATCCGCGAGGTCTCAGTCGCGGCCTCGGCGATGTCCTGTTGCGTCCGCACCATGAAATCGTCGTCCCGGCCTGGGCCGATTCGGTGGCGCTGGCGCAGTAATTCCGTGATCTGCCGCGGCATGGAGGCCAACAGCGTGGCGCTGGCCGCTTGGATGTTGATCGAGCGCAGGGTGGTGGTCCCCATCACCCGTTTCATGGCCGCGCTGTAGGGCACGATGAGCACGTCGTCTTGATCGGTGCCCATCACCGACAGCCCCTTCGGCGTGAGGACCCCGACGATGACGAACGGGACGTTCTTGATCCGCACGATCCGGCCGATGGGGCTGTCGCCGGCGTAGAGTTGCCGCGCGGTGGTCCGGCCGATTACGGCGACCTTGTTGGCGCTGCGCACGTCGCGGTCGGTGAAGGGCGTACCCTCCGCGAGCGGCCATTGGCGAATGTCGAAGTAGTCCGGCGATTCCCCGAGCACTTGGGTAGCCCAATTCTGATTGCCCGCGACCACCTGGCTGATCGTCCGCACCTCGGGGCTGATCGCGGCCACGCCGGACACCTCGCGCCCGATCGCGTCCACGTCCTCCACCGTCAGCGTGCCCGCGCTTCCCATGCCCGTGTGCAACCCGCTGGCCGTCGTGCTGCCCGAGAAGACCAAAATGACGTTCCGGCCGAGGCTCGCGATCTGCGCTTCCACCTGGGCCTTCGCGCCGTTGCCGATGCCGACCATCGCGATCACCGCCCCCACGCCCACGATGATGCCGAGGGTCGTCAGCGCCGATCGCATCGGGTTGCGGCGCAGCGCGCGCCAGGCGATCTTCGCGGTGGCCAAGGGTCTCATCGCGTCACGGCCCCACGGGCTGGAGCGGTCCCAGCCGGCGCAATTCGTCGGCGGCGTTGAGCCGCTCCGCGACCGGCACGTCGGTGACGATGCGTCCGTCGCGCATGATGATCGTGCGCGTGGCGTAGCGGGCGATATCGGGCTCGTGCGTGACCATCAGGATGGTGATGCCCTGTCCGTTGCTTCGCGATGCGGAACCCGCATTGAGACGCTGGAAGACGCCCATGATTTCCACGCTGGTGCGGCTGTCGAGGTTGCCGGTCGGCTCATCCGCGAGCAGCAAGACCGGCTCGTTGACGAGCGCTCGGGCGATGGCCACGCGCTGCTGCTGGCCCCCGGACAGTTGGTTCGGATGGTGGTCGGCCCGGTCGGCCAACCCGACGAGGTCGAGCGCGCGCAAGGCGCGCTCGTGCTGCTGGGTCGCCGTGAGGCCCCGCGCGTACAACATCGGCAACTCGACGTTTTCCAACGCCGACGTGCGCGAGAGCAGATGAAACCCTTGAAACACAAATCCCAGCTTGCGATTTCTGAGGTCGGCCAGTTGATCGCGGTCCAACTCGGACACCTCGACGCCGTCGAGGACGTACCGGCCGCCGGTGGGTCGGTCCAGGCAGCCCAGGATGTTCATCAACGTGGACTTGCCCGACCCGCTCGCGCCCATGATGGCGACGAACTCGCCCGCGCCGACGTCGAGGCTGACCTCGCGCACGGCGTGCACCGCGATGTCGCCGGTGCGATACGTCTTCGACACCTGGTCCAACGTGATCAACGCGCCCATCGCCGTCATCCCGATTCGGACTAGTACTTCGGTGCAAAGGTTCGCGCAAACAAATTGTCATACCCGCGAAAGCGGGTATCCAGAACCATCAGTGGATTCCCGCTTAAGGACTGCGGGAATGACCTTACGTATACTATCAGTAGTGTCCGGTTAAGGATCGAATAGATTCAATTGGTTGCGGTCCTCATCGCCTGTGGAAGTGGAGTCGGTGCCGGGAAAGGCTTGCTGCAAGGGCATCTTCTCGAACAGCGTGACCGAGAGAATCTGTAACAAAGT
>JACQCD010000141.1 GCA_016201825.1 Nitrospirota bacterium | reverse complement strand
GGCCTACCGCGCGCTGCTCGACCACGACGGCCGCCAGTTGGCCGACGACCTCCGCCGCGGTGGGGCGCCGATCCCCTACATCCACATCTTCAGCCTGCTCTCGCGCCTCAAGCGGCTCTGCGACCACCCCGCCCTGGTCATGAAGGGCGCGAAGGGGCGCGCGATGGCCTCGGGCAAGTTCGACCTCTTCACTGAACTGATGGACGAGGCGCTCGACGGCGGCGAGAAGGTCGTCGTCTTCACGCAGTACCTGGAGATGATCGACCTCATCACCGCATGGCTCGACCACTACGGCGCGCGCTGGGTCTCGCTCCGCGGCGACACAAAGAACCGCCGCGCCGTGGTCAAGGCCTTTCAGACCGATCCGGAGTGCCGCGTCTTCGTGGGCAGCCTCTTGGCGGGCGGGCTGGGGATCGACCTGACCGCGGGCTCGGTCGTCATCCACTACGACCGGTGGTGGAACGCCGCGCGCGAAAACCAAGCCACCGACCGCGTCCACCGTATCGGCCAGACGCGCGGCGTCCAGGTCATCAAACTCATCACCCGCGGCACGCTCGAAGAAAAAATCGACCAAATGATCCGAAAGAAGGCCGAGCTACTGGATGCCCTGGTCGAAGACGACGCCGCAACCCTCAAAGCCCTCTCGCGCGACGAGCTGATCGACATCCTGACGACCTCGCCCGTGGACGGCGAGCGGTAGAGGTCAGAGGCCGATAAAACAGTCTGGCCGAACGGCGCCCTAAGGAACTACGGTAAAAGTTGCGGGTGGGTGGTCTATGCCGATGGCCCCTGGTATCACCGGCCATTCGATTGTATAAGGTACGCGAGGACCGGTGCCCGCTACCGGCACCGTACTAAACGGGGAATACGTGACGATTCCATAATTGATATTATCGTTACCATCATAAATCAATGCATCAATCGCGGAGTTGGTCGTTGCCCCCCAGTAACTATTAGTCACCGTAGCGGACCCTGTCCTCAGATTCTTTAGACCAAAGCCCGCATTGCTATTAATATTCGAGTTGGCAATGCTAAACGTACCGCCACCTCCAGAAAACATCATACCGATATCGTGACCTGTAATGTCGCAGTACGAAATACTTAAACCTTCTACTGAAGAGTATCCGCTAGATCCAGTCACTTCGAGGCCAGTTCCACCGCCATTTCCAGTAATGCGTGAATAGCTGAGGCTCCCGTTACCAATCTTAAGGCGCGTCGCACCTGCATAGGCGCTATTGTAAGCTATAGTGCTGTTAGAAATGGTTACCTGGGCAGATGGCAGATCAATGCTTGTATTGGTCAATTGTGCAAAAGAGAACTCCAGAGAACTGCTAAGAGACGAACCCAAACCTTCAGAAACAGTCGAATCTGTAACAGAAGTATTCCCCTCTAAGCGGATTTTGGCACCACAACAACCTAACTGAAAAGCTGAATTGCCCACTGTTGAGCCAGAAATCGTTAGGCCCGCGATATGGTATGCATCAGCCGTTAACGTCGAATTGGTTATAGCGCTATTGTGTATGGTGATCTTAGCCCCCCATGCATAGGCACCATGGATCGCGGTGTTACTGATTATGGAACTGTCAATAATCAGGCCATTACTACCGGAGTCTGATTCACAACTTGTATACACACTGGAAGTGATTGTCGCATTGGAAACCGTTAGATACCCGCTATCCTTCGGACCAGTCCCTGCACCACTACTACAATACGATATGGGTGCCGCATATAACTCAATGGCCCTATTCGCCCTTTCAAAGATCACGTAACTCAATTGTGAGTCTGTCAATGTCGCTTCCTGGAATCTAAGCTGTGTGGCACCAGAATTAGGCAGCCAAGCTACGGCCGTGAAAATGATAGGTCGGCTACTCGTCCCATTGGCAATTACGGCCCCTTTAATAAGCATCATATATTCGCCCGCATATTCTATTCTTGCACCCGCTTCGATGGTCAGCGTTACTGCCGGAGGTATTCCGACATCCCCCACTATGACATACGGCCCGCCTGCCTCCGTCCAAACTGAAGCTGCTGCAATATTGCCCCGGACCTCCTTGCCAGTTTTAAAGGTCAGATCGGTCGATGTCGTCACGTTACTGCCTATATCCGTCGTGCCGATTTGATAGTGATATGTCGTTAGTTCAGTAAGTCCTGTGAGCGTGACACTATGGACTATTCCGAAGGTCGTAGCCGGCTCAGTAGACCCGTAGTTGGTGTCGGTTCCATAGTCAACCTTACCGCTGATCGCTCCATCGGTATTCCATTGGATGGTCGCGGATGTGCCTAAAGCAGATACAGTGATATTGCTTATAACTGGATAAACGGTATCGAGGACGATGGTAATAGATGCGACATTGCCAACGTTGCCCGCCATGTCTTTTCCTCTGATATAAAGGACGTTGGCTCCCTGCTGGCTTAGGGTAAAGCTAAATGCGGAGGTCTCGACCGTGTCAGTCCAGGTTTGGTATTGCCCTCCGTTGAGTTGGTAATTCTTAAAATTCTGATCGAAACTATTCGCGCTCAGCGTCAGGATAAACGTCGCTTGGTTCGTGGTCTGTGGCTGGTTGAAAATCACCGGGGTGGTCGGCGGGATGGTGTCCAATTGAATCGTCGCGGACACAGTAGCGCTTTCGTTCCCGGCCTCATCCAAGTACGACGCATAGAGTGTCTTCTCTCCATCTCCATTCGAAAGAACCCATTCCGGCGCATTAACCCGTAGCGACCAAGGAAGAAATGGAATAGGTGTGACTCCACGAAGGTCCGGGCTCTCGCTGATTTTCACCAAGCTGGCCCCTGAAGATCTCAGGTCAAGGTGGACGAATCGCGTGTTCGTGTAGTTCCCTTCCTGAATCCGGATAGAGGGGCCCGTCGGCAACGTCGTATCGAGAAGGATCAAGGCCGATATGGTCTGCGTGGTTTCGTTGCCGGCCGAGTCTCTAAATTGTGCGTAGACTGTCTTGGTTCCATCGCCTGGAAGGAGAGTCCAAGACCGAGTGGGGTTATACGGTTCCCATGAGGCAGAATCGAGATCCGGGACATTCGCAATCCGCATCTGGACGACCGCGGTCGTGGCGTCGGTGGCAGCGAGAGTGAGTTGGACGGATAATGAGTTTGTTGCAGAAGCCGAACTGTTGATAACGACACTCCCGTTGATCGGTGGTGTGGTATCTATGATGATCGTATCGCTGACTGGAGCGCTCTCCAGCCCGTTGGCATCGGCGAACTTCGCGTACAGGCGTTTCTCGCCGTCGGAGTCGAAGATCCACGTTCGGCTCGGAGGAATGGGGTTCCAGGCCGCTCCGATGAAATTCGGGTCCGGGCTGATCTGGATCAGGGTTGCATCCTCCGATGCGGTGATGAAAACAGTCACCGTCCTCGAGTTCGAATAGACCTTTCCCTTGTCGATCGTAATCGCTCCAGTCGCTCCCGTTGAGAGATTAAGAACCATGTCGGCGACGACGGCGGTTTCTCCTGACTTGACACCGATCCCTGCAAGCTTGGCCGGGACATACCCTTCTCGCTCGAAACGGATATCATAAGTTCCCTCGGGAATATCTCTGATCAAGAATGCGCCCAACGCATCCGTCCTGCTTTGCATCGACGTGCCGGAAACGTAGGCCAGGATTCCCGTATGATCGGTTTGATCAGCCAGAGTGGCCAGTCCCTGGATGCGACCGGTTGGAGTGATTTCTCCGATGCCGATGTCCGTGGTGGCTCCACTGCGGGCGTCCACGGCCCTCAAGAACGCATAGGCGGTTCCGTCCGTTGCCACGTGTCGACAGATCAGGAGGTAGCTCCCCTCCGGCACATCGGCAATCCTAAACTGGCCGTGTTCATCCGTTGTTGCGCTCTTGTCGGTCCCTTCAAGCACACAAACCGCTCCTGCGGTTCCCGCTGTTGGCGCCTCCTTGGCTGCATTGGCCGTTGGTTTCCTAAACGAGACCGTTGCCGGTCCGGAGACCGTGCCTTGGATGGTTCCAAGCGTGCTCCCATTGCTGGGGGCAGTACCTCCTTTACTCCCACAACTCACGGTAAACATCAGTGTGAGTGCGAGTGCAGAAAACCATTCCAGAGATTTTCGAACGGTGAAACTGGCTATAGGTCTCACGCGATGAACCTCGATAAAGAGCGAAGGAAGTGATCGGACGCAGCCCATTTTGCACACAAACACGACAGGCATGTCAACAGATCTGTATCTCAATACTGGCGCCACGCGGCGCCAGACTTGCCTTGTTGAGTTTCCTTCGACTCGATCCCGCTCTGGGTTAGCGGCCACCTTTGCACAAGCCCCCGGGCTATCACGCCGGGCCAATTCAGCCGCGGAGAGGGGCATCCGTCACGGGTTTAATCCTCTCCCTTCTGGCCGATGAACTGGTCCTCGCGATTCTTGAATAGGATATTGAACGTCGTGAGCGTGCCGTAGATGCGCGTGATGTACTGCTGCACCTGCACCTTGTCGGCATCGGACAGGCTTTTGTGTGCGTTGATGTGCTGCTCCAGCACGCGCAGCCGGTCGCGGAGCATCACGATCTTGTGGAAGAACGTGTCCAGGGGGATGGTCTTTGATTCGCGTTCGGGGCTGGCCGGCTTGAGCACCAACTCGCCACCCGTCCAACGCTCGGCCAGCTCCGTCTGCGGCGCATCCTCCGCCCGAAGATCGTACAGGGCGAGCTTGACAAGGTCGAAGGCGGCCGCCTCCGTGGCCGAGAGCGGCGACAGTTCTTCTCGCGGCACCATGAGCTGCTGATCGTTTCGGGGAAAGTACACGGCGCACTTCGGGTTCTCGCCGGGGCCGAACACGGCCTCTACCCGCCCAATGCCCAAGGTCTCGTGCCGAACCAGATCCCACCTCGACAGCGTACCCATCGATCCTCCATTGCCTCCGTTTTGCCAACACGGGTCTCGGGACGAGAACCCAAGCCGTGTGCTGCCGTGCCACCGTAGCACGGTCACCCGCGGCGGTTCAAGGTGGACGTCCCGGATTATCACCGGCACGTGTCCGTGGGACCTTGCCACGCCCGGCGGATACCGGCCCTCAGGAAGAAAAGCCGTCCTCGCAGCGTGTTTGACTTTCTCCCGACCCCTTGGCTACGATGACCGCCGTGGTGTGGCTCTTTGGAGGTCCGACACGCGCCCCGCGTTGATTCGCTATTCGCTCACGTTCGCCCTGTTCCTCTCGTCCACCGCGTGCACCGGTTCGCCCTGGAATAATCCGTATCCCGCGTCGGACGAAGGCCGCAACATCCTCTACTCGTCGTTCGAGGAGCGGCCCAAGCACCTCGACCCCGCGCAGTCGTACAGCTCCAACGAGGTCGCGTTCACGGGGCAGATCTATGAACCGCCGCTCCAGTACCACTACCTCCTCCGTCCGTACACGTTGATCCCGTTGACCGCGACCGAGGTACCGCATGCTTCGTACTTCGACGCCCAGCACCGGCTTTTGCCCGATTCTGCTCCGGTGGATCGGATTGCGTACAGCGTGTACGAGATCCACATCACGCCGGGCATTCGCTACCAGCCGCACCCCGCGTTCGCGAAAGGCGCGGAGGGGCGGTACCGCTACCACGAGCTGAGCGCGGGAGAGCTTCAACGCGTGCACACGCTCGCCGACTTTCCCGAGACCGACACGCGCGAGCTGCTCGCGGAGGATTACGTCTACCAGATCAAGCGCCTCGCTCACCCACGCCTCTCCTCGCCGATCTTCGGCTTGATGAGCGAGTACATCGTGGGGTTAAGGGAATACGGGGCCGTCTTGGAGAAGGCCCAGGCCGAGGCCGGCCGCAACGGCCCCGCCGCGTACTTGGATCTGACCCGCTATCCCTTGGAGGGCGCGGTCGCGGTCGATCGGTACACGTACCGGATCACGGTTCGAGGCAAGTACCCACAATTGGTGTATTGGCTCGCCATGCCGTTCTTCGCCCCAATGCCGCCCGAGGTGGATCGGTTCTACTCGCAACCCGGTCTGGCGCAGAAGAACATCACACTCGATTGGTATCCGGTCGGCACCGGCCCCTACATGCTCACGGTCAACAACCCCAATCGTCAGATGGTGTTGGAACGCAACCCGAACTTTCACGGCGAGCGCTACCCGACCGAGGGCGAGTCGGGCGATCGCGCGGCCGGCTTGCTGACCGACGCGGGCAAACCGCTGCCGTTCGTCGACAAGGCCGTGTACAGCCTGGAGAAGGAGACCATCCCGTACTGGAACAAGTTCCTCCAAGGCTACTACGACGCCACCGGCATCAGCTCGGACAGTTTCGACCAGGCCGTGCGCATCTCGGGAGAGGGCGAGGTCGCGCTCACCGACCAGATGGAGACCAAGGGCATCCGCCTCGTCACCTCGGTGGAGACGTCGAGCTTCTACTTGGGATTTAACATGCTCGATCCCGTCGTCGGCGGCTATGCCGAGCGGGCTGGCAAGCTTCGACAGGCGATCTCGATCGCGTTCGACGACGAGGAATTTATCTCCATTTTCCGCAACGGCCGCGGCACGGCCGCGCAGGGGCCGATCCCGCCCGGGATCTTCGGGTACGTCGAGGGACGCAACGGCATCAACCCCTACGTGTACGACTGGGTGGACGGCCGTCCGCGGCGCAAGCCGATCGACGAGGCCAAGCGGCTGTTGGCCGAGGCCGGGTATCCCAACGGCCGCGACGCCACCGGCAAAGCGCTCGTGCTGCACTTCGACGTCACGACCGGTGGGCCGGAAGATAAGTTTCACTTCGACTGGATCCGCAAGCAGTTCGCCAAGCTCAACCTCGAATTGGAAATCCGCGACACCGACTACAATCGCTTCCAGGACAAAATGCAGAGCGGCGCCGTTCAACTCTTCCAGTGGGGGTGGAACGCCGACTACCCTGACCCGGAGAATTTCTTGTTCCTGCTCTACGGCCCGAACGCCAAGGTCGGCAAGAATGGCGAGAACGCGGCCAACTACCACAACCCGGAGTTCGACCGGCTGTTCGAGCGGGTCAAGAACATGGACAACAGCCCCGAGCGCCAGGGGCTGATCAACCAGATGGTCGAGATCGCGCGGCACGACGCGCCGTGGGGCTGGGGCTATCACCCCAAGCAATTCACGCTCCACCACGCGTGGTACAAGAACGCCAAGCCGAACCTGATGGCCAACAACACGCTCAAGTACAGGCGCGTCGAACCGCGCCTCCGCGCGCAGCTCCGGGCCGCGTGGAATCACCCGAAGGTATGGCCGGTGGCGGTGGCGCTCGCCATTCCGATCGCGCTCGTCTTGCCCGCCCTCATCCGCCACATCCGTCGGGAGCGCGGCGCGGCATGACGGCCTATCTCATCCGCCGCGTCCTGTACGCCATCCCCATTTTGATCGGGGTCAATCTTCTGACGTTTGTCTTATTCTTCGTGGTCAACTCACCCGACAACATGGCGCGCGTGCACCTCGGCGTCAAGCACGTCACGCCCGAGGCCATGGCCAAGTGGAAGCGCGAGCGTGGCTACGACAAGCCGCTGGTCTGGAATGCCGCGGCCGAGGGCGTGGGGACGCTGAGCCAGACGATCTTTTTTGAGAAATCGCTGTCGCTGTTCGCCTTCGACTTCGGCCGCGCCGACGATGGCCGCGACATCGGCTCCGACATTCGTGAACGGATGTGGCCCAGCCTCGCGATCGCGGTGCCGGTCTTCCTCATCGGCATCCTGATCGAGATCACGTTCGCCATGGTCCTGGCATTTTTGCGAGGCACGTACGTGGACCTGTGGGGCGTCGTGCTCTGCGTGATCCTCCTTTCGATCTCCAGCCTGTTCTACATCATCGGCGGGCAGTACCTGATCGGCAAACTGCTCAACCTGACCCCCATCTCGGGCTACGACACGGGGCTCGCCGCCGCGAAGTTCATCATCCTTCCGGTGGTCGTCGGGGTGGTGAGCGGCATCGGCGCGAGCACCCGCCTCTACCGGACGATCTTCCTCGAAGAGATCAACAAGGACTACATCCGCACGGCGCGCGCAAAGGGGCTGTCCGAGGTCCGCGTCCTCTTCCACCACGCGCTCAAGAACGCCATGATCCCGATTCTGACCGGGGTGGTCGTCATCATCCCGGCCCTGTTCTTGGGCAGCCTGATCTTGGAATCCTTCTTCGGCATCCCGGGGCTGGGGAGCTACACGATCGACGGCATCCGCTCGCAGGACTTCGCCATCGTCCGCGCCATGGTCTTCCTCGGGTCGGCGCTGTACATCGTGGGCCTGATGCTCACCGATCTCTCCTACACCGTCGTCGATCCTCGCGTCCGGTTGAGCTGATGCCGTTCAAGCCCGTTCTCCTCTGGACCGACGCGCTGCTGTACCTCTTGATCGCCGTGGCGGCCGTCACCGCCCTGTACGCCAGCCGCCGCGAACACCTCCGCGCACCGTGGCGCCACATCCTGCGTCACCGACTCGGGATGGGCGCCTTCGTCGTCCTTGCGGTGTACATCGCCGTTGGATTGGTCGACTCCGTCCACTTCCGTCTTCCCTTGGCCGGACAGCGCGCAAAAACCGATGGCGCGCAGACGCAGACGGAGTACTCGTCCGAGGTGCTCAGCCTGCTCGATCTGCTCGTCCTGCCGCTCAAGGAACGGGTCGAGAAAACGTATTCCGCGCCGTTCGCCACCCATCTCTACGCCAAGGAGACGATCGAGCGGCCCGACGGCGCCCAGCTCCGCGACTTCCCACGCCTTCGCTACGGCGGAGCGCACCTCGCCGACCCCGAGCGGGATCGAGCCTGGGACCTCGCGTCCACCGCCGCCCGGGCATTGGCCCAGGGCACGCTCGCGTGGGGCGCGCTGATCGTGTTGATCGTCGCATGGCAGACCCGAAGAACCGGCGACCCGTGGGCGCGCGTCTGGGGTCGACTCCTGCGCGGCCGCACGGACATCCCGTGGCGCGTGATCCTGCTCACGTCCGGAGCCCTCATGCTCTTCGGATTTCTCGGGGCGGGGCTGGGCATGAAGTACCACGTCTTTGGGACCGACAAGGTCGGATCGGACGTGCTGTATCTCTCGCTGAAGAGCATCCGTACGGGCCTCGTGATCGGAACCCTCACCACTCTCATCATGCTACCGTTCGCCATTCTGCTCGGGATCATGGCCGGCTACTTCAAGGGCTGGGTCGACGACGTGATCCAATATGTCTATACGACGCTGAGTTCGATCCCCGCAGTCCTGCTCATCGCCGCCGCGATCCTGACCCTCCAAGCGTACATGGCGCTTCACCCGGAGCGATTCGACACGACGGCCGTGCGCGCCGACGCCCGTCTCTTGTTCCTGTGCATCATCCTCGGCATCACCAGTTGGACGAGCCTATGCCGCCTGTTGCGCGGCGAGACGCTCAAACTGCGGGACGTGGAGTACATCCAGGCCGCCACGGTGCTCGGCGCGGGGCCGACGACCATCATGATTCGTCACATCCTGCCGAACGTCATGCACATCGTCTTGATCACGGTGGCGCTTGATTTCAGCGGCCTCGTGCTGGCCGAGGCCGTCCTGTCCTACGTCGGGGTGGGCGTGGATCCCTCCACCATCAGTTGGGGCACGATGATCAACAGCGCGCGCCTCGAGATGGCGCGCGAGCCCATGGTCTGGTGGTCGCTGGCCTCCGCGTTCACGTTCATGTTCACGCTGGTCCTGGCGGCCAACCTGTTCTCCGACGTCGTGCGCGACGCGTTCGACCCGCGGTTGGCCCGCGAACAGCCCAAGGCGTGATGCGACCGCTCAAGCGTTTTGATACCGCCATCCGTTATAATGCCATCCGAACAGGGAGGCGCGACATGTCGTGCCTCCGGCAGACACAAAGGAGGGACCGATGAAGATTCGACCGTTACATGATTGGGCCGTCGTGCGGCAATCGGCCGGCGAGGAGAAGACCGCCGGCGGACTGTTCATCCCTGACAGCGCCAAGGAAAAACCGCAAGAAGGCGAGGTGATCGCGATCGGCGAGGGGCGCTACAAATACAAAGACGAGGACAAACCCCGGTCCAAAACCAAGAAGGACGACGAAAAGATCTTCGTGAAGACGTCGCTCAAACCCGGCGACAAGATCCTCTACGAACGGTACGCCGGGAGCAAGGTCACCGTCAACAACGAAGAGTTCGTGATGGTCCGGGAAGAGAACGTGCTGGGCATTCTCACGTAGGGGCACAAGCACCCGCCCCTACACCTCACGATCGAATCTGCGCTTTGAGAAACTGATACGCAGCCACGAGCTTGCGCAGTCGCGGCTCGTGGCTGCGGTCGCCGCCGTTGGCGTCCGGGTGGAGTTCCTTGACCAGGCGTCGAAATTCGGCGGTCACGATTGCGGGACGCGTCCCGGCGTCGACGCCGAGGATCCGATACGCCTCGTCCACGCTCGACACCTCCGGCGCTGACGCGCCGTCTTGATGCCCGTTTCCCCCTTGGGAGTGGGTGAAGAACTCGAAGAGGTTGATGCGCTTGCGGCGCCGCATGGGGCGCTGGTGCAGCGCGGCGTCGATCTCCTCGCAGCGATCTTCCAGGATCAGCAGGCGGGATTCGAACCGCTTGAGCGCCGCGACGTCGGGAAGCGCGTCGAAGTCGGCGACGACGCGCCCCAGCAGGGCATCCAATTCTTCCAGCGCTTCCTCGTGCTGGAAGTAGTGGTCGATCTGCTGGGCCAACAGATGGTCGAGCGCGAAGTCCATACCGCGGTGAATCTTGCTCTGGAGCGCTTCGATGCGATCCCGAAGCGCGTCGTGGAGAAGGGAGTACCGCGAAGCGTCACCACCGGTCGACATAAACCACCGGCTAAAAGTGTGTCCGAGTCATGGCATGGTGGAGCCTGTTCAGGGATGGCCAGATGCAAGGCGGAACCCGCCTCGCGCCCATGGCGCGAAATGTAAATAGACTCATCCGCTCGGGTGGCGAAGCAAGGAGGGCTTGCGCGCGGAGCGTACTGAGTCGTATGTGAGCACGCAAGGCCGACTGACAACGCAGCAGATGGCCACTCATGGACAGGCGCCTATCCGGTCTCGGGTCCGTACGTTCCACCATTACAATCGATGCACAGGTAGTCGCCGTCGGCGCTCTGCATCGGCTCCCCGCAGAACGGGCATTCCGGCCCGTCCCGTTTCGGAATCACCAAGGGGGGCAGTTCAAAGTTCTCCATGTCATCGTCATCGGGGGCCACGACACATCTCCTTCACCTGCGGCCATTCTAGCAAATTCCCAACCGCGGACGAAAGAGGCTGTCTCGCGTTGACAGGCGGGGGTCCCCTCGTTATATAATCCGCCCCTGCACACCCCGCAACGCGGGCTGCGGAACGCAGCGCCCGATTTCCCGGCGCGAGGCTCCGAGATGTTATAGTCTTTGTTCTGATCTGGGCCGAAGTGGTGGAATGGCAGACACGCACGTTTGAGGGGCGTGTGGGGCAACCCGTGGGGGTTCAAATCCCCCCTTCGGCACCATTCCCCGCTACGCGGGGAGCACAACGTAGCGCCGAATTCCCGGCGCGAGGCTGCGATATGAATTTGACTTTGCCCTTCTTCTCTACGGACCTCCTCCTCAGCCGCCTCGAACTCCCCTGGGGCGAAGCCCGCATCATCACCGGCCCCCATGGTGTCGTCGAACTCGACCTCTGTCATCGCACCTCTTCGCGCCCTTCACGCCAGCGCCTTCGCGAATCCGCCCGCGCCCATCGCGTGATCCACTCGGAACTCACCGCCTACGCCCGCGGGAAGCTGACTCGTTTCTCCTTCGGCTTAGACCCGCACGGCACGCCGTTTCAGCGCGCGGTCTGGAACGCGTTGCTCAGCATCCCGTTCGGCGCCACCCGCACGTATGGTGAAATCGCGGCCGCGATCGGCCACCCGAACGCCGCGCGCGCGGTGGGAGCGGCGTGTCGGAGTAACCCGATCGGGCTCGTCATCCCCTGTCACCGCGTCATCGGCCGCGACGGCGCGTTGACCGGGTACGCGGGCGGCCTCGATTTGAAGTCGCGACTCCTCCGACACGAGGGCGCGTTGGTCTGATTCCGGATGGCGGACGTTCGCCAGCCAGCCCCCCCCGCCTTGTGTTGTCTCACCCCCCTGGTGTACTGTTCGGCGACGGATCGACCATGCCCCAGCGCCTCTTCCTCATCGACGGTCACGGGTACATCTACCGCGCCTTCTTCGCGCTCCCTCACCTCTCGACCTCAAAGGGACTTCCCACCAACGCCGTGTACGGCTTCACCGCCATGTTGCTCAAGGTGGTCCGCGAGCACCAGCCGGACTACCTGGCCGTCGCGTTCGATTCCAAGGGCCCTACGCAGCGCCACACCGACTTCGAGGCGTACAAGGCCCACCGCCGACCCATGCCGGACCACATGGCGAGCCAGCTTCCCTACATCCAGCGGATGGTCGAAGCCTTCGCGATCCCCACGCTGATGATCGAGGGGTTCGAAGCCGACGACCTGATCGGCACGATCGTGCGGCAGGCCGAGGCCCAGGGGCTGGAGGTCACGATCGTCACCGCCGACAAGGACATGCTCCAACTCGTCTCGCCGCACGTCCGCGTCTACGATACCTTGAAGGACAAGGTCTACGGCGAGGCCGAGGTCAGGGAGCGGTTCGGCGTCGGCCCAGAATTGGTGGCCGACGTCTTGGGGTTGATGGGGGACGCGACCGATAACATCCCGGGTGTGCCGGGGATCGGCGAGAAGACGGCGACCAAACTCGTGGCGGAGTTCGGCGGGGTCGAGCGGATACTCGCGGACCTCGATCAGGTGCGCCAGCCCAAGCTGCGCGCAAGCCTCGTCCAACATGCCGACCAAGCGCGACTCTCGCGCCGGCTCGCGACCATCCAGACCGATTGCCCGGTCAAGCTCGACCTCGACGCGTTCCAACGACATGACCCCGATCTGGTTCGGCTCACCGCCCTGTGCCGTGAACTCGAGTTCACGGCCCTGCTCAACACCCTGGCCCCTTCGTCCCAGACTGCGTCCCTCGCGTACGACGTGGTGGACGACCCACACACCTTCGCCCGCGTGATCGAACGAGCCCGGGAGACGGGCGCGATCACGCTGACGCCCGCGTGGACCGCGGGCCGGCCCGCCGAAGCCGAGCTTCGGGCACTGGCCTACGCGACGGCAGCCGGCGCCCTCGGAATCGTCGTGCCCCCCGGCGCACGCGAGTCGTTGGCCCAGGACCCCCTCCCCGACGAAACCATCCGCCACCTCGCGGCGCTTCTCGCCGACGAGCACGTGACCGTTCGAGGGCACAACGTCAAACCGCTGATCACCTGGGCATTCCGAAAGGGATTTACCGTGCGGGCTCGGCTTCGTGATACCATGCTGGCCGCGTACCTGCTCAACCCCAATCGGCCCGATCAATCCCTGGCGCCCGTCGCGCTGGAATACCTATCAAGACCGATCGCGACGCCGGACGACCACCCCGCCGTCTATGCCGACTGGTGCCAGGCGGCGGACGCGCTCGTCGACGACCTGCACGCGCGGGTCGCGGCCGACGGTCAGACGGACGTGCTCGATCACATCGAGATCCCCTTGATTCCGGTCTTGGCCCAAATGGAGTCTCTCGGCATTCGGGTGGATGCCGATCTGTTGTCGGCGCTCAGCAAGGAACTCGACGCCCAGATGACGGGGATGATGCAGCGGCTGTATGCCTTGGCCGGCGGCGAGTTCAACCTCAACTCGCCCAAGCAGCTCGCCGACATCCTCTTTAACCGCCTCGGCCTCACGCCGATCAAGAAGACCAAGACGGGGTACTCCACCGACGAGGGCGTGCTCACCCAGTTGGCCGCCCAGCACGAACTCCCGGCCGAGATCCTGGCCTACCGCCAGATCGCCAAGCTCAAATCCACCTACGTCGACGCCCTGCCGCTCTTGATCTCGCCCCGGACGGGCCGCGTGCACACGACGTATCACCAGGCGGTCGCCGCGACCGGCCGGCTCTCCAGCAGCGACCCGAATTTGCAGAACATCCCGATCAAAGGTCCGATGGGGCCGCGGATCCGCGCCGCGTTCGTCGCCGACCCCGGCTACGTGCTCGTCTCCGCGGACTATAGCCAGATCGAGCTGCGCATCTTGGCTCACCTCTCGCAGGACGAGCGCCTGATCGAGGCGTTCGCGTCCGACGGCGACATCCACACCGATACCGCGCGGACGATCTTCAACCTGCCGGCCGGCGAGATCACCCCGGCCATGCGGCGCGCCGCCAAGACGGTCAACTTCGGCATCATCTACGGCATCTCCGCGTTCGGCCTCGCCGATCAACTCGGCGTCTCCCAGACCGAGGCCAAGCGGTACATCGACGAGTACTTCGCGCACTACCAGGGCGTGAAGCGTTTCGTCGAGGCCACGATCGCCAAGGCCCACGCCGAAGGCGTCGTGACCACGCTCCTGGGGCGCAAACGCCCCATCCCCGAACTTTCCGGCGCGACCACCGCGCTCCGCAGCTTCGGCGAGCGCAGCGCGGTCAACAGCCCGATCCAAGGCAGCGCCGCCGACCTCATCAAGCTCGCGATGGTCAAGATCCACCATCGACTCGCTCGCGAGCAGATCGACGCGCGGATGTTGCTCCAAGTGCACGACGAACTGGTCTTCGAGGTCAGTCCGAAGGGTCTGGAACCGCTAAAGGCCCTCGTCAAGGCCGAGATGGAGGGCGCCTTCCCGCTCTCGGTGCCGATGCGCGTGGACATCGGGGCGGGCCCCACCTGGGCCGATGCCCACTGAGGTGAGGACCGAGCCGGTGAACCGGGGAACCGGCGAGGGGGGATGAAACGCGAGGCTGAAGATCGTTCGCCGATTCGCCCCCTCCCCGCCTCTCCCCCTCCCCGCCTCTCCGAGTGGTTCGTCCCGCGCTGGGGCCCGTCACGGTTTCGTACCGCCATCGGCCTCCTGTTCCTCCCCTATACCGGGATGGTCCTGTCCTACACCATCATCGGCGGGATGCTCGCACCGTCCATCGTGTGGGAGCGCGTCGCGGCCTTGCTCGTGATCTACTTCCTTGGGTTAGGCATCGCCGCGCACGCCCTCGATGCGCTGGGGAGCCGAGGTCTCAAGCCGTGGGGCGAGGCGTTCTCGCGACGGCAACTGTGGATCGCCGCCGCCGTTTCACTCCTCATGGCGTACGCGATCGTCGGGTACTACAGCGTCCGGTCCGTCCCGTGGCTGGCAGCGATCGCCGTGATCGAGGGATTCTTCGTCTTCTCCTACAACCTGGAGTGGTGGAACGGCCGGTTTCACACCGACGCGTGGTTCGCCTTCTCGTGGGGGGCGCTGCCCGTGCTCGCGGGCTACGTGATGCAGACCAACGCGCTGTCGGTCGCGACGCTGATCGTGGCGGGAGCGATGTCGGCGCTGAGCATCGTGGAGATCACGGCGTCACGGGCATACAAGACCCTCAAACGTAGGGGCACGACATGTCGTGCCCCTACAGACGAGAACGATACCAAAACCCTGATCGTGCGCTACGAGCGGATCTTGAAGTCCGTCAGTCTCGGTGTGATCGCTCTGGACTTGGGGTTGACGCTGTTTCGATTCATGCACGCATAGGGGCGCACGGCCGTGCGCCCCTACCGACGCGGCGATCGCGCCGTGACGATCGCCGACCCCCAGAGGGTCTGCCACTCAAACGTGACGTCTTGAAATCCTCGCTCCCGCAGCAACGCCGTGAGCTCACTCGTCCACCGCGTCCGCTGGATCAGCTCCGGCAGCCCCTCATAGATCGCCTTCCACGACGGGAAGAGCCTCGATCCGATCGTTTGCAACAGCCAGAAGTACGCCCGCCACACGGCCAACGCCGCGCGGTGGGGCGGTAGCGTGAAATCGTGCATCATGAAGAGGCCGCCGGGAACCAGTAGGGGCACAGCATGCTGTGCCCCTACGAGCTGCTCGACGAGAGGCGGGAGGTCGGCATACTTGGCGAGGTACGAGCCGCTGACGACGTCGAATCGCTCCGTCGTCTCGAACGCCTCGGCGCGGCTCAAGACGAATTCGACGTTGGGGTAACGCCCGCCGCGGCATTTCGCGCGCGCGCGTTGCAGGTATTCGTCCCGTAACTCGACCCCCACGATCCGGCAGTTTGGGTTCGCGCGCGCGAACGCGAAGGTCGATAGTCCGGTCCCGCACGCCAGGTCCAAAATGGCGCGCGGCGTTCCCACGCGCTCGCGGACGATCCGGACCATCCGCCGCTTCCAGAGCCGGTCGATGCCGAACGTGGCGGCGTGGACCATGAAGTCGTACGTGGAGCCGGTGCCGCGAAAAAAGCGTTCGACGAGGTCCGTTCGGTGGTCAGTCGGCGCGCTGGCCATTCCGCGCGGTTAGAACACGAAGGCCACGTTCAGGCCGATGATGTCCTGTGTGGATGTGGGCTGAAAACAGCGAGCGGTTCCCCCCAGACACGCCACCTTGTTACTTTCCCCAAAGCGAGTCGCCCGCCAGTAAACCGTGCCATCAACGGTCGGGCCCCGCACGCCAAATTCCACCGTCCAGCCTGGACGGAGACCGTTCTTAACCGTCAACGTGTCACCGGAAATCCTTACCCAATCGATCTGCTCGCGGGCCCACAGCATGGGGTCGACGGAGACCATGCTGTAGGTCGCGTGCCCTTCACTCACGTTGTGCTGCAATCGGATTCCGGCGCGGCTGTACATCGTCGCGTACAACTCCTCATATCCCGATACCCCGTTCGCTGATTCGATATACCGATCCCACCAGCGGAGACCGAGACCGATAAACGGTTCGATCACCGCGGGGCCGTGCGCTGATCGAAACCCCACGGTTCCTTCGTAGTTAAACCCCAAGTAAACGGTGTGGGTGCTCAGCGGTATGAGGACGGAAGACGTGGACAAACTTTGGGCGAAGGTGTCATACGACATTCGGCCGAGAAACAACTGGAAGTCATTGCGTAGCGAAACGTCCGGATTCAGCGTCGAGGGAAACCCGCTCACAGAAACGCCGAATGTGGCCAAGGGACCGGACTCCTTGGGCGTCCCCTGGTCGAACGCCTCCTTCCACTGATAGAGCGCAAGACCAGGTTGCATGCGGTACTCGAACGCGTAGGCCCCCGCCTGAGACAGGAGACTCATCAGCATCGGTACCACCACGCCACACACCGCCAGATTGATTCTCAACATCGCGCACCCTTTCGCAGGTGATCGGAGCGATAGTCGCGCCACTATAGCTGAAGTCAGGCCGACCCACAACCTACACCGCTGGACGACAACGGACCATTTGGACTATCGTAGCACCCAAGGCTTTCGACTCTCGGCCATTTCACCAGGAGCAACCCGTGATGCGTCAACTGCTGCCGTATCTGCTCGTGGGTATCGGAGGATTTCTCGGAGCCAATGCGCGGTTCATCGTCGGGACGTGGGCCGGAGCGGCGTTCGGCCCGAAGTTTCCTTTCGGGACGTTTGTGGTCAACATCTCGGGATCGTTCTTGCTCGGGATCATCGGCACCCTGGTCGTCGAACGGCTGGTGGACAACCCGGATCAACTCCAGCTTCTGCTGGCCATCGGGTTTTTGGGAGCCTACACGACGTTCTCCTCGTTCGCGTTCGAAAACAACGCGCTCCTATCGGCCGGAGCGTGGTGGACGGCGGCGCTCAACATCGTGTTGAGTGTCGCCGTCGGCCTCCTGGCACTTCGGCTTGGCGTGGCGCTCGCCAGGGCCTCGTTCTAGACAAAGGCGGGACGCGGTGAGGCATCCGCAACATCCCCCCCATTTACCAGGCCCCTCCAATCGTCGTACACTCAGTGTGTCATCCTTCGACTCCTGGAGGCTCCCATGCCAGCCGCGTTGACCCAGATTCATCGCAGCACCGATCGTTTCGTCACGACGATCGACTGGCTACACGGGCGACACAGCTTCAGCTTCGGGCCGCACCACGACCCGCAGAACACGCACCACGGCCTGCTGCTCGTCAACAACGAGGACGTCGTGAAGCCCGGAACGGGCTTCCGCACGCACCCGCACCAGGACATGGAGATCGTGACGTGGGTGTTGGAAGGCGAACTGGAACACAAAGACACGCTGGGCAATACGGGCATCATCTACCCCGGCCTTGCGCAGCGGATGAGCGCGGGGACGGGAATCTGGCATTCGGAGATGAACCCCAGCGGAGGTCAATCCGCACACTTTGTCCAGATGTGGGTCGTGCCGGACACCGAGCGGATCACCCCCGCTTACGAACAGTTGGACATCACGGCGCAGATAACGAAGGGCGGCTTGGTGCCGCTCGCGTCGGGCCGAGGCCACAATGCGGCGATCGCGATCCGACAGAAGGACGCCGTCCTGTGGGTCGGGCGGCTCAAACCCGCTGAGACTGTGACGGTGCCCGACGCACGGTTCGTCCACGTGTTCGTCCCGAAAGGGAGCGCCGATCTGGAAGGCACGGGGCGGCTTGCCGCGGGGGATTCGGCGCGGCTCACCGCTGCCGGCGACCGTCGGCTCGTCGCCGACGCCGCGACCGGGGCCGAGGTGTTGATCTGGGAAATGGGCGCGCACCTCAAGGGGTATTGAATGGAGGAGCGCGACGCCCACCTCGATGAGATGCTCGGCCGCACGCGGTGCGCCCGCTGCGGCGAGGCGCTCGATGGCGAGATTGAGTGCCCATTCTGCAGCCTGTTCCCGGATCGGCCACGCGTGCGCCGGACGCCGAAATGGGTGTTCCTCACCGCGTGCTTTCTCACCTCGCCGTTGAGCCTGCCGTTCGTGCTCGCGACCAGACGGCTCACCAACGTGGAGAAACTGGTCGCGGGGTCCGGGATGCTCGTGTGGCTGGGCGTGCTCTCGTTCGTCTGATGCGGTCCCGGCTTTCAACGTCCTCCACGATTCTCTGCCTCAGCCTGACCGCCGTCCTCGGTCTCCAGTCGTGCGCGGAAGCCGGCACCAACGGCCCGTTGCGATTCGGCGGCTGGGTGACCTATTGGGATTTCGCCCAAGGCTTGGCGCGGGTCAACGAGGAGCCTTCCCCGCTCCGCGATATCTACGTGTTTGCGATGCAGCTCGATCCGCAAGGGCAACCGGTTTTCGCGCATCCGATGCTTGCGGACAGCGAGGCGCTCCGGCGCATCAAGTCGGATACCGCCCGCTGGATGACGGTCGTCAACGACGTCAAAACCGCGGAGGGAACGATCCTGCTCAAGGATCCCCGCGTCGTGCACCAGATCCTGAGCGACCCCGAGCGGCGGCGGGAACATCGTCGACAGTTGCTGAGCCTGGCGATGAAAGGGGGCTTTTCCGGCATCGACCTGGACTACGAGAATCTCTGGATCGCGGATCGACCTGCTCTGACGACGTTCATGCGTGAACTCGCGGGAGACCTGCACCACAAAGCGATGTCCCTGTCCGCGACGGTTCAACCCAAGGCCCGGGAAAGCAAGTCCGATGGTCCCGGCTCGGTCGATTGGGCGGCGCTCTGTCAGTCGGTCGACCGCTTGCAGATCATGTTGTACAACCTGCACAACGAGCGCACCGGCCCGGGGCCGATCGCCACACCGCGATGGATCGGTGACATCATGCGATTCGCCGAAACGCAGTGCACCCCCAACCGGGTGGTCGCCGTGCTGAAGGTGAGCGGCATGGATTGGGGGCCGGGCGGAGCGCACGGCCTTCAGTACGATCGGGCAATGGCGCTCGCGACCCAGTACCAAGCGGCGATCCGGCGCGATCCGGACGGGGACGTGCCCTACTTCACGTACGTCGCGGAGGGCGAATCCCACACCGTCTATTTTGAGGATGCAACCAGCCTCTCCCGAAAAATTTCGGCGCTTCGCTCGCAGGGCTACACGTCGATTCTCTTCTGGAGCCTCGGGCGCGAGGATCCGGCCTTGCTGCGCTCGCTGGGCGATGAGCGAACACCGGCGCCATGACTGGCCTGAGAGGTTAGAAGCGGTACTGCAATTCGGCCTCGCCCACCCACGACGAATACCCCGGCTCCGATGAATACTCTCCTCGCAACCGCGTTCGCAGGCGAGCCGTCCACGCTTGCTCGCCCTCGATCAGACCGCTCCGCGTCCAGCGCGTGCCGTGCAGCACATCTTGCGCCAGACCGAGGCCCGCCTGCCCTTCGAAGGACCACCCGGACTCCCCGCGATGGAGGTAGGTGAGCGTCCCACGGCTGAACCGGAGCTGATCCGGCGTGTAGTATCGGGGCGATCGGAACCGGGTATCTGACCCACTGATCCCCCCTCCGACCTGCCAATCGGAAAGCGCCCCGAGCCGGTAGGCGAGAGACGATCGCACATCGATCCGGGCGTTTCCGTCGTCGTACTTTCCGTAGGCCAGGTTCACCTGGCCCCGCCACAGGGGCGCCGGACGCATCACGTAGTCGGCGCCATACCCGCGGACCTGGAGATCGGCCTCGCGCGCCAGCACGGTATCGACATCCTCGTAGGACCATGCAAGTTTGAGTTCGTGCCGGTCTGATCGATAGGTCCCCTTCAACCACGCGTTCGCGGTGTCGGCCGCCCCGTCCCACCACCGCCGGCGGAACCTCCCCTCCAACGCGATGTGGTCCAGCAGCCCGTCCCACCGGCTTCCGACCGTCAACTCCCGCCCCATGAGACCGCGCCGCCCCCGTTCTCCGAGATGAATCTCTCCAAGGGCGAGCTCAAGGTCGAGCGGGCCGGTGAAGGGGTAGCGGAACGGCGTTTGCCACCACCAGGCACTCCGATGGTCGGAGTCCTGCGAGCGACCGGAGCGAGCGCTTGCGCTCGGGCGGTTCTCCCACATGATCTTTCGCAGCAGAGTCTGCTGATCGCCGACCACGGGCTGGTCGGGCCCCAGCGACGCCGCGAGGTGCCTTTGCGCCTCGCGATACCGGCCCTGCTGGTACGACACCGCCGCCAAGTCGTGCTCCGCTTGCCGGTGCAACCGTGGCTCGTCGTGGGAGGCGAGTTGCTGGAACACCACCCGGGCTTTCTGGTACTCGCCAGCCACGTAATACGACTTCCCCAGAGCCACGCTCACCGTATTGGCGGGGCGGCGAGCGGCCAGGTGGTCCAGCAGGCGTTTCCCATCCCACGCCCGGGGAACGCTGAACCGATGAAGCAGCAGGGAACCGCTGGAGCGTCCCACCCGGTTGTAGCCATCCTGGTCCTGAACGAAGGTGAACCGGAAGTAGGTCTGGGAAAGGCGTTCGTTGAGCGTGGAGGCCGTCGGCTCGTTGCCGAAATTCTCCTGGCCCGCCTCCCCGAACGGGAATGCATAGCCGATCACGTCGAGACCCGGGAGGTTCCGCCTCAAGATGCTGAGGCTATCCCAGTAATCGGCCTCCACCCGCTCGGCAAACTCTTCGGGACGTTCCGAGCGCTGGTCCTCCTCCAACCACAAGCGGTTGGTCAAGAACCCCCCCACCTGTCCGGCCTGATCGATCGCGATCAGATCATGGGCATGGTGGCCGTGGCTTTGAAAATCCCATCGCCTGGTGTCCGCGTAGGCGCGCATCGTCTCCCAATCCGCGAAGAAGGGCCCATGGCGCACGATCTTCCCGGTGGGGACGAACATGGTCGCGGTCATCCCATACCGGGCGAGCACGGGGTCGCCGAGCCGGAACGAATCGATCCGGGCGTCGTCAAACGTGATCAGGATCGGCTTGGGCGGGAAGGCGTGCTTCCCCTCGAGCATGGGGCCCAGCTCTCTCACCGTGATGGTGGTGTACCCCGCGTCGCGGAGCGCCTGAAGCTGCGAATCGAACAGCTCCACCGGAAGGCTTTCGCTGCGGGGATGAGCCCCCAGGCCGTGGTAGAGGAGGATGGGAATGTCATGGGTCTCGTCATTCTCCGCTACCATTTGGGTCAACCGACGCTCGGCGTCCGCGGTCCTTCCCGTTTCGGTGAGGATGTGCGCGCGGAGCAATTCGGCGTCGTAGGGTTTTAAAAAGCGAGCCCCGTCCTTGTCGAGCAAGGCCAGGGCCTCGGGGTAGCGCTTGGCCTCGACCATCGTTTGCAGCAACCCAGCAAAGGCTCGGCGTTGCTCCGGATACCGCGCGATGAGGTCGACGTATTGGCGGTAGGCTTCGTCGTACCGCCCCACGAGACGATTCGCCTCGGCGAGGGAAAGCAGGATTTCCTGGTGGTCCGGGTGTTGCGCGCGGGCGCGCTCCAGCACGTCCCGGCTTCGGTCCAGCCATCCCATCTGCTGATCGAGGCGGCTCAGCTCCAGCGCAAAGGCCGGCCGCTCCGGGAAATCGCGCACGAGCTTTTCGTACCACCGAGCCGCTTCCGGATAGTCCTCGACGCGGACCGCATCGTCCGCGAGGAAGCGCGTCAGTTGCGCGTCGGGACCCCGAGCCACGGCCTCCCGGGCAAACCGCAGCGCGCCGGCGTAGTCGCCCGCCTCGTACATCGATCTGAGCCAATAGACCCGCGCGCGCGGCGAGTCGGAGCCCAGGTCCAGTACTCTCCGCCACTGGTCTTTTCCGTGCTGAAAGTCCTGGGCCTGCATCAGGAGCTCCCCCCAAAAAAACTGGATGGGGAGGTGCGCGGGGTACCGCTCCGAGAGGGATCGGGCTTGCTCGTACGCCGTCTCGAATCGTCCGTCCCAAAAAAGCGCCTTGGCCAGCTTCAGCTTCTCCTCGGGCTGCTCCGGCGAGAGCTTGAGGCTCGCGGTCGCCGTCTCGATCGCCGCCGGATACGCCTTTCGGAAGAGGTAGAGCCGCGTCAACAGGTTGTCCGGCTCGGGCTGGTCCGGGTACGCCGCCGCAAAGCGCTTCCACGTCGCCTCGCACCGATCCCAGCGCTCGGCCTTCCAATAGACCCACCCGAGATCACGCAGGGCTTGGGGATTGGTCGGCTCCATCTCGAGGGCGAGATCATACCGTCCGATGGCCCCATCGAAATCGCCGTGTCGAAACGCCGCGCCCGCTTGAGCCGCGTAGAGCTGGCTCAGCGCGTCGTGCGCCGGTTTCACCTCCCTCGCGATGCTCAGCCGTTCCCGAAACAACACCGCCCCACGCGCCTCACGATCATATTGGATGAAGAGATGGGCGATGCGCCGGTACCAATCTTCGGCGCCTCGGGACACCTCCAGGGTGCGAGTGGCCCATTGGACCGCCGCGTCATCGCGTTCCTGTTGGAGCGCGATGCGAGCCAAGCTCTGGGAGACTTCGGGCTGCGGCTGGACACCCCAGGCCCGCTCGTACCACGTCTGCGCCTCGGGAAGCTCTTCAAGCTCGAGATAGCCGTCACCCAGATGCCGATAGAGCTGGGTGGCCCCCGGATCGAGGGCGAGGGCCTTGAGCCACGTGTCAAGGGCTGACCGCACCTGACCTTGCTTGCGCTGGGCCCATCCCAGGTCGACCCAATATTGGACGTGGGAGGCATCCCAGGTCACCGCCACGCGGTACGCCGTCTCCGCCCGCTGGAAGTCGCCAGCTTGGTAGGCTCGCCGGCCTTGCTTCGCGGAGAGGCGGGCTAATTGGGCCCGCAGACGAACAGGATTCGCCGCCTGGCGCACCCGTTCTTCCAACAATTGAATCGCTTGGTCTTCCTGCCCCGCTTTTTCGTACAGGGCCATCAGCCGCAGGGTGGCGGAAAGAGCGAAGGGCGAATCCAGGACGGCTCGGTACTCCCGAACCGCCTCGGGGGCGCGACCCAACGCCTCGTACGCCTCCCCGAGTTGGAGACGGATCGCGGGTTGGTTGGGCTTGAGGCGCAGGCTCTCGGCAAAGCGCGGCGCCGCGAGGTCCCATGCCTGCCGGGTCATGGCGATGCTGCCCATCTCATTCAGCAGCCTGAATTGCCCGGGGTCGATCTTGAGCAGCGTATCCCAAACTCGGATGGCTTGGTCGTCTTGGTGGAGCTTGCGGTAGGCGTACCCCATGTTCTTCCACGCGCGCAACAATCCCGGGTCCAAGTCGGTCGCCTGCTTGAAAGCGGACAGCGCCTTCTCAAACTCGCCGCTTTGGTACCACCGGGTCCCCTCCTCCAGGGCGTCTTGACCGGCCGATCGTCCCCAGCCCGGCGCGGGTATCATCGCGATAAGGACCCAGCCCACGACGATCGCCCGGCGCCAATACCAATTCATGATGAGGGGGCCGATCGCTACCGCGCGGAGAGCTGGAGGTAGCGGGGCGCCAGATTCTCGATCGGAGCGTGCTTGGAGAGGGGAGAGGGAACAAAATCGTCTGCGGCGGAGAGAACCAGATTATAGCCTTTTTGTTCCAAGCCTCGAGCCAGCGCCTCGACGAACAGGCCATAGCGATCCCTGCCCCCGGCCGGGAGGTCTCGGAGGTCGAGGTGAATGCCCGCCCACCGCTCCTGTTCCACGCGGGCGACGATCTGTGGGACGGAAAGGCTCCCTTCGTTCCCCGTGATGCGGATGGTGGGCAGCACTTCCCAGCCGTATCGGCGCGAGAGGATGGAGAACGCCATTGGATCCACCGGGGATTCCGTGGCGCCTCCCTCCGGCGTCACCTGCATCCAGGTCGGGGAAACCGCGGCGAGCATGGGGGCGCTCCGCACCAGAGACTGCACCTCGTCGGCCGACGGCTCCCCGCCGACGACCCGCGTCAGGAACGGAACGCGCTCGAAGCGAACGCGGGCGACCCACAGGCGCGCGGGGCCATCGGCCCGCCAGGCCGCCCACCCCACGTCGCCGCGCGATCGCTCCCGGAGATCGACCGGGCGGTCCGCCAGCGGGCGCCCGTCCCATTCAATCCACATCCCGCGGCTCCGTTTGATCAGTTTCACGTGGTGCCAGCGGTTCGGCGCGACATCGGCGTCAAACTCGGCCAACACCTCCGGCAGGCCTCCCCAGCGGCGCCGTTCGACGTATAACTTCCGCTCGTCCCCGCCCCATCGAAGCTCCTCGCCAGGAGAGGCGGCGTCCTGCACGACCCAGAACTGGCCGCCTTCGGTCTTGATGTCCGCCTCGAGCGACCAGTCGTCCGCCCAGCGGCTCCCGGCCACCCAGGCATCCGATCCCGGAGTCCCCTCCAGCACCACTCCATCCCGCGGCGCCTCGTCCGGCGTCGTGGCCGTCGACCAGACCTGCGTCCGTTCGCGATGATGCTCCCCCGCCATCGGCGGGGACGCGAGCGCCGCGGACAGACGGGAAACCAATTGGGAACCGGACCAGAGGGGATCCACCCGGAGACGCCCGAGGCGGTGTGGGTCAGACCGGCGGTCGTTGACCCCGAAACGATCACCCACGAACGCCAACGGGTAGGACGCCGCGAGCGCCTCGCCGTTCGCGCGATAGGCCTCTTGATCGCGAAGCCAAAAGGGATCGCGGAAGGGATCGGCAAACGCCATGGCGCGGCGCCCCAGATGGCCCTCGATCAGCGATTGGCTCGCTCGGTAGTCCCGCAGGAGGCGCTGAAACCACTCCTCGCGGTGCGCCTCGGGGTCCGGGACATTCGGCGCGTGATCGAGGAGAACCTCCGGTTGCTCGTCCTCGGCGGAGAGCAGCGCGGCCAGAGGGCCGGCGTGGCCGTTTGAACCCACCTCCCAGACTCCGCTATCCACCATCCGTTGCAGGCGGTCCCAATATAGCCGCGAGGTATCGCGTGACTGTTGATCTCTGGTGATCAAGAACATCACCGCCCGCCACCGCATGGATCGAAGGATGGGATCGGCTTGTTCGTACGTCTCGAGGTAGCCGCGGTCGAACGTCAGCAACAGCGGACGCGGCGGGAGCGGCTGCCCCCGATAGTAGAAATCCGACACCTCGTTCAGCGTGACCGGCGTGAAGCCCTCCCGCTGCAGGGCATCGAGCTGGTCCCGGAGACGAGCGGCGTCGAGGTGAACGCCGTTGGGCTCCGCCACCACGCGACCATACGCCAACACGGCGAGGCGAGGATCGGAGGAGCCCGCCGCCCGGGGACCGGAAGAAGGCACCACCCGCTGGTGGAGCCAGAGGTGAACTCCCCCGAACGCCAGCAGGGAGGCCAGAAACAAGACCGCCCACGCAATGACATCTCGGCGAAAAAATCTGGGGGGGGAGGCGGTTGGGTTCGCGCTCACGACGTCACCGGGTTCCCCAATGGTTTTGGCGCACCGTCACCAGGGCATAATAGGTTTGCCACACCAAGAGAAACATGTAAAAAAAGCTGAAGAGTATCCCATAGACCCATAACCGGTCCCTGAATCGGGCGAGGTAAAAGAGGCCATACAGAGTCGCCATCAGCAGGCACCCGTACACGTAGAGGTACGAGATCGTGCCGCTCCCGAAGGAAGGAAGGACGAGCGCGTTGAAGACGATGACCGGCGACACCAACGGGAAGATGATTCCGAGATAGAAAAAAAAGGCGGCGCCGGGATGGCGGCGCCACATGAACTTGCTGGCGAGGTAGCTCTCGCGGATCCACGACTTCTTCCAGCGCAATTGCTGTCGAAAAAACGTGCCGTACGTCGCGGGGACGAGAGTGGTGCAGATCGCCTCGGAGTCGTAGATGACTCGATAGCGCCGCAGCATGAAGTTGGTCAGGCTCCGGTCGTCTCCAAAGGTGGCAGCAGTCCCCAAAAACCGCTGGTTGAGCCATACATCGAGGACGTCCATCACGTAGCGCCGGCGATAGGCCGCAAGACAGCCGGAGCAACACGACACCGTCGAGAAGATCGACTCCGCGGCTTTGATGATTCGAAAGGCGACAAAGTACCGGACCTCTTGCATCTTGGTGAGCATATTGCTGCGCGCATTGGCGACGTAGGCGTGTCCGCACACCGCCCCGACATCCGGATCGACGAACCCTTGGACCAATTTTCGAATCGTGTTCGGTTGCACGAAGCTGTCGGAATCGATGTAGACGAGCACCTCTCCCGTCGCCACGCGCGCGCCGGCCGCCATTCCGTGCCGTTTGCCCCGATTGGCTTCGAAATTGATGATCTTCAGATCTGGATGGCGGGCTCTGGTCCGTTCCATCTCCACGAGGGTCTCGTCGGTCGAGCCATCGTTGACGGTGATCACTTCCAAGAGACTGCACGGGTAATTCGATTGATAGACGCACTCGATGGTCTGGCTGATCGAGGCCTCCTCGTTTTTGCACGCGATCACCACCGTCACGCTCGGGAGATAGCCGACATCGGGGGGCGGCTTATAAAAGCAGGCCAGAACGAAACGGGAGAGGATGTAGAGCGAAATGAGGAGGCTGTACAGATTGAAGAGCGGGTGATACCAAAAAAGGTAGAGATTGAAGTATTTGAGGTAGAAGATGTTGACGCAGCCTGCGAGGAAACCGATGACGGCCACGCAAAGGATCGCGGCGGAGCGAAGATCCCACCAGGCCGCGAAGGGATGACTGGAACACTCTATGGAGGAGACTTGAGAATCTGACATCGGCACCGGGAAGGAGGGACGGGGTGCGCGCGGGAAGCGTGCCCTGTCTCCACTCCGATTATTCCGGCTCTCTTACGGACGACGCTGGAAAGTGGATTGCTCCCGATGGAAACGCCCTCCCATCGGCAAGCGTTGACGCGAGTATACTACGAACAAACGCCCATTGGAAGGGGGTTCACGGGGTGTGCGGGCGGCGGATCAAGCCAGGAGGCCGCCGGCTACTCCTCGCTTCCTAAGAGATCATCCAGCAGCGGCTTGTTGTTGTCTTCGCAGTTCGGACAGATTTCGTCGATGACGTCGTCGGACAAGGCGCGGCCGTCGTCGATCCGGCCGGATTCTTCGATGATGTGGTAGCAGGTATCGCAGAGAAAGAGCGCGCCGCGGCTCACCTTGAGCATCTTCATCGAGAATGGTCATCCCAGGCCGGGAGCCTGTTCAGGGGTGACCAGATGCAAGGCGAACCCGACTCGCGCCCAGGGCGCGAAATAGAGACGGCCCCATCTGCTCGGGTGGCGAAGCAAGGGAGGGCTTGCGCGCGCAGCGTACTGGTACGTACGTGAGCACGCAAGCCCGACTGACAACGCAGCTCTAGCGTGACGGACGAATGCTGCTTCCCGAGATGGTCGCCCATGGACAGGCTCCTACCGCGTCAGCTTCCGATACTTGATCCGGTGCGGTTGGTCGGCGTCGGTGCCCAGGCGCTTGTGGCGGTCGGCTTCGTACTCTTGGTAATTGCCCTCGAACCAGACGACCTTGCTGTCACCCTCGAACGCGAGCATGTGCGTGGCGATGCGGTCCAAAAACCAGCGGTCGTGACTGATGACGAGCGCGCAGCCGGCGAAATCCAGCAAGGCTTCCTCCAGCGCCCGGAGGGTCTCGACATCCAAATCGTTGCTGGGCTCATCCAACAACAAGAGGTTGCCCCCGCTTCGCAAGAGCTTGGCCAGGTGCACCCGGTTGCGCTCGCCGCCTGACAGCTCTTTGACGAGCTTTTGCTGGTCGGTGTTCTTAAAGTTGAACCCGCCCACGTAAGCCCGCGAGGCAATTTCGCGCTTGCCGACCTGGATCGTGTCGTGGCCGCCCGAGATTTCTTCCCAGACGTTCTTGGAGCCGTCTAGGGTATCCCGGCCCTGGTCGACGTACGCCGGCTTCACCGTGTCGCCGACCTTGAGCGTGCCGCTGTCGGGCTTCTCGATCCCCGCGATCATATTGAAGAGCGTCGTCTTGCCCGCGCCGTTCGGGCCGATGATGCCGACGATCCCGCCGCGCGGCAAAGAGAAGCTCAACCCGTCGATCAACAGGCGATCGCCGTAGCCCTTGCAGAGGTCCTTCGCTTCGACGACCAGCTCGCCCAAGCGCGGCCCCGGAGGGATCACGATGTCCTTGGTCTCGCCGCGGGCCACGGTCTCCTGGGCCAGCAGTTCGTCGTAGGCTTTAAGCCGCGCCTTGCTCTTGGCGTGGCGGCCCTTGGGCGCGGTGCGCACCCACTCCAACTCGTGCTGCAGCGCGCGCTGGCGGGCGCTCTCCTGCTTCTCCTCCTGCGCCAATCGCTGGGTTTTTTGTTCAAGCCAAGAGGAGTAATTGCCCTCCCAGGGAATCCCCCGGCCGCGGTCGAGCTCCAGGATCCAGCCCGCCACGTTGTCCAGAAAATACCGATCGTGCGTGACGGCGACGACGGTGCCTTGAAAGTCTTTGAGGAAGCGCTCGAGCCACGCGATCGACTCGGCGTCCAAGTGGTTGGTCGGTTCGTCCAGAAGCAGCAGGTCCGGCTTGGACAAGAGCAGCCGGCAGAGGGCCACGCGGCGCTTTTCGCCGCCGGAGAGCTTGGCAACCTCCGCGTCCCACGGGGGAATGCGCAGGGCGTCGGCCGCGATCTCGAGCTGGCGGTCCAGCTCCCACGCGTTCGCCGCGTCGATCGCCTCCTGCAGCGTCGCCTGCTTATCGAGCAGCGCCGCCATCGCGTCGTCGGACATGGGCTCGGCAAATTTGGCGCTCACGGCGTTAAACTCATCCAACAGTGCCTTGGTCGCCGCGACGCCCTCTTCGACGTTGCCGCGAACGTCCTTGGACAGGTTCAGTTGGGGCTCCTGCGGCAAAAACCCGATACGGATCCCCTTCGCGGGCTTGGCCTCGCCCAGAAACTCGGCGTCGGCCCCGGCCATGATCCGCAGCAGCGTCGACTTGCCCGAGCCGTTTAAGCCCAGCACACCGATCTTCGCGCCGGGATAGAACGACAGCGAAATGTCCTTGAGGATCTCGCGCTTGGGCGGGACAACCTTCGTCACCCGCTGCATCGTGTAAATGTATTGATACGTCGCCATCGGTTCTTATGCCCCCTCCAAAAACTTCAGGCGGCGGTAGACCCGCCGCACGGTGTCGACGTCGCCCCGACAGTAGTCATAGATTTCATCGAGTCGTCCTGCGACGAACGCCGGGTAGACCTTCGACCCGTCCATCCCGTCTTTCGGCGACGGCAGGTCCAGCGCCAACGCGAGGCTGTCCAGCCTGACCCCTTCTCTTCCCCACTTGGTCCATTCGTGCATCGTGTCGTAGATCGGCGCGTTGCGGAAACGTGCGAACGGAATCTCCCGGCTCGGCTTGATGCGATGGATAATCGAACGCTGACACACGAACCGCAAATCAAAATCCAAGACATTGTGCCCGACGAACAAATCGGCGGGGCCGGCCAGCGCCCAGAACTCCCTGAGGATCTCGGGTTCGTCCCCGGAGAGAACCTGGGCCGGGGCGTCGACCGGCGGCTCGAACGCATAGCCCAGGCAGAGGACCCGAGCCGTCAGCGCCGAGAGTGACAACCGCTTGAGGTACTGCTCTTCGGACTCCTCGGGCCCCCGGGGCTTGCCGTGCTTAAACCCGTGCTCCGTGGGCACGGTCTCGATATCAAGAAATAGCGTTTTCCCCACGCGCAGACCTCCGCTCTCCCGCACTCGAAGCGTGTCAGTATACGGAATTTTCGCGTGCCGGCGCAACCGCAAGTCGATGGGGTCCCGCGAGGATCGATACACCCGCTTCGGACCCTCCGTCGCGGGAGAGAGGCCGGCAAACGCGTTGACAACGCCGATCCGAGTATGGTACAAACCCAACCAGATGTCTCGAGTAGTTGTCGTGGGTAGTGAGTGGGGAGCAGCCGCAGCGGGTTCGCAATGTGAGCCCTGCGGTTTTTTTACGCCCGCGGCGACTGGGGATATCCCGGGGCTCGCCCCGAGTCTGATGAAGGGAGGTAACGTGCAATGGCAAAAGGGAAAGTAAAGTGGTTCAATGGCAGCAAGGGCTTTGGGTTTATCGCCCAGGACGAAGGCAGCGACGTCTTCGTACACTTTTCAGCCATTCAAGGTGACGGATTCAAGTCTTTAGACGAAGGTCAAGAGGTTGAGTTCGAGGTCGTGAATGGACCGAAGGGTCTCCAAGCGGCCAACGTGGTCAAGGTCTAAGACCACACCGCGCGATTCAGAAGGCTCGGGGACACTCCCCCCGGGCCTTCTTTGTTTTCTGCTGAGGGTGGCCTCGCTACCTCGAGTCTCGTACGTCGGGCCACCGCTGGTCAAACCGACGTCACCCTTGGTATAGTGCTCGCGAACACGGAGGGCACGATGCTCTGGACGACCGAACGCAAGATCCGCATGCCGAAACCGGAGGAGGCCTTGCCGGGGCGCACCGAGAACATGCCGGTACCGGAGCGGCATGCCGTGAATGGACATCCTTTACGGCCCCCGTTTCCGGACACCATGGAGATGGCGATGTTTGGCCTCGGGTGTTTCTGGGGCGCGGAGCGCAAGCTGTGGCAGATCGAGGGCGTGTACACCACCGCCGTGGGATACGCGGGCGGGGTCACGCCCAACCCGACCTACGAGGAAGTGTGCACCGGCCTGACCGGGCACAACGAGGTCGTGCGCGTGGTGTTCGATCCGAAGCTCGTCAGCTATGAGCGATTGCTGAAGGTGTTCTGGGAGGCGCACGATCCGACGCAGGGCATGCGCCAGGGCAACGACGTGGGCACCCAGTATCGGTCCGGGGTCTACACCTATGGCTCTGTGCAACAGGCCGCGGCCTCGGCCTCGCGGGACGCGTATCAGGCCGCATTGCGGGCCGCGGGACATCGCCCGATCACGACCGAGATCGCGGACGCGCCCGAGTTTTACTACGCCGAGGCCTATCACCAACAGTATCTCGCCAAGAATCCCGGCGGGTATTGCGGCCTCGGCGGCACCGGGGTGGCCTGTCCCACCGGGACCTGACCCCCTTCTTTCGATCATCCGGCCGATCCTGGGATCGGTCGCGTCCAACCAACGAGCAGAGGAGGCGAACATGGCGACCTACATCATGTTGAGCACGCTGACTGACGACGGACGCAAAACCCTCAAATCCAAGCCCAGCCGGATCAAAGAGGTGAATAAAGAGATCGAGGGCATGGGGGCCAAAGTGGTGGCCCAGTATGCGGTGTTGGGTCCGTACGACTTCATCAACGTGGTCGAAGCCCCGGACAACAGCACGATCGCCAAGATCTCCGTGGAACTGGGGTCACGGGGCACGGTCCAATTCCTGACGATGCCGGCGCTGCCCATCGACGACTTCATCAAGACGCTCAAGGCATAGCGCCGCCCGGCACGCGGTCGCCGCCCGAGGCGGAATCGCCGCGCAGCCCTGGCCCGCCGTTGACCCTGCATTGAGCGCGCGGGGAAGGCTTGCTATAATCGCGGCGTGTCGGAAATGGCAGTGCCCACCCACGCGCTCGTCGACGATCTCATCCGCCTGTTCGGTTCCCGGAGGGTCCTCGCGGACCCCGCGGCGCTCACCGCGTACGCGATCGACGCGGGGATCTATAAGATTTCCCCCCGCGCCGTCGTTTTGATCGAATCCGACGCGGACGTCGACCGCATCCTCGCCTACGGCCGCGACCGGCGCATCCCGCTCACCGCGCGCAGCGGGGGCACCAATCTCACCGGCAGCGCGATCGGCGAGGGGATCGTCGTCGACTTTTCCCGGCTACGGCGATTGCGGGAGGTCAACGCGCGTGAACGGTGGGCGCGGGTCGAGCCCGGCATGGTGTACGCCGAGCTGAACCGGGACCTCGCGCCCTCCAAGCTGAAGTTCGCCCCCGACCCCTCCAGCGGGGAGATGTGCAAACTGGGAGGCATGCTCGCCAATAACTCGGCGGGACCCCGTTCGCTCAAGTATGGCGCGGTCAAGGACAACGTCCTCTCGCTCGACGTCCGGCTGTGGAACGGGACGCGGCTCGTGGCCAAGCCGTACCGGGTGGGATCGCCCGAGTGCAACGAGCTGTTCCTCCGCGTGCCGGCCGTGCACGGCCTCTACGAGTTGATTCGAGCGCACCGCGAGGCGATCCTCAGCCGGCGATTGGCGGTCAGCAAGAACTCCAGCGGCTACAATCTCTTCGCGCTCGCCGAAGGCCTCGATCGCGGCGTATTGGATCTGCCCCGGCTCTTCATCGGCAGCGAAGGAACACTCGGCCTGATCACCGAGGCCACGCTGCGCCTGACCCCGCTCCCCGAGGCCACCGCCACCGCGCTCTTTTTCTTCGCGAGCCTGAGCGAGGTGACGAAGGCCGTCGCCGCGCTCCGGCCGTTCGCGCCCAGCGCGCTGGAGTTGATCGACGGCCACACGCTGGATTTGATCGGCCGCGCGCGCTTCGGCATCCCGGGCGGCACCAAGGCCGTGCTCCTGGTCGAATTCGACGAACCGCCCGCCGCCGAGCGCATGGCCGAGGCGGACGCGGCCTGCCGAGGCCTCACGCAAACCGCGCCGGCGGCCCTGGCCGCCGACCCCGAGCGTCAGGCCGCGCTCTGGGCCGTTCGCAAAGCGATCTACCCGACGCTGTACCGGTACGACGCGAAGCGCCACCCGGTCAACTTCGTGGACGACGTGGTCGTCCCCTCCGATCGACTCGCCGAGTTGATCGCCTACTTGGAGACTTTGTTCGACGCTCAGGGCATCAAGGTCGCGATCTACGGCCACATCGGGGACGGCAACGCCCACATCAACCCGCTGTTGGATCTCACCGATCCCGTTGATTTCGACCGCATGGCCTCGCTCTCGCGCGAGATCCATCGTACCGTGATCGAGCGGTTCGGCGGCTCGCTCTGCGGCGAACACGGCGACGGGCGGGTCCGCGCCGAATTCCTGCGAGCGCTCTACGGGCCTGAGTTGTACGAGCTCTTCATCCAGACCAAAGCGCTGTTCGATCCCGAGCGCCTGCTCAACCCCGGAGTCAAACTCTCCGACACGCCGTTCACCGAGCGGGTCGACATCGAGCGACTGTCCAAGCCCTGCGCGACGTGCGGCAAGTGCAATAGCGTCTGTCCGGTGTACGACGTCCTGCGCGAGGAATCCAATTCATCGCGGGGGTGGTTTCACGTCCTGACCGCGCCCGACTATTCCTACGAAAACTCGGCGCGCGTCGTCGAAGCCTGCATCAATTGCAAGTCCTGCGTCGAGGTCTGCCCCGCCGGGATCGACGTGTCCCGGCACGCGCTCGCCCGCCGCGCCGAGCACCCGAACGCCGCGGCCGGTTGGATCGCCCGGGCGTTGCTCCGCCCCGCTGTGTTCGAACCCGCGTTGAAAGTCTTGGCGGTCACGCAGCCGTTCTGGGATCGGCCGTTGCCGCGGCGGATCATCGAGACCGTGACCCGGCCGTTCTTCGCACGCCTCGCGCCCACCGCGCGCCTGCCGCGCGAGCTCCGCCTGCCCCGGCTCGCGACGCGTACCCTCCGGGAACGCCACGCGCGCCTCACCGAGGAGAGCGGACAGCGGGGATCGGTGGCGTATTTTCACGGCTGCTCGGCTAATTACTTCAACGACGGCGTGGGCGACGCGGTGATCAACCTGCTCGCCCGCCGGGGCATGGGGCCGGTGCTCCCACGACAGCGGTGCTCGGGCACGCCCATCCAGACCTACGGCCAGACCAAACCGCTGATGGAGGCGGCGCGCTTCAACCTCGACGCGCTGGAGCCGTTCGACACGGTCGTCACCGGCTGCGCCTCGTGCACCATGATGCTGAAAGACTATCCGAGCCTGTTCAACGGCGGGGAGCAGGTGCGAGCGCGGGCGCTCGCCGGAAAGGTCCGACACATCACGGAGATCTTGGCCGAGGGGAGCGAGCAGCAGGAGACGCGCGACGCGGAGACCGTCGTGACGTACCACTCGTCGTGTCACCTGCGGGCCGCGGGAGTGTCGAAGGAACCGCGGGACGTGCTCAAATGCCTGCCGGGAATGCGGTACGTGGAGATGGCGGACGCCGATCGGTGCGCGGGGGGGGCGGGGACGTTTCTCGTGAAGAACTACGACCTCTCCCAGCAAATCTTCGAGCGCAAGCGCCGGGGCATCGCGGCAAGCGGCGCGGGCGTCGTGGCCACGAGCTGCCCCGCGTGCATGATCCGCCTCCGCGCCGGCCTCGGCGACGACGTGCGGGTGGCGCACGTGGCGCAGTTGGCGGACGAGGCCGAGCGCGCGCGGCCTGCCCCCCGCATAGACTCAACGTGACGTCCCACCTGGAGCCCGTGCCCCCGCGCCGGCAGGCGGCCGCGAACACGAAGCCCTCACCGGAGCCCGAGCGCGGCATCCGGGCGTGGCTCGGTGGTTGGGGGCTCGCGCTGAGGCGGTCGCTCCCCGCCTTCATCGCCGATCACGGCCTGACCTTGGCCGCCGCGTTGTCCTACTACCTCGTCATCTCGCTCTTTCCCCTGATCCTCCTACTCCTTGCGATCTCCGGGCTCGTCCTCCAAGACGGAAGCGCCCAGGGCCTGATCATCCGGCGGGTCACCGAGTACCTGCCGGGTTCCGAGATCGTCGTCGCCCAAACGATCAACACCGTCATCCTCGCTCGCGGGTCGCTGGGGTGGCTCGCCGCGCTGGGCTTGCTCTGGACCGTCCTGGGGATGTTTTCGGTCGTCGAGGAAGCCATCAACACCGCGTGGGGCGTGACCGCGCGCCGCACCTTCGTGCGCACCCAGCTCATCGGCCTGACGATGTTCGGCGCCCTCGCCGCCCTGCTCTTGCTCTCGCTCGCCGCATCGAGCGCCGTGCGCCTGGTCGCCGCAAGCCCGCTCGTCGCCCGGCTGGCGTCCATCCCGGGCGGGGCCTGGTTGTGGAACGCCACCGGAGCGAGCGTCTCGATCCTCGGCGCCGCCGCGGGGTTCGTTCTCCTCTACCGCTTCCTACCCTCGACCGCGGTCCGGTGGGCCGACGTGGGGCCGGCGGGACTCCTGGTCGCCGCGCTGTGGGAGGCGGGCAAGTGGGGGTTTCTCTGGTATCTTTCAGTCGCCGACTATTCCAACGTCTATGGACAGGTCGGCACGGTCGTCGCGTTGCTGGTGTGGGGCTATCTTTCAGGGATTCTGTTGGTCTGGGGAGCCGAGCTGGGGTCGGAACGCGCCCGCACGCGCCGTCCGGACACTCGGTAATTCGTGATGCGCCTGCGGGTCATGACGTACAACATCCATAGCGCCTTCGGTCGGCACGGCTACGACCTCGACGCCGTCTATCGCGCCATCGAACACGAGGCCCCCGACGTGGTGGCGCTTCAAGAAGTGGATTTCGGTCTGCGTCGGACCGGCTACGTCGATCAGGCGAAGTGGCTGGCCAAGCAATTAGGGTTGCACGTCTTTCCGGGGCCCACGCGGCGGAAAGGCCGGTACGGCAACGCGCTCTTGAGCCGATGGCCGGCGACGTTCACGCGGAATCACGATCTCACGGTGTGGCCGCAGCCGGGGCGCGCCTGTATCGAGGTCCATCTCGATGTGCCCAAAGAGCCCCTCCGCTGCTTCGTCACCCACTTCGGCCTCGTGCCGCAGGAGCGGATGATCCAGGCCACCCACGTCATCGAGCGGATCATCGGACCGGAAAAGCCCGACACGGCGGTGTTACTCATGGGCGACTTCAACACGATCCCCCGGAGCCGAGTCTCCAGCCAACTCCGCGGGCGACTTACCGACGCCTTCTCCGCGGCCGGCGCGGGCCGCGCGGCGACCTTTCACACGCGATTGCCTCGGCTGCGCTTCGACTACATCTATTTCAGCGAGCGGTTGGCCCCCCTCTCGTGCCGCGTCGCCATCAACCAATGGTCGAACCGCGGCTCCGATCACCTGCCGCTCATCGCGGATCTCCATCTGGGGTCCTGACCGCTCAATTGCCCCTTTTAAGTTCCCTCGTTTTCCGTTCCTATCCCTCTCTCACGCCGCCCACTCGCCGCACAGCACTTCCGCCTGTTCGAGCACCGTCTGCGTGGCCTTCTCCTGCTTATCCGGCGGATATCCGTGTTTGCGCAGGATGCGCTTCACCAACACACGAAGCTGGGCGCGCACGTTCTCGCGGACCGTCCAATCGATTTTCACGTTCTTCCGCACCGTATCGACCAGCTCGCGCGCGATCATCTTGAGCGTGGGCTCACCCAGCACCTTCACCGCGCTATCGTTGACTTCCAGCGCGTCGTAGAACGCCAACTCGTCGTCGGACAACCCGAGCTTCTCGCCGCGCGCGTTCGCGGTCCGCATGTCCTTGGCCAGGCCGATCAACTCCTCCAGCACCTGCGCCGCCTCGATCGCGCGGTTCTGGTAGCGACGAATCGCTTGTTCGAGCATCTCCGCAAACGAGCGGCCCTGCACCACGTTCTTCTGCTTACGCAGTCGAATCTCACCTGCCAACAGTTTGCGTAAGAGTTCCACGGCCAAGTTTCTCTGCGGCATGCCGCGGACCTCGGCGAGAAATTCGTCCGAGAGAATCGAGATGTCCGGTTTCTTGAGCCCCGCCGCTGTAAAGATGTCCACGACCTGGTCAGAGGCCACCGCCTTCGAGACAATCTGCCGGATCGCGTGGTCGAGTTCCTCATCGGTCTTGCGCTCGCCAGGCACGTTCTTGGCCAGCACCGCGCGCACGGTCTGGAAGAACCCCACGTCGTCGCGAATGCGAAGCGTGTCTTCGTGCGGCACCGCGAGGGCAAAGGCCTGCGACAGATCGGTAACCGCTCGGAGCAATCGGTTCTTGCCGTCCTCTAAGGCCAGGATGTGTTCCTGCGCGGCAGGCAGAACGCTCAGTCGCTCTTGCGGCGTGCCTGACACCCATTTGCTCCAATCAAAGCCGTGGAACAATCCGCAACAGACTTCGTATTTCTCCTGCATCAGGGCCACGGCCTCAGCCTGATCAATTGCGGTCTTGCCGGTCCCGCCGCTCTCCGTGTACGTGGCGAGCGCCTGCTTCAATTCGGCGGCGAGACCGAGGTAATCCACCACCAGCCCGCCCGGTTTGTCCTTGAACACGCGGTTCACGCGCGCGATGGCCTGCATGAGCCCGTGGCCGCGCATGGGCTTGTCTACGTACATGGTGTGCAAGCTGGGCGCGTCAAAGCCCGTGAGCCACATGTCGCGCACGATCACGATCTTGAACGGATCGGTGGAGTCGCGGAAGCGCTGGGCCAGCGCCTCGCGCCGCGTCTTGTTACGGGCATGCTGGGCAACTCGCGGTCCCTCGGAAGCGTTGCCAGTCATCACAACCTTGAGCTCACCCCGATCGTCGTCCGCGTGATACCAACCCGGACGGAGCTTCACAATCTCGTCATGCAAGCCCATACAGATGCGGCGACTCATGCACACGATCATGGCCTTGCCGTCCATGGTGGCGAGCCGGTTCTCGAAATGATCCACCAGATCCCGAGCAACGAGTTTGAGTCGGTTCTCCGAGCCCACGATCGCTTCGAGCTGCGCCCACCTGGTCTTGAGCTTTTCTCGTTGCTCGACTTCTTCGCCTTCAGTGGCTTCCTCGAACTCGGGATCGATCTTGGGACGCTCGGAGTCCTTCAGCGCGAGCTTGGCGAGCCGGCTTTCGTAGTAGATGGGCACAGTGGCGCGATCCGACACCGCGCGTTGGATGTCGTAGACGCTGATGTAGTCGCCGAACACCGCGCGGGTGTTCTTGTCCGTCACCTCGATCGGCGTCCCGGTAAAGCCGATGAACGAAGCATTGGGCAGCGCATCGCGCATGTGGCGTGCAAAACCATCGATAAAGTCGTACTGGCTCCGGTGCGCCTCGTCGGCGATGACGACGATGGTGCGTCGCTCCGACAACACCGGGTGGCGGTCGCCCTTCTCCTCGGGAAAGAATTTCTGGATCGTCGTGAACACCACTCCGCCCCCGGC